>QCNO01000001.1 GCA_003213165.1 OCS155 cluster bacterium AG-426-D23
AATATTGATTTGAATAATGTAGTTGGTACAGGTCAAAATGGAAGAATAAAAAGAGAAGATATTGAAAATTACATTTCATCGGGAAATCAAGGCTCTACTACATCAACTATATCAGAGGATTCAATCAAGAAAGAAACTACTCAATCAGCTGATAAAAATAAATCAATATCTAGATTGAGAAAAAGAATCGCAGAAAATATGGTTTTATCAAAACAAACATCTGCTCATGTAATGACTTCTATCGAAGTAGATTATGAAAATGTTGAAACAATCAGATCAAAACAAAAAGTTAAATTTAAAGAAGAAAATGGTTTTTCGCTAACCTATTTGCCATTCATTTCATTAGCAACAATTTCTGCATTAAGAGAATTCCCATCCGTCAATAGTTCTTTTGACATAGAGAAAGGCATTCATGATATTCATAGTCATGTAAACCTTGGTATTGCTGTCGATTTAAATCAAGAAGGGTTATTGGTTGGAACTATAGCAGAAGCTGATTCCTTCAACTTAAAAGGATTAGCAAGAAAAATTTCAGAAACATCAAGGTTATTAAGAGATGGTAAGTATGGTTTAGAGGATGTAACAGGAAGTACTTTTACAATATCAAACAATGGTTCATTTAACTCTTTCATCACATCACCAATAATAAATCAACCAAATGTAGCTATTTTATCAACAGAATCTGTCAAGAAACGACCTGTAGTAATACAATCACAAGATGGTTCTGATTCAATAGCTATAAGACATACAGGAGTTTTAAGTTTAACTTGGGACCATCGAGTATTTGATGGTTCTATTGCTTTGTTATTTTTAAATCATATAAAGGATAAATTAGAAAACCCTGATTGGTCACAGGGATTAGATTGAGAGATTTAAATATACGATGGTTGGGTAAATTACCTTATTCTGAAGCTTATGATTTACAGCTCGGATTACATAGATCAGTCTCACAAGAAGAATCGAAAGATGATTACCTTCTCTTATTAGAGCATAATAATGTAATTACATCCGGCAGGTCCAGCAAAGAAAATAATTTACTAGCTTCAAAAGGTCAACTACATGAACTTGGGATTGAGTATTTTGAAACTGATAGAGGCGGTGATATCACTTATCATGGAGACGGACAATTAATTGGATATCCAATAATTCGGCTTTCTGATCCTAAGAAAGTTATTCCATTTGTTCGAAACATAGAAAATGTAATAATTGATTCGTTAAGAAAATTTAAAATAGATTCTTTTACTAAAGAAAATGATACAGGTGTTTGGACTGCAAAAGGTAAAATTGCTTCTATAGGTATTAAAGTCAGTAAATGGTCAACATACCATGGTTTTTCACTGAATATTTTTGATTCATTAGAGGGGTATCAATTAATTAACCCTTGTGGAAACCAATCAGAACAAATTACATCCATTCACCAATTTAATCCAGATATATCATTTGAAGAAGTTGCGAGTGAAATATCAGATACCTTTGCAAAAGTTTTTAAATATACAAAGGTAGATAAACAGTTTTCTCAATTTACCCCTAGGCAACTAAAGAGAACTAAAGAATTCAATATTGATCAAATGGTTAAGGACGGAGTATTTAAAATAAACCAAAATAAAATCCCAGTGACTGTTAGAGGTGTTTTGCCAAGTGAACCTACAAGACCTGAATGGATGAAAGTTAAGGCAAATTTGGGAAGTGATTATGTTTCACTAAAAAATTTATTAAGTGAAAAAAAATTAAATACTGTATGTGAGGAAGCTTCATGCCCAAATATATATGAATGCTGGTCAATGGGAACTGCGACTTTTATGATTATGGGTGACGTTTGTACTCGTGCATGTGGTTTTTGTGATGTAAAAACTGGTAAGCCTGGTGAACTTGACTTAGGAGAACCACTTAGAGTTGCAGAAAGTGTCCAAGCAATGAATCTCACTCACGCTGTAATTACGTCAGTCAATCGAGATGATCTTCAAGATGGAGGGTCCATGTTTTTTGCTGATACGATTAGAGCTGTTAAAGAGAAAAATAGTAATTGTGATGTTGAAGTATTAGTTCCTGATTTTAAAGGCTTGAGAACAGCAATACAAAATATAATTGATGCATCCCCAGAGGTTTTTAATCATAATTTAGAAACTGTACCGAGACTTCAAAGAGAGATTCGAACGGCTGCATCTTACGGAAGATCTCTTTCCCTACTTGAGTATGTAAAAAAACAGGGATTTATGGGTAAAACTAAAACTGGTTTAATTGTAGGGATGGGAGAGACTAAAGAAGAAGTTATATCAGTATTAAAAGATTTATCAAAAATTGAAGTGGATATTGTCACTATTGGTCAATACTTAAGGCCAACTGCAAAGCATAGACCAATAGACAGATATGCAACGATTGAGGAATTTGAAGATTATAAGATCATTGGTGAATCATATGGCATTCCACATGTTGAATCTGGACCACTCGTTAGGTCCTCATATCATGCAAAAGATTCTTTTGCCTCTGCATAGATTCTTATATACTTAATCTGTGTTCGATAATGTAACTAAATCCATAAGAGTACTTTCTGCTGGTAGTGTAGAAAAAGCAAATTCTGGGCATCCTGGTATGCCATTAGGAATGGCAGATGTAGGAACTGTTCTTTACAAAAATTTTCTAAAAGTTTCTAACGATTGCCCAAGCTGGATTAATAGAGACAGATTTGTATTAAGTGCCGGACATGGATCTGCATTGTTATATAGCCTATTGCATTTTAATGGATTCGATATATCAATAAATGACATGAAAATCTTTAGACAATTGAAATCAAAAACACCTGGGCATCCTGAGTTAGACACAAAATTAGGAATTGACATAACAACAGGTCCACTAGGACAAGGTTTTGCAACTGGAGTTGGACTAGCTTTAGCAGAATCATATCTTTCAAATACATTCGGAGATAAAATTATTAATCATTTTACTTACGGAATTGTATCAGATGGGGACTTGATGGAAGGATTGTCTCAGGAGGCAGCAGAACTTGCTGCTTTATGGGGATTAGGAAAATTAATTTATATATTTGACGATAACAATATTTCAATTGATGGAAATGTAGACAAGGTGTCAGTAACTAATCAGAAAACAAAATTTGAATCTTTTGGCTGGGATGTTCAATCTATAGATGGTCATAATGAGAATGAAATAATCAAGGCGGTAAACATTGCAAAAGCCAACACATCTCAACCTTCTTTAATTATTGCTAAGTCCACAATTGGTAAATTCTCACCTAATAAAGAAAATACAAGTGGTGTACACGGTTCACCACTTGGTGAGGAAGAAATGAAACAATTTTTAGAAAACCTAGCCTGGTCGGCTGATCCTTTTGAACACCCAAAGTCAGTATATGAATATTTTGATGAGAAAAGACAAATAGATAATGAAGAATATAAAAAATGGAAACAAGAACTTGAAAAAAAATTATTGGAAGATTCAGAATTTAAACTTTTATGGGATCAATTTAACAAAAAAAACATAGCGAATATCAATACAGCACTTAGTGGCAAGAAAGCAACACGTGTAGCTGGTAGTGAAGTCCTAAAAGAAATTGGTAAGTTTAATAAATTTATATTAGGTGGGTCAGCAGACTTAGCAGCATCAACAAAGCAAATTATTTCAGATGCAGTTTATTCATCTGACAATCAAACTGGACAAGTTCTTGAATATGGAGTCAGGGAACATGCTATGGCTGCGATTACTAACGGCATAACCCTCCACAGTTCATTAGTTGGGTTTGGGTCAACATTTTTGGTATTTTCAGATTATATGAGGCCAAGCATAAGGCTTGCTGCATTAATGGAACTAAACTCTGTTTTTATATTTACCCATGACTCCATTTATCTGGGAGAAGATGGACCTACACACCAACCAGTAGAGCATCTTATGTCACTAAGACTTATACCAGGTGTTGACGTGATAAGACCTTCGAACAGTGAAGAAATAGTATATTCATATCAATACATTTTCTCAAAAACTAATAACCCTAAAGTTTTAGTTTTAACAAGACAAAATATTGACTATTTAGATACAAACGCTTCTTATGAAGATTTTAAAAAAGGGTATTATGAATTAGCTCATGGAACTGATGCGACAATTTTTGCTTCGGGGTCAGAAGTTAATCTTGCTGTGGAAGTTAGTAAGTTGTTAAAAGGAAAATCAATACAGATAATTAGTACTCCAATACTTAATAAATTGAAACCAGAGATAATCGACTCTCTATGTATTAATAATAAAGTTTTCACTATTGAGTTAGGAAGATCGATAGGCTGGCAAGACTATGTAGGACCAGTAACAAAAAGTTTTAGTATAGATTCCTTTGGGGCTTCAGCGCCAATTAATCAGTTAGAAGATAATTTCAACATGGAAGCAAAAAAAATATCTCAGCAGATTTTAGATCTAATATAAATTAACAACCTGTATAAGATCGCATAGCGGATTTCGTCCTATTTCCAGCCACACCATCAGGTATTAAACCGACTTTTCTTTGAAATGCTTTTATGGCTTCTTTTGTATAAGAACCCATTTCTCCATCAATTATTCCAGGATTAAATCCGTTATTTGAGAGATATGTTTGGATATCTGCAACTGAATCTAATTTGGCTCCGGTATTATCTCTTGCATTACAAACATTAGTACTTCTGCAACCTGTATAAGCACGCATTGCACTTTTGGTTTTATTACCAACGATTCCATCTGCTAAAAGGCCACTTTCTTTTTGGAATGCGATAACAGCATTTTTAGTTTTTGGCCCACTTTGTCCATCAATTGGACCAGGATTGAAACCATTATTCGATAAGAATTGTTGTACATCTAATATTGAATTTATAACCAAACTTGAATTGTCTTTGGGAACACATGCATCGTTACCTGCATTCGGATTTGAAACTGCAGTTGCACTAGCATCTTCAACTTCCGAACCATTTGCAGACCACCCTTCTTGGAAAGGATTTGAATTAAATGTATCACTTGAAATTAAAGATTTATTTACCATTTGGTTCACTATGTACGCAACTTCACCTATTGATATTTTTCTACTTGGACAAAATTTATCTTGCAGAGAACTACAAGCTGGAATAACATCATTTGCAGCCAAAACATTAATTTCATTTGTCCATTTACTTGCACCCTCATCAGAGTATTTATCTATTGCTCCTGATAAATTTGTTGTAGATCCTGCTGTAATGGCTTTGACAAGCATACATGCAAACTGATCTCTAGATATGGTTTCTGTTGGTTGAAACTGGAATGGGCTGCCTATACATACTTGTATTCCATAATAAGGTATGCCATTAATTGCTTTTTGAAAAATGCTTTGATCATCATCACTGTATGCATTTGGTGCATCTAATGAAATTCCTCCGATAACTGTGACCACAGCAGCTGCTTCTTCTCTTGTCATAGTTTTAGCCTGACAAGCTGATGAAGTTTCAGTGCAGTTATTTAACAATCCAGCTCCAGATAAATAATTTAATCCTGCTGTAGAAGTTGCATACTGAGCAACATCGCCAGTAGTGCTTGTAACACTTGTACCATTAGTAGAAGTAGTGGGCGAAGTGTTAACTGTTACTGGTCCAACTGAAAGGTTTGACACATCTGATTGACTGGATGTTTTAAAATAATGAGAGGTAAATCCTAATTGAGATTTAATATTTCTTCCTGATTTTGTGACAGTTTTTGAAGAACCATTTCTAAAACCTTTCATTGTTACTTCAATAGCCGCCCCAGATTCTGCCACGGATGAAATATATATATCTGTGATTGAATCAAAACAAGGAATGTCTCCACACAGTATGTTTTTGGATAATTGATAAGTTGAGAAGTCATAAGACCATGCAGCTTTTGGATTTCCTACTCTGTTGTCAACTGACCAAGGATCATCAACTGTTTGAAGATATGGCCACGCAGTGGCAGAACCAAATCCAACTGCATTATTATTTGTTTTTCCACCAGTAGATGAAGAGTAGAACGCTTGAATTACAGAGCTTTGAGTGTAACCACCAGAGTATGTTATCACTTTTCCTGATGTGTTATTTACAGCTTGAACCCAATTAGGACCAGCTATTTCCTTTAAATACCCATAATAGTATTGACTTGATGCGGTTGAACCAATATGACACCAACAATATGCTTGCCTAGATGTAGATAAGCCCGCGTTCAGATCTGTAGATTGAGCTGGTATATTTTGTTTTAAATATTGATAAACTGCATAACTCCTACCAACAAGTGCTTGAGCTTCTAATGCTTTCACATTCCAGTGCGATGGCATTTCTGCAAGTCCATATAAATACTTTTCTATATTTACTGATAAAACAACATGAAATCCTGAAGAGACATTTTGTGAACGTAATTTAAGTACACCATGTTTGTGTTCACGAGGCCCAACTCTAATTCTTCCACCGTCAGACCAACTGATACCAATATTACAACTAGCTGTTGTTCTATTAACAAGAGGATGACCATTAAAGTAGCATCCATTTCCATTTGAAATTACATTAACTGTTGCCCCACCACTTATTTTTAGCGGTCCAAATATAGATTCACATGAGCCATCTAAACTTGCCTCGGACTTGATTTTATTTAATGTTTCAGTATCAATACTCCCTGACTGACTCAGGCCAACGGATGCTTGGTAATTTTTTAAAGCATTTGATGTTTTATCACCAAAAGCACCGTCAACAGGACCGGGTTCGAAGCCTCTAGAAGTTAAGAATACTTGAACTCCTGCCACATCAGAAAGTCCATCTTGGCAAATAGAGAGTGTAGGTGGACTAGATGAAGGAAGTGTAGTCAGATTTATACTCCTAGCATTTCTTGCTAGACCAACCCACAAAGAATTGTTATCAGTTGCAATATCTGGAGATGATAAGTTAATTTCAGATAGTTTTTTTACGGTAGTGTCTTTGAAGTAATAATCAACAACCTCAGTAGATGTACATGAACTAGTATTATTGCAAAAACTTGCACCAAGTTCTGTTAAACCCTTGGCACCATATTGGCTAAGTCCAACACCATGACCCCAACCACTACCAGTGAAAGTAAAAGACACTGTACTATATGCTCTCATTGCTTGTTTTGTTGCTGGACCAACAACGCCATCAGGTGTCAAACCAACTGATTTTTGAAAAGTTATAATTGCATTATTAGTTCTTGAGCCACTCAAGCCATCAATTGGTCCAGGATTAAACCCATTACAACTAAGAAATGTTTGAATATCAAAGAGATTATCAAGCGGAGCCACTGCATTATCCACGCAGAACATATTTGAGTCATTTTTAATTTCAAATGCTTTTGCTTCTTCTTCTGGTGATAGAACTAATGCGAAAGCTATTAAAAACGCAAAAATATAACTAAATTTCTTTAATAACCCCTGTTTCATGTAATCATTGTAGATAAATTGATATTTTTATCATAATCCCGCATTATTTTTCCAATTTCTAAACATACTTAATCCATAAGTAAAGAAAAGGTAAATGATAAAAATTCCATAAGTTAATGGAAATAACTTTCCTGCAAATTCAGGAAAAATCACTGGGGGTAAAAATAATAAAGAAAAAGACATCAATAATCCTAAGATTTTATTTTTATCTAATGCATCAAGACAAATTGAAAATAATATTAAATACATTACAAATGTCAGAAAAAATTCAGGTGAAAAAAAGTTAATTGAACTACTTTCTTCAAGAAAATAAATTATTCCAATAAAAGCAAAACTTAATAATGTGGCTTTTTTGAAATTTTTTTTCAATATCAATAAAAACATATATATTATTGTAAAGAATATATGCAATTGAGTCAGTTTACCTACATCTTTTTAACACTATGTGTACCATTTTTTGCTTATATCATTAAAAGCACTGAACCGAAAAAGGGTTTTAGTATTCTATTTTCTGCAGTGATTGCAATGAATATTTTTCTTTATATGAATCAATTTTCTTATATTGGAGCATTTTTTCTCGCAATGTATCTTAATTTCTTTAAAAGGTCAGAAAAATTTTATCTTCTACTGCTTAGCTTTATTAGTTTTTTAGTTGGAGCTTTCACTTTGGTAGGCCAAACCTTATTTATGTCTGCATTGCCAATAATGATGGTATCTTCTGTATTTTCTTTAATGATGATAGGACATTGGTTTTTGGTAGATCCTACAATAAGCAGGGATGGCATGAAAAACACAGCCTTATTCTCCACCTATTTATCAATTGGAATTTCAATTCTGGTATTTTCTGGTTTGTACGAGAGTTCATCAAGTTTATTTAATTTAATTTCTACAAATATGATTGATAATATCATTATATTTTTATATTTATCTGCAGCAATACTGTCTTTTGGTTCATACAAATCTTTAAAAGAAACGTCTTATACAGGAGTAATGGCCAGTACAGGGCTGAGTTATCTATCATTAATCGTATCGATGGGTGCATCTGGTACATTAATACTTTCTATATAACACTAATCTAAGAGTATGAAAATTTATACAAAGAAAGGTGACAAAGGAGATACCAGTCTTCTATATGGCGATCAGGTCTCAAAAGATAATATTGCACCAGAAGCATACGGATCAGTTGACGAACTTGTTGCTGCACTTGGTTTGATTAGATGTGAAGATAAGTTACCAATTGAAGTGAAAGATACAACTCTTCGAATTCAGAGAGAATTATTTATTGTTGGTGCAGAGTTAGCAACAGACAAAGAAAAGAGAAATAAATTAGAAGATGGTAAAACAAGGGTAACTGAATCTATGATTGAAACTCTTGAGAAAGATATCGACTTCCTTACTGAAAAAAATGGTATACCTACGTATTTTGTTGTTCCTGGTGAAAATGTAATATCGGCAAAATTTGATTGGGCAAGGGTGGTTTCCAGAAGAGCTGAAAGGAAATGTGTTACATGGTATAAAACTTTACAAATTGAAGACACAAAAGTTGTAACGTACCTGAACAGGTTGTCGGACTTTCTTTGGATGATGGCACGTGAATTTGAAGAAGATTGGACACCAAGTAGCTAATGAAAGAATTATCTATCTTTTTTGTAGACTCCATGAGTGAAAGTTTGTTGGATAACTTTAAAGATACTGAGCAAATAAAAGATTATTTTGAAATTAATAAATTTAAAGCAAACAAAAAAGAAATATTGATTGTACCAAAACTCTATTTAAAAAATGAAATAGACGTGATTCTAGTGTCGATAGATAATTCACTAAGCAAGAGTGAACTGTGTGAGCTCGGCTCTAAAGTAAGAAATAAAATTCCTTTTGATTGTAATATAAGCTACCTCTTCAGTCTAAAAACAGAAGTTGATATTAATGAATTCACACTTGGGTTAATTCTATCAGGTTATAAATTTCAAAAATATGTTGAGAAAGACTCTGAAGAAAAAAATATTCAATTTGATAAGTCTATAGATATAGATGAGCAACAATTTATCAGAGATTCAATCTATTTTGTTAGAGACCTAGTAAATTTACCAGCACTCGATAAAACGCCAGATTATTTTATTGATAAAGTCAAAGAACTTATTGGTAGTGAAAAAATAAAATTAACTGTATTTGATAAGAAATGGTTATTGAAAGAAAATTTTGGTGGTGTAATCGGTGTTTCTCAAGGTTCTGCAAAAGAGCCATATTTTTTAGTAGGGGAATACAACACAAGTGCAGATTTTCAAATAGCACTTATTGGCAAAGGTGTACTTTTTGATTCAGGGGGGCTCTCACTAAAGTCTCCATCTGGAATGGAAACTATGAAAACAGATATGGCTGGTGCTGCAACTGCTTGGGCTGTTATAAAACTTGTGTCTTCATTAGGGTTAAACGTTGGTTTGAAAGTTTATACACCATTGGTAGAAAATATGCCAAGCAGTACAGCAATAAGACCTGGTGATGTTCTAAAAATGAGAAATGGAAAAACTGTAGAAGTTTTAAATACTGATGCAGAAGGAAGATTAATAATGGCTGACGCCCTTGCTTTTGCTGCAGAAAAAAAACCAGATTTGATTTGCGATGTAGCAACGCTGACAGGTGCAGCGTATGTTGCATTGGGAGTTGATATAGGTGCCGTTATTTCAAATTCAGAAAAATACTCAGGTGAGTTCATAAAGTCTAATAAAAATCAAGTTGAGTCTTATCACGAACTTCCATTGTTCCAAGGCTATAAATCTTTAATAAAATCAAGTATTGCAGACATGAAAAATACAGGAGGAAGAT
Source organism: OCS155 cluster bacterium AG-426-D23 (assembly GCA_003213165.1). Classification (GTDB taxonomy): domain Bacteria; phylum Actinomycetota; class Acidimicrobiia; order Actinomarinales; family Actinomarinaceae; genus Actinomarina. The sequence goes on from QCNO01000001.1 coordinate 10,214, forward strand.
TTGGAGGAGCAATAACTGCTGCATTAATACTTGAAGAGTTTGTTGATGAAACTCCTTGGGTACATTTGGACATAGCTGGTCCGGCAAGAGCGCGAAGTGGTTCAGCTTTAAACCCAGAAGGCGGTACCGGTTTCGGAGTTATTGGTTTTCTAAATTTCTTTAAATTATTGTCTAAGAATTATCAGTAAATCTACTTATTACAAAAACCAAAGTATCACCTGTAGTCATAACCGAACCTTGGGGAACATTTGTTCCAATAATTTTTCCATTACAATTGTCTAACTCATTTTCTTCAAATTCCTCTTTTAGGAACAAGATAACATTATTGTCCCTCATGAAATCTCTAATGAGACTTTCACCTTCTTCAGGGGTTAGAGTGCAGGGTGCAATACTTGGAATTGCTGCTGAAAACTTGTTTCCAGAAACCTCAAGAATCACTTCAGTGCCTTCTGGTAATTCCTCACCATTTTCTATATCTTGTGTGAGCACTAAACCGGGTGCTTCTTCAGAATCTACTAAATTAATTGTTGGTAAAATATAAGACGAAAACGCAATTTCTTCTGCATCTAAAATATTTAAACCAACCAACTGTGGTATCTCTATCGTTGGTATTTCATAGTACTTATCAATATCACTTGGATCTGATGGCCAGTTTTCAATTGGCAAGTCTTTGACTACTTCAGACATAAATTCTTTCCACATAGGTGCTGGCACTCTTCCTCCAGAAACATTTTTGATAATTTCTCCTTTTATTTCTACGTCTGTCAAAGGTAATTGTTCTTCTGCAAAACCAACCCATACTGAGGACGTATATTGTGGGATAAATCCAATAAACCAAGCTTCTCTAAAACCTTGATGAGTTCCTGTTTTTCCAGCAATTTGTCTGTCGTCAAGAACCGCTCTTGTACCTGTACCATATTGCGCTGCTACTTCAAGAGTTTTACGTACTGCAGCTGCTGCTCCAGGGTCAGGGATGCTAGTTCTTGGAGACACAATATGTCGATATAAAATATTACCGTCATCATCTTCGATTTTTTCAATTAAGTATGTTGGTGCCAAAATACCATTTGTGGCAAAAGAAGAGTATGCAGAAGCCATTTCAATAGGTGTTGCAGCCCCAGCACCTAAAGTCAGAGAAATAACTGGATCTAATTCTGAATTAATTCCAATTCTTTGTGCTGTAGAAGCCAATTTTTCACCACCAAGTTCAGATGCGAGTTGTGCAAATACAGTATTTATGGATCTCCTTGTTGCTTCCTCCAAAGATATCATTCCTGATGTATCTAGTAATTTGATAGACCTGTTGTATTCAGCTTTATCTTGACATGGTTTAAATATATATTGAAATTCTGATTCTATGTCAATTTGAGTAAGGTTTAATTGATTTTCAATAAGTACGGGATCGAAAATTATAGTTTGGTCTTCTGGTATCTCTTCATCCTCTCCTATCTCTCTGTAAATGATTAAATTACCTTCTGAATCATATTGACCTAATATTTTTGCTATTTCCATAATTTTTTCTTCCTCAGTTTCAAAATCATCAAGATTTAATCCGAGTGGAAATTGTTTAATAAAGTCTTTATTTTTAATTTCTTCAACATGAAAATCAAAGCATTGGAGTTCAATTGCTCTATCCTGAGCATCAATTTTGTTCAAATATCTATCTGCAGTAATTGATGTTCCATAGTTCCTAACTACCCATTTTTCACCGACACCGTCCGGCGCACAAGGATAACCACAATTAATTTCAACTGGACTACGAGAATCTCTATAGCTATATAATTTTGCACCGGATTCAAGTGCGGCTAGAAGTGTTATTGGTTTAAAAGCTGATCCTGGATTTCTTTTACCTTGCGTAGCTAAGTTATATTGTTCTTCATCAAAAGGCAACCCAGAAGCCATGACTTCAATCGCACCGGTATAGTTGTTGATTAATGTAATTACACCAGTGGGTTTTGGTTCATCAGGGTTTTCCTCATTTGGATCAGGAGGAACCCAAGTATTTAGTACGGTATTTGCGTGTTGTTGTAATTCTAAATTAATAGTTACATAAACCTTTAGCCCTCCACCTCCGTAGCATGATGTGTCATCAGAAGGACAGCCAAAAACAGCTTTTTTTCGTTCTTCTTTTGTATTTCCTAAAACTGCAAATTGAGGATCATTTAGTAATTGCCTTTTAACTTCTGCAACCACGTGCTCCGCTTGTGCTACGAAATTTTTTGATTCCACCACATTTAAGGGAGCTAATTTTGCAGATCTTGCCTGTACATCGACTATGAACCCTTCTTTGAGCATTATATTAATTACATCATTTCTTCTCTCAAGAACTCTGTCTGGATATTTTCTTGGGTTGTAATAGGCTGGACTTCTAATAATTACAACTAAAGTAGCTGCTTCATCAAGTGTTAATTCTTGAATAGTTTTATCAAAATATTCAAATGCTGCTGATTGAATTCCGTAAGCACCTGAACCCCAATATATTGAATTTATATAATATTCAAGAATTTGGTCTTTTGTGTATCTTCTTTCTAATTCGGCAGCAACAACAGCTTCGGCAACTTTTCTTCTAATTGATATCTCGTCGCCAACAAATGACTGTTTTGCCACTTGAGAAGTTATAGTTGATCCACCTCTAGTCACACCTCTTAAATTATCAAGAACCGCACTAAGGATTGCTATAAAATCTACTCCTTCATGCTGATAGTAATTGCTGTCCTCTGCAGCTAACAACGTATTTATGACGAAAGGTGGTACCTCTGATAAAGCAATCGGATCTCTGTTCAATCCATCATGCAATTCATCAAGAACTTTATTGTCAGAAGTAATAATTAGAGATGGTTCTGAAAGTGAAACAAAATTTAGCACCATACCCTCAGCCCTTGGAAGAAATCTTTCTTCTAGATCAGTTACAACTGACATTGCGGATTTTATAGGAAGGAAGACAAAAAACCCCACCCATGCAGCAAAAAGAAAACTGCTAAGTAACAATAAAAATCCAGCTATATACCTAGAACCAAATCTGGTTTTGTTTTCAAGATTATGTATTTCTGCCATGAGAAAATTCTAATCCTTATACGTAACAATATTGTAGAATTAGTTATATGGAATTTTCACCTGGACTAAGAGGAGTTATTGCTGGGGAAACCTCTATTTCAACGGTTGGTAAAGAAGGCACTTCGTTAAGATATAGAGGTTACGATGCAATTGAATTAACTAAAAATAATACTTATGAAGAGGTCGCATCACTTATTATTAAAGACTCTTTAGATGGAGATGAGTTCAAAGAAGCATTTTTAAAACATTACAACAATAAAGCACTTGAGGATGAAACACTTTCAAAAAATATAGAGAATCTAAAATCAATTCATCCAAAAGGTATGCATCCAATGGATTTATTAAGAACTATCGTATCTGGTGGGGAAGAAATGGACTCTGATACCGAAATTGAATCAATAGCTAGAATCAGTGCAACTGTCTGTTTCGCAATTGCCTCATATCATAAAGCTGATACAAATTCTCTTTCAGATAAGTATTTAGTTGCCAGCTCACTTTTACCAAATGATGCAAGCGATGAAATGCTTGAAGCATTAGATGATATGCTTATCCTTTATGCAGAGCATGGTTTTAATGCATCAACTTTTGCAACAAGAGTTACTGCATCTACAAGAGCCGATTTAACTGGTGCAATTGTTTCTGGTATAGCAACTTTAAAAGGAGAATTACATGGTGGAGCAAATGAAAGAGCAGTTGAGTTAATTAACAGTTTTAATACAGTAGAAGAGGCTGAAAAAGGAATTTATTCACTTCTTGATGAAAAGAAAAAAATTATGGGATTTGGACACGGAGTATATAAAGTTCAAGACCCCAGAAGCCCAGTTGTGAAAAACTGGGTGGATCAGTTAGTTGATAATGATTTTTCTAAAAATAGGTTTGAAATTGCAAAGAAAATTGACCAAATTATGGATGAAGAAAAAAATCTCTTTCCAAATGTCGACTTTTATGGAGGTCTGCTTTTAGCTGAATTAGGATTTGAAGTGGACCTGTTTACTCCAATATTTGTAGCAGGAAGGTCTATTGGATGGGCTGCGCATTACTTTGAACAAAGGGAACAGGATATTTTAATAAGACCTGCGGCAAAATATATTGGGCCTTCTGAAAGATAGTTTTTGCAAAATAAGAATTTAGATAAACAAATATTTAACTTTCTTTCCACTCCTTTGAAAAGTGATGACCATTTTACTTCTGCCAAGCTTGCAATCCTTGATACCCTTGGTTGCATAATTGAAGCAAGTACTCATGACGAAGTCAATAATTTTGCTATAGAAGATAAATCATTTGAATTATTTTCAAACCCTTTCTTAAATGTTAGGAAATTAAATTCCTACCAAGAAGTTGCATGGTATTTAACTGTATTAACTAGATGGTTTGACTACAACGACACTTTTCTTGCAAAAGAGTGGGCCCACCCATCAGACAACTTTGGGTCGATATACAGTTATTTTTATTCGAATCCAAATTACAAATTTATTGATTTTACGACAGCTTTAACAAAAGCTTACGAAATCCAAGGTTCTTTATGTCTTGGGACTTCATTAAACCAACTAGGTTACGATCATGTGTTTTATGTGAAGTTAGCATCTGGAGCTGTTTTCTCATCTTTATTAAGTAAGGGAAATGAGAAAATTGTTCATAGAACTATAAATCATATTTTACTTGATGGTCCTTCCCTCAGGTCCTATAGACACTTTCCTAACGTAGGAAAAAGAAAAAGCTGGGCAGCAGCAGATGCATCAAAACGAGGGATTGAACTCGCTAAAATCAGCCAATTAAATGATGAAGTTTATAGCTCGATCCAAGACGACAAAAATTGGGGATTTGAAAAAAATTATCTTAATGATACTGAAATTAAATTTGGTAAAGAATTAAATGATTGGGTTATTCAAAATGTATTATTTAAAGTTTTATTTCCAGCTGAATTTCATGGGCAGTCAGCAGTAGAAGGTGCAATCAAATTAAGTAAAGAATTCAATCAAAATATTGATAAAGTAAAAAAAATTAACATTTTTACACATGAACCTGCAATAAGGATAATCGCAAATAAAGAAAATTTATCTAACGCATCTGATAGGGATCACAGTCTCGAATACATGGTTTCAGCTGCTCTTCTTTTTGGAGAATTAAAATACGAAATGTACGGAAACGACTTCTCTGGATTAAACAAAATAGAAAGTTTAAGAAAAAAAATTGTTGTCAGTGAAGACTCAAATTTTACTAAAAATTACTATGAATTTTCAAAGAGACATATATCAAATTCCATAGAAATTGTTTATGATAATAACTCCACTTCTAAAAAAATCACCATTGAAAATCCTATAGGGCATCCATCTAGAAGAGAGGAAGCCATTCCACTATTAAAAGAAAAATTCATAAGAAATGTACAAAACGTTCTTTCTTTAGAAAAATCAATGTCATTATGGAAACAGGTTATCAATTTAGAAAAAGATGACGAATTAACTAAATTCTTTAATATCCTACAAGATGATGAATGAAATATTTCTTCTTGTTGGGGGAGAGGCAACTAGGCTTCAACCATTATCTACTGGGATTCCAAAAGCACTTCTAAAAATAAGAGGTGAAAAGATAATTGATAAGATAATTACTCAGTTTTCACAATTTTCTGATTTTACATTTAATCTAATTTGCTCAGAAAAGCACAGACAGCATTGGAATGATTATGAAGCGTCATCAAGCAACAATATAAATCTATTATTTGAGCAAAAAAAATTAGACACAGCTGGTTATATCATTGAAAATATTCAAACGATGCCTAATAAATTTCTATGCATGAACGGAGATCTATTATTAGACGTTGATTTAGTAAATTTCATTGATTCAGCACGTAGCTGTACAAACTCATTAATCGGTTCATTTGAAGTTGAAAATCCATCAAGATATGGAGTTTTAAAAGTAAATGAAAAAATGGAGGTTGAAGCTTTCATAGAAAAGCCAGAGGATGACAGATTTGGAAATAAAATTAGCTTAGGACTCTATCATCTTTTCAAAAAAGACATTATGTCCATCCTTCCTTCACTTGATGTTCCATGCTCTTTTGAGAGAGATGTATTTCCTCGACTGTCAACAAACCAATTATTGAATACGTATACCGTTAAAGGAAATATGATTGATGTTGGAACTAGAGAGGCATTTATTCAAGCACACCTTGATGAGGGTAAAGAAAATTGGATATCTCCAAACAATACAAAAATAAATCATGATTCAATTATTAAAAACAGTGTAATTTTGGATGGTTGCAAAATTGGAGAAAACGTTACAATAGAAAATTCAATTATTTCCAATAATTCAACAATTGAAAGTGGAAGTATAATTAAAAACAAAATAGTTAGAACAAATTCAAAATGAAAATTTTAATTACGGGTGGGGCAGGTTTTATTGGCTCACACTTATTAGAAGATCTTTTATCATCTGACAATGAAATATTAGTATTTGATAACTTCTTAACTGGAAAAAAAGACAATATTGAATTCGAGGGTAACTTTAAATTTATTGAAGATAATTTTGGCACTCAAAATTCATTAAATTTAATTAAAGAATTTAATCCTCAAATTTGTTTTCACTTGGCAGCCCAATCTTCTGTTGTAGTTTCTGTGGATGACCCTTTACTTGATTTCGAGCATAATATCTTACAACCAGTCCAACTTATAAAAACTTTATTAACGACTGATTGTAGTAAATTTGTTTTTACCTCTTCTGGTGGAACAATATTTGGTGAGCCAGACATTTTACCAACTAGCGAAGAAGATTTTGCAGGTGAACCTGAGTCACCATATGGTATTGGTAAAAAGAAACTAAACGAAATTATAACAAGTATGACTATTAATACACATATGTCATATTCAATTTTGAACCTTTCGAATGTTTACGGACCACGTCAGGATCCTCACGGCGAAGCAGGAGTAGTATCTATATTTTCAAATAAAATTTTAAATAATGAAAAACCAATTATTTATGGCGACGGAAAACAAACAAGAGACTATATATATGTAAAAGATGTTGTAAATGCATTAATTTTATCATCAAAGATTGAATCTAATTTATTTCTTAATATAGGTACGGGGATAGAGACATCTGTCAATCATTTGTTAGAAACGATAAAATCTGAATTTGCATCTGATATAGAACCAATATATCAGGAGTCAAGAAAAGGTGAACTTCTACGAAGTGTTTTGAATAGTTCTAAGGCACAAAAAGAATTAAATTGGGAATCTCAATTTTCACTAAATAAGGGCATAAAAGAAGTAGTAAGCTGGTTAACAACTTAAAGAAAAAAATCTTCTTGATCGTCTCTAATTAGTATCTCCGCATTTTCATTTGAGGCTTCATATTTAAGTCCTCTTATGATAGCTATTGGAATATCAATCGACTTTTCCATGACTAATTCTGCTGCACTGGCAATTTCGTCAATTGTTGCAATTTCTGTTGCAAATAGTTCATTATTAAATGAGTCGTATTTCCCAATGTAATTTGTAATAGGAGAAATACCAGAAGACCCTATTGCAAAATTAACCTGGCCTTTTCTCCACGCTCTTCCAAATGTATCAGAAATCACGACAGCTACTCTTTTTCCACTTATAGTTTCTATTTTATTTCTAAATTTATGAGCTGATTTATTTGGATCTTCGGGTAAAAGAAGAGCTTTGTTTTTCTCAATATTCGATTTGTCTATTCCTGCATTTGCACATATGAAACCGTGTTTTGTTTTTGCAATTATTAAATCCCCTCGTTTTCTAATAATTTGTTTCGCTTCACTTTTAATTAAATCTTCAAATTTATATTTATTTAAATCTCTCTCCATGCCTTCACTCTTCGAAACAATTTTTTGTGTAATTACAAATACATCATTATCTTTAATCTCATTTCCTGACTTATTTATCAGGTCAAAAGTCATCGAAGCTAGATCATCACCTTTTTTGACTTCTGGCAATCCTTTTACGGGAATAATTAAGATTTCATTCATAATTAAGTAATTTTGTAGCTAATTTCTTTGAATCTTCAATTGTTTTAAAAAGAATGTTCTCTTCGTAAGTATTGCTTAAATTATCAGAATCTCCAAAATGTACGATATATTTGTTTGCTACGTTTTTATAAAATTTCTTAATCCCTCTAATATCTGCAGTGAGGCCCATATCTATGAAGTTTTTTTTCGACGGTCCTTTTATGGCATTGTTATTAATAAATGGGCTGATAACTATAACATTTTCATGTTGAATTAATGCATCCTTTATTTTTCTTAGAGACAAAATTGGACCGATTGATAAATAAGGATTAGAGGGGCCAATGATAATCGTATCGCTTTTTTTAATTGTTCTTATTAGTTTGCTACTAACTTTTGCTTGACTTGATCCTTTATATGTTATATTTTTTAATCTTGGCTTTCCTTTTTTTTGGACAAAATAGTTTTGAAAATCAAGCCTCTCACCTTGCTTTGTAATTAATTTTGTACTTACCTTATCATCAGTCATTGGAATAATTTCACAAAGAATGTTGAATTTAGATTTTATTTCATTGGTAATTTCTGTCAAAGTTTTTCCCTCATGCAGCATTTGGTTTCTAAATAGATTGGTAGCCAAATCTTTATCGCCAATCATGAAATTGGTATTTAAAAATTTATTTAAATGTTGATGAACTGTAAATTTATCTTTTTTTATTCCCCATCCGAATTCACCTTCAATTCCAGCTAGACCATATATTACAGTATCTATATCTGGAGAAAGTGATACACCGTTAATATGCTCATCATCACCAGTGTTAACAATTATTGAAAGTTTGTTCAAACTTGTTTTATATAAGCCTTTAGCAAATTTTGCACCCCCTACACCACCACTTAAATATGTAACTTTTTTCAATTTTAAGAACCTATTATTTTTGACCTTTCAACTAACATTTTAATAATGATAGATAAAGATATTCTAGAAGGTTTAGCTGAACTAAACGAAACAGACTTAAAGAGAATAAAGCTTCTAGTTGATAATAAATTAAATCTACATAAAGATGTTAACGTCTCATATAGGTCAAAAAATATTAAATGTGGCAAAGAATCGTGCCAAAAATGTCCACACGGTCCATATTGGTATGCTGAATGGACAGAAAATGGAAAAAGAAGAACAAAATACTTGGGAAAAACCTTAAGTGAAGTTTAACTTTCAATCAAATAAAATTGTGAATGTATTTCCGTTTGCAATTCTCTTAATTTTTTTAAGAATTGATTTAATACTTCTTAATACACTCCCAACAGGTGGTGATATGGGTGCTCATATCGTACCAACTAAATTTTTTGTTGAAGAGCTTTTTTACAATTTTAAAATTAGTGGTTGGTCAAATGATTGGTTTGCAGGATATCCAGCATACTATTTCTATTTTCCATTACCGCCTTCTATTGTTGCAATTTTAAATCTTATTCTTCCCTTCAATATCTCATTTAAAATTATGGTCTTAATTGCTTTAGTTCTTCTAGTTATTTCTATAGAAAAGTTAATAAACTTCAAAATTGGTACTTTATCTTATATCGGGTTTGCTGGGGGGTTGTTATATTTATTAACTGAGTCTTTTACTATTTTTGGGGGTAATCTAGCATCGTCTCTTGCAGGCCAGTACTCATTCACATATTCTCTAGCATTTGCAAATTTATCAATTTATTACATACGTAATAACTTGATCAAGCACTCAGTCATTAAAGGGTCTGTATTGTTGGGATTATCTTTGCTTTCTCACATAATTCCATTTTTAATCTACACACCGCTATTTTTTATTTATTTTTTGTCTTCAAAATCTATAAATCTTGAGAAATTAACTGGGTCATTAATTTTTTTGTTTCTAACCTTGAGATTCTCTACATCTTTGTTTCTAAATCTAGAATTTACAACAAATATGACATACTCTCCTTACACAAAAATTAAAGATTTAATAAAGCCTGATATCCTACCTTTTGCAATTGCAATATTTTCTTATGGAATTTTTACAGCAGGGAGAAATTTGAAAAATATATTTTTATCTACCGAAATGTACTTAATTTTTGTATCAACATTGTTATTTTTTTATGGGCCAGAGGGTGCTTTATGGAATGGAAGATTAGTACCTTTTTTTAATTTGGGTCTAATTATTTTATTTTTCAAAATCTTTGAAGAGAAAATGGACTTATTAATTGATAGAATAAAACAAAAATATTTGATTATATTGTTTTATCTAATATGTTCATCATTCTTTATTTTTAATTATGTTCAAAAATGGCAAGAAAGATATGAAATTACAGTTTATTTTATCGCTCTTATAATTTTGCTTTCGTTCATAATTACTATTTATAAACCTAAATATGGATTAGGAATAACTCTAATTGCATTAGTTCTTTCTTCAGTAAATTTCTTACCACATTGGTTGAATTGGAATTTTACGGGATATGATCAAAAAGATGACTGGAGCGACATTACAAATTTATACTCTGGATTGAACCAACTTGAGCCTGGAAGAATAATGTGGGAGCCAAATTCAGATTTAAACAAATATGGCACACCTATGGTTCTAATGACAATTCCTATGTTTACAAATCATGAAAGTGTAGAGGGTCTTTATTTTGATTCGAGCATAACTACTCCTTTTCACTTTGTGACTGTATCTGGTGTTGCAGAAAGTCCATCGAACCCAGTAGGAGGGCTAAGTTATATAAATGGTGACTTTGATAGAGGAGTAAGATACATGAAAGAGTTAGGAGTTGATTATTTTATTTCTTATACAGATTCGATTACTGACAAAGCAATAATGTCAGACGAGTTAGAAAATTTATTCCAGAGCTCTCCATTTACAGTTTTTAAAATCTATTCTGACAAGGTTCAAGTTGTTAATGCTGAAGTAGTAAACTTCAGTCAGCCAGAATTAGTTGAAAGAATTTCTAATTCGATATTTAAACAGGAAAAAACTGATAGTTTTTTCAATCTTGCAATGAAAGAATTCAAGTTAGATAATAAAAAAAGAATTATTGAAGGGATAGATATTGAAGAATCTCAAATTCAAAACAGAATTCCTAGCAAAAAAAGTGATATTAATAATGTCAGAATTTCAAACAACGAAATAACTTTTGAAACAGATCACCCTAACGAACTTCACATTGTCAAAGTATCATATTTTCCAAATTGGAAAATAAAAAATGGTTCCGGCCCATATAGATTGTCACCATCATTTATGGGTGTTATACCTTATTCTAACGAAGTAAGTATTACGTTCGAAAATACGTTTTTAGAGAAATCCTTAAATATTATTTCGTTAATTATTTTTTTACTTACAGCATATCTTTTTGTATTTAGAATTAAAAAATATGCTGAATAATATCATTAATAAACTTACAAAAAGTGACAGCTCATTTGCTGAATTATTTAGAACATATATTGTTGGAGCATTTAATTTAATATTTGGTCTTTTTTTGAATTATATTTTTCAATTTTTAATTTTAACTATGGTTAGTTTTCCTCTTAGAACTTATTTAACTAATACATTTTCATTTGCAGTAGGTGTTGTAGTTTCATATTTTTTATCAAGAAAAATTATTTTTCAACTTTCATATCGTGATGGCTCATGGAAGGAGTTCATAAAATATATTTCTGTTAGCTTACTTAATTTAGGAATCCCAATTCTTGTTTGGTTTTTAATTAATTTATGGAATCCTGAATTTCAAAAAAACGAGTTGTATTACTTGTTAATTACAGTTTTAATTCATGGATCAATACTTCCAATCAAGTATTTGATTTATAAATTTTTTGTTTTTAAAGACTCTCTATAAAAAGCAATTTTTAGTTTAAATAAGCTCTTTAAAGTTCTTGGAATTCTTTTATATATAACTGAAACACTTGGTCTTATTTCGTTAATTTTGGCAGGAATTTCTTTAAATTCATTTCCAGTTTTTTCAATTCGAAGTAGTAGCTCTGTATCAAATAAATCTTGCGTCGAAATCACTGAATTAATATGATTATTTACAGAACTTTTCCTGACTGCTTTCATACCGTGTGTATCAGATAATTTAGTTTGAAATAAAATTTTTAAAATATAAACAAAAAAATTAGTTGCCAATTTTCGTATTAATCTTCTTCCATCTTCAGAATTGCTCAATCTTTTTGAAGCAATTAAACCTGCATATTTTTCTTCAAGCAATAAACACTCTTTTAAAAAACTCTCAGAATAATAGTCAATATCAAATGAAATAATCATTTCATTTTTGCATTTCAAAAACCCTCTTTTAAGTGCTTCACCATAATTTGGATAATCACTTTCAATTAAAATTACATTGGGATTAGATTGTTCAAATTCTCTAGCGAGATTTTTTGTATTATCAGTAGACCCATTTTCTGAGATTATAATTTCAAAGTCGACAGATGTTCTTTCACAAATAGAGAGAATATTATTTATTGATTCTGTAAGAATATCTTCCTCATTATAAATAGGAATCACAATTGAAAAGTTATTAAAACTAGAGTTTGAATCCATGAACAGTACAATAATTGAGTAATGACAAAAAATAAACTAGATTTAATTTTTAAATCTTATGATATAAGGGGCATTTATGGTGACAGCATAGACCAAGAGATAGCTTATAAAATTGGCAAAGCTTTTGCAGAATTTGTTCCAGAGGACAATATTATTGTTGGTCATGACGGGAGAATTTCAAATATTGAAATGCTTGATGCTTTTACTTCTGGAATTAAGCCCACTAATAAAGAAATTATTTATGTTGGGTTAGTCCCAACAGATACTGTCTATTCACTATCTGGCTTACTTAAAAAACCAGGGGCAATAATTACCGCTTCACATAATCCAAAAAATTATAATGGCTTAAAACTCTGTAATGCTGGCGCAATACCAATAGGTGAAAACTCTGGCCTAATGGATATCAAAAAATTAGCCGATAGAAATGTTGAAATACGTATTGAGAAATTTCAAAATAATGACAAATACTTAGGTAATGAATATTATGAACATCTCAAAAACTTAGTATCTCCAGAGAGTATTTCACAAAAATTAAATTTTGGTATTGATGGAGGAAACGGTGTATTTGGTGCAGTATTTGATACTTTAAATAATATATACAAATTTAATGTGAAGTCTATATATTTAGAAGTTGATGGAAATTTTCCTAATCATCCTGCTGACCCATCAGACGAAACAAACTTAACCGATTTAAAAAATCTAGTAATAGATAACGACCTAGATTTTGGAATAGCATTTGATGGAGATGCCGATAGGGGTGTATTTATAGATAATCTTGGGAGAGTTATTTCAGGGAGTATGATGACAGTGTTAATATCAGAATTTTTATCTACACAAAAAAATCAATTTAGAGTAGTCCACAATGTAAACGTCTCTCCGCATGCATTAAATATGATGAAAAACAACAATATTGAATTATATAAATGTAAAGTTGGTCATTCCAATATAAAAAAAATGATGCGTGATGTAGATGCTGATTTTGGGGGGGAACATAGCGCACATTTTTATTACAGAGATAACTTTTATGCTGATTCTGCAATTCTCACACTTTTGATATTTATGAAATTGCTCTCCAATAATAAAGATAAACTCAGCTTAATAATTGATAACTATAACTTTCCACCAAGTTCTGGTGAAATAAATTTTGCTGTTGAAGATATCAATGAGTCAATTAGTAAAATTGAAAGAATTTTTGAAGGGGAGTTTGATCATACTGATGGACTTAGTTGTCTGCATAAAAACTTTTGGTTTAATGTTAGGGGTTCAAATACTGAAAATAAGTTAAGAATTAATATTGAAGCTGATACTCAAGAAATTCTTGACCAAGTTTTAGAAAAAATTTCGAGTAGTATTTAGTTGTAAATGTTAGAACACGTTTTAAATTTAGGGAATCAGTTAAAAACTGATTTAGATACTTCAGAGGGATTTACATCAGTTGATTATGAGAAAATCGTTATTGTGGGCATGGGTGGTTCTGGAGTAGCAGGTGATGTTCTTAAACTTATATTAAATCAATATACCAACATAGATGTAGAAGTTAGGAAAACATACAATTTAACAAAAACCCAAATTGCAGCCCGACCTTTCTGTTTATTCATTTCATATTCTGGAAATACAGAAGAAACAATAAGTGCTGCTAAAAATGCAATTGATGAAAATTTGGAATGGGCAGCAATATCAAGTGGGGGAGAGCTTCTAGATTTGGCAACTAAACATAATAAAAAGTTTGTCAAAGTTCCGGATGGGCTTCAGCCTAGGGCTGCATTTGGTCTCATGACCAGAGCAGTTGTTAATTATTTACCAAATCAAACTAAAAAGATTTTTATTGATGCATGTGAGGAAGCTGGAAATTATTTAAATAATTTAACAGAAGACGCTTCAAATGAAGTTTTTGAAATTTCTAAGGATATTGCTAATCAAATAGGAGCGAAAACAGCTGTAATTTACGCTGGTTCAGATTTAACGTATTTAGTTGCTCAAAGATGGAAAACACAAATAAATGAAAATTCTAAATCTAAAGCTTATGTTGGATTCATGCCAGAAGTACACCATAATGAAATACTTTCATGGGAAGCAGACCACGAGGGTTCAAAAAATAATTTTATCTTAATTCTTCTCAGAGGAGACGATCACGAAAAGATAGATAATAGATTCGAATTTACAAAGGAGCTAATAGGCTCAAAAGTAGACACCATTGATGTCAGAAATATTTCTTCAGACAATTTAATTATAGATTTATTTCATTTAGTCTTAATAGGTGATTTAGTAAGTGTTGATTTAGCAAATCAATTAGATATTGATCCGTTTGATATTAAAGCAATTGAAAATTTAAAGAAAAAATTAAAAGGGTAGGTAATGTCAACCATAAAAGATTCAAAATTAGCAAAAATAGGACATGAAGAAGTAAGTTGGGCAAGCAGACAGATGCAAGTTCTAGAAGAAATAAAAAATGAATTTTCATCAACTAAACCTCTAAACGGCTTAAGTATTGGTGCCTGCATGCATGTAACAAAAGAGACTGCTAACTTAATGCTTACTTTAAAAGAAGCTGGAGCAAATGTAGCTTTGTGTGCATCCAATCCACTATCTACAAAAGATTCAGTTGCGGCTTATCTTGTCGAAAATGATGTAGAGGTTCATGCTGTACATGGAGTCTCTAATGAAGAATTCTTTAAACACCTTAACTCTGTTTTAGATACAAAACCTGATATTACGATGGATGATGGGGCAGATCTAGTCACATTATTGCTTACCGACAGATCAGACATTCCAATAATGGGTTCAATGGAAGAAACTACGACTGGAGTAATAAGACTAAAGTCCATGGAAAAGAATAATAAACTTCGATTCCCAGTTGTGGCCGTAAATGACTCTGACACAAAGCATTTATTTGATAACAGATTTGGTACAGGTCAAAGTGCAATGGACGGTGTTGTTAGGGCTACAGATCTTTTAATAGCTGGCTTAAATGTAGTTGTGGTTGGCTTTGGTGATTGTGGAAAAGGGGTTGCAGAGAGAGCCTATGGTATGGGAGCAAAAGTTACTGTTGTTGAACCAAACTCGGTACGTGCACTAGAAGCTTTAATGCATGGATATGAAGTTAAAAATAGTATTAATGCTGCAAAAATTGCTGATGTTGTTGTTTCAGTAACTGGAAATATGCATGCACTTGACAAGCAACATTTTGATGTAATGAAAGACGGTGTTGTTTTGGCCAATGCAGGACATTTTGATGTAGAAATAAATCTAGAAAGATTAAAAGAAGATAGTTCAGAGGTTGATAGAGTAAGAGAACATGTTGAAAGTTATAAATATGATGGAAAAGAAATATTGGTACTTGCTGAAGGAAGACTCGTAAATTTAGCTGCTGCTACTGGGCATCCAGCATCCGTTATGGACATGTCATTCGCAAATCAAGCTTTGGCTGCTGAGTGGATTAAAGAGAACCATAAAACATTGGAAGCAAAAGTATACACCCTTCCAAGTGAAGTTGATTTGAAAATTGCTGCAACAAAATTAGGACTCATGGGTGGAGAGTTAGAAATACTCACAAAAGAGCAAATTGAATATCTCGACTCTTGGGAGCATGGCACCAGCTAAATTTGAATTTATTTAAAAAAGCACTTTCAGTTGGTAGTGGGAAGTTAACTTCTGAGCTGAATGGGATTGTTGAAGAGATAAATAAAAAAGAACAATCTTTTGAAAAGTTATCTGATGAAGAAATAAAAATTAATTTTCAAAATCTTTCTGAAAAAATTGTTGAATCACCCTCAGATATTGAGGTAGAAGCATTTGCATATATAAGAGAGGCTGCAAAAAGAACACTTAATCAAAGACATTATGATGTTCAAATATTCGGAGGACTGGTTCTTCTTAGAAATAAAATATCTGAAATGAAAACTGGTGAAGGCAAAACTCTTGTTTCAACCTTACCAATTTCTTTAATGGCTTTATATAAAAAAGGAGTTCATGTAGTAACAGTTAATGAATACCTCGCTAAAAGAGACGCAGAGTGGATGAGCCCAATTTATAATTTTTTAGGTCTTGAAGTAGGTTTAATTTATTCAAATCAAGATTATGAAGAAAAGATTGAAGCATACAAAAAAGACATTACATATGGCACCAACAATGAATTTGGTTTTGATTATCTCAGAGATAACATGGCAATTTCAAGTGAACAATTAGTTCAAGGAGATTTGTTTTACAGTGTTATTGATGAGGTAGATTCAATACTAGTTGATGAAGCAAGAACTCCTTTAATTATCTCCGGCAAGGTAAGTGATTCAACAAAATGGTATACAGAGTTCACCAAGATTGTAAAAGGAATGAAAAGAGATGTTCACTATGATATTGATGAAGCTAAAAAACAAGTCCATCCTACTGAATTAGGAATTGAATATGTTGAGTCAAAACTAGGCATCTCAAATTTATACGAAAACTCTCAAACAAACTTTATTCATTATTTAACAGCATGTCTAAGAGCTAAAACAATATTTGCAAAAGATGTAGATTATATTGTCTCAAATGGCCAAATCAATATTGTTGATGAATTCACTGGTAGAGTTCTTGAAGGCAGGAGGTATTCAGACGGTTTACATCAAGCATTAGAAGCTAAAGAAAATGTGAGAATTCAAGATGAAAATCAAACACTAGCATCAATAACTTATCAAAACTATTTCAGAATGTATGAAAATTTGGCAGGAATGACTGGTACTGCAAAAACTGAAGAAGAAGAGTTTATTCAAATATACAATCTTGAGGTTGTTGAAATTCCTACCAACCTACCGATACAAAGAATGGATCAACAGGATGCTGTATATAAAACGAATGAAGCAAAACTAAACGCAGTTATTGAAGATATTATTGAAAGAAACAAAAAAGGACAACCAATATTATTAGGAACTGTATCTGTTGAAGCTTCAGAAGAAGTATCTAAACAATTAACTAGTAAAGGTATTGTCCACAATGTTTTAAATGCAAAAAATCATGAACAGGAAGCGCAAATTATTGCACAGGCGGGAAGATTAGGTGCTGTTACAGTTGCGACAAACATGGCTGGTAGGGGTGTTGATATAAAATTAGGAGGAAATCCTGAGGAAATAGCATTTCAGTACCAAATAAAAGAAAATAAATTAGACGACCCAATGTATTTAGATTCAAAGATACATGAATTGGAGTTTCAAGTATTGGAAGAAAAAAATAAAGTATTAGAACTTGGTGGATTGTACGTCTTAGGTACAGAGAGGCATGACTCAAGAAGAATTGATAATCAGCTAAGAGGAAGATCTGGTAGGCAGGGGGATCCAGGAGAGTCAAGATTTTATATTTCACTCCAAGATGACTTAATGAGAAGATTTCAAGGTGAAAGAATTGAATCAATAATGAATAAACTCAATCTACCAGATGAAGAAAGAATAGAACAATCAATGGTGACTAAAAGTATAGAAAGGGCACAAGCTCAGGTTGAATCACTTAATTTCGAAATTAGAAAAAATGTACTTAAATTCGATCAAGTTCTAAATCAACAGAGAGAAGTTATTTACAAATGGAGAAGACAACTTCTTAGGTCTGATAGTATCGAAAATTTAATTTCAGAATGGTTTGATGACGTTGTCAGAACTATTTCAAATAATATTGAACTACATAAAAAAAATTATGAAAACTTAGAGCATTTTAACCAATTAATTTCTGATGAACTCAGTAATTTATTAAGTGATGGAGTTAAAAAAGAATTTGTAAGAAATATCGAAATCAATGATCAATTGCAAATTGATAATGAGCTGGAGAAACTTTTTAATAATAATGAATCACAAGATTATGATACATTTTGGAATTTAGCAAGAGGTTCATCTTTATCATTTGTTGATCAATCCTGGAAGGACCATTTAGCTGAAATGGACTATTTAAGATCTGGAATTGGATTAAGGGCAATGGGTCAAAGAGATCCTCTTGTTGAGTATCAGAATGAGGGGTATACACTTTTTGAAGACTTAATTGAGAATGTTAAGTTTTCAGTAATTAGAATTCTTATGAATTTTGATAAGAGTTTTATCATACAAAATCAAGAAAACAAGGATAATGTAAAGACTACACAAATAATTAAAGATAAGATTGGTAGGAACGATCCTTGCTATTGTGGTTCAGGTATAAAGTATAAAAAATGCGGAATGGTTGATAAATGTATAAAGAAATCTTAAGCAAAGTTAATACCTTTTATGAAAGATTGATTTCTGCGAAGGAGTATCTTTGACTTTGAAAATAAAACAAAGAAGCTTGATCAATTAAATCTTGAGATAAACAAAAAAGGATTCTGGGACAATCCGCAGTATGCACAAAAGGTATCAATTGAAGCTTCTACTATAGAAAAATTGATAATGTCTTTAAGTAGTTTAGAAAATGACCTCAAAGAGCTTAAAGAATTAATTGAACTTACTGAAGAAGAAAATATCAATGAAGCAGACTATCAAGATGAAATCAGCAAATTAGAAAATATGATTGAGGAGATTGAAGACGAAGCGCTTTATTTTGATAAGTACGATGACTTGAATGCAGTTTTGAGTATAAATGCGGGTGCTGGCGGAGTTGATGCGCATGACTGGGCTGAGATGCTCTTAAGAATGTATACAAGACACCTTTCAAGGAATAATATAGATCATCAAATTGAAGAAATATCTCAAGGCGAAGAAGCAGGAATTAAGTCAGCATCAATAAGGGTCAATGGATTTAGAGCGTATGCAAATTTAGAGAGTGAAAGAGGAGTTCATAGATTAGTGAGAATTAGCCCTTTTGATAGTAATAAAAGAAGACACACTAGTTTTGCAGGGGTAGATGTAATCCCTTTAATTGAAAATAATGACGAAATTAATATTCAAGATGATGAAATAAGAATTGATGTTTATAGATCTTCTGGAGCTGGAGGACAGCATGTAAATACTACTGATTCAGCTGTACGAATTACACATATTGATACTGGAATAGTTGTGGCTTGTCAGGCAGAAAGATCTCAGCTTCAAAATAAAACAAGAGCATTAGAACTTTTAAAGACAAAATTATTGTTAAAAAAAAGAGAAGATGAATTGAAAAAATTAAATGAAATAAGAGGAGATCAGTACGAGGCCGGATGGGGTAGGCAAATTAGGTCTTATGTACTTCAACCATATCAGCAAGTAAAAGATGCTAGAAACAGTGTCGAGGTAGGCAATGTGCAAAATGTTCTTGATGGAGATATTTCCATATTTATTAAAGAGTACCTAAAATGGCGTAGACAGGGAATAAATGATTAAGTTAGATAATGTCTCATTAGTATTTCAAGGTGGAAGTGTTGCACTTTCAAATATAAGTACGACTATAAACGAAGGAGAATTTGTTTATCTTGTTGGTCATTCTGGAAGTGGAAAGTCTTCTTTTCTTAAACTTTTATATAAGGAGTACATTTCTACTAAAGGAAGTATTGAAGTTGCAGGACTCGATGTTGTTCAACTGCCTAGATGGAAGACACCACTGTTAAGAAGAAAACTTGGAATTGTTACTCAAGAACCTCAACTATTAGAAAAGAGAAATACCTACGAAAATATAGCCTTTGCTTTAGAAGTTATGGGAACTCCAAATGATGAGATCGAATCTAAAACAAATACTTTATTAGATCTTGTAGAGCTGAATGAAAATGCTTTTAAATATCCGGACCAACTTTCCGGCGGTGAACAAACAAGAGTAAGTATTGCAAGGTCATTAGCTAACAATCCTCTAGTCCTCTTATGTGATGAGCCAACAGGAAATCTTGATCCTGAATTGAGTATCCAAATAGTTTCTTTGCTTGAAAAAATTAATAGAGCCGGAACAACAGTTGTTATGGCTACACATGATTCTTCAATCGTGAATAGAAGAAAAAAACGAGTTATTGAACTTGCAAATGGAAAAATTGCTAGAGATGAAAGTGAAGGAAGTTATATCCTCAGGTAAATCATGAACAAATTTTCATATGTAATAAAAAATACAATTCTAAATATGAGAAGAACTCCTTTACTGGTTTTTGCAACAATAATTGCTGTATTGGTATCCAGCTTTTTAGTTTTTACAACCCTTTCTGCAAGGTCTATTGTTCAAAACAACACAGTTAGATGGCAAAACGGTACACATGTTGTAATTTTTCTTGATGATAGGGTTACCACTACAGCACATAAACAATTACAAGAGTCACTAGAAACTTACCCGGAGATTAGAACTGTTGAATATTTTACTAAGTCTGAAGCAGAGGAAGAATTTAAAATATTATTCAAAGATCAACCAGAATTATTAAGTGAAGTAGATTATGAAAAACTACCTTCGTCTTTAAGAGTAAATCTTAATGATCCATCTGATTATGAACTAATAATTGAGAGGATGGATGGTAATCCAGCAGTTAAGGAAATAAGGACAAGTGGTGAAGCAATAGAAAGGTTATTAAGCTTGACCAATACCTTAGTAATTTCAGCATCAACATTTGCACTACTTATTGGCTTTGCAGCATTTATTCTTATTATCAATACATTAAGGCTTGCTGCGTATTCGAAGAAAAAAGAAATAAAGATAATGAGATTGGTTGGTGCATCTTCGACTTACATTAGATTGCCATTTATTTTTGAAGCAGTTTTCGAATCTTTAATTGGAACTAGTATTGCTGTTGGTCTTGGGTGGGGAATAATTGAGTATTCTAAAAATTCGATAGTTGCTGAAAGCATTTTCGACATAACAATTTCTGATAGTTATTTAATTTACTTAACTTTGGTTCTACTATTGTCCTCAATAATTTTTGGATTGTTTGCTTCTTTTGTGGGTATAAGGAAAGTATTAAATGATTAGAAGGTTTTTAACTCTTTCACTGCCAATATTTTTGGTTTTGACTTTAATGTTTCCAACAAATTCGATGGCAATAACCGCAGAGGATAGATTGATAGAAGTTGAAAGACAACTTCAGGCAATTGCTGAGCAAATAAGTAACTACGAAGGACAACTTACTGATCTTGAAAATGCTATTTTGGAAAACGATAAAGATTTGCAACAAGTCAATCAAGAACTTGCAGAAGTTCAATCAAGGCTTACTGCTGCTGAAAGAGAATTAGAAAAAGCATTAGAAAATTACGACGGAACTTTAAATGACTTGGCTGAAGTTCAGCAGACTATTGTTCAGGAACAAACAAAACTTGGAAAAATTAAAAATGAAATATCTGATGTATCTGACGAATTGTTTGAAACTCAAAAAAACTTGGTAGAAGCAGATGATAAATTACAAGAACAAGCTGTAAGCCTTTACATAAATGGTGTTATGAGTCCCACAACAGCATTATTTGTAGAATTAAATGAATTATCTAGGTTTTTAGTTGCCCTAGGATATGCCTCCACAATTGTTGACTCTGCTTATGAGATCGTTGAACAATTAAATGCTTTAAAAAATCTTGCTTCAACTCAGACAGTATTTTTGACTGAAAGAGAAGAGGAAAGAGAAGAAATAGTTAATCTCTTACAAAATGAGGAAACAAGAAAAACTGAAATTTCTATTGAAGCGGAAGAATTTGCTGAAGAAGTTGAAGAGAAAAAAGAAACTGTAGAAAGAGAAAAAAGGCAAGTTGAGGCTAAAAAATCTCAGGTTCTTAGAGCTAGGCAAAATGCTCAAAGTTTATTGAACCAAGCCAATAAAGAGTTAGAAAAGCTAGATAAAGAACATGCTGATCTAGAAAAACTTGAAGACGCAATACAGGCTGATATAGAGAGGCTTAGTAGTGTAGGAGGTGTAGCTCCAAATAAACTGAGTTGGCCTGTAACTACGGGGTATGTTTCTAGTGGATACAAATGGAGAAGGCTCGGAGGAACAACCAGTTTTCATGGTGCTATTGATATAGCAGCAAGTAGAGGCACACCAATTAAAGCTGCTGCAGGTGGTGTAGTTATTCTCGCAAGATACTACGGTCTAGCTGGAAGGACTGTATTCATTGATCATGGTGGAGGAATGACTACTTTATATTTCCATATGGATAAAATTTTAGTTTCAGTTGGTCAAACCGTAGTTACAGGTGATCAAATTGGAACAGTTGGCTCTACAGGTCGTTCTACAGGACCACATTTACATTTTGAAGTAAGATTAAAAAATCCAAGTTCGGCAAATTGTTCACTACCATATCTAGATCCAACTTCTAGAGGTAGAGTGAATCCATATTGTTTTCTAGATTGATGAAAGTATTTGCAGAAAATAGAAAAGCGAGAAATTCTTATGAATTTCAAGAGTTTTATGAATCTGGAATTGTCCTAACTGGCCCAGAAACTAAGAGTGTCAGAACTGGCGCGGTTTCAATTGTTGACGCGTTCGCAATAATTGAAAATGAGGAGGCATTTATTATGGAGATGAATATTGAGCCATATAAATATGCGGATCAGATTGACTATAATCCAAAAAATCAAAGAAAACTTTTACTTCACAAAGGTGAGATAAAAAAACTAATCGGTCTAACTTCCCAAAAAGGATTTACATTAATCGCTACAAAAATTTTTGAAAAAAATGGTTACATAAAAGTTGAGCTTGCTCTCGCCAGAGGTAAGAAAGATTACGATAAAAGAAAGAAACTTATTGAAAAACAGCATAGAAAAGAAATTAAAAACTATTAAAAACTTTCTCAGTACCTACTCTTACATCACAAACACCTTCAAAATTTCCATCATTTTTTTTATAAATAATTGAAATAGGACCATAAGCTTTGTTAAATTTATTTTCTACTTCAACTTCATGCCCTTTCTGAAGTAAAATTTTTAAATCCTCGTTATTAATTTTTTCGAATCTTAATTTTGATAATGTGTCATTAGAAAAATTTTCTATTACCCATCTAGGCTCTTTAATTATTTCTTCAAAGGAATCTGATTTTTGAATATAAGGCAGTATTGTTTGAATTAATAGTTGAGGTTGGTATCTTCCTCCTCTGGTTCCAGCTATAAATTCTAGATTTCCATTTTTAGACCAAATTGTTGGTGATAGAGTATGAAGTGGTTTTCTTCCAGGTGTTAAATAATTTGGATGTCCTGAGTCAAGATTAAATCCACATCCTCTGTTATGTAGGAAAAATCCAAAACTTCCTACGCCTATCCTGCTTCCAATTCCGTGAAAATTAGATTGTATAAGTGATACGCCTAATCCGTTTTTATCAACAGTGTTCATATACGCTGTTCCGCCACCATGTGGTTTAGGAAAATTAAATTTTTCGGAATGATTGGGATTAAATAGCTTTATTTTTTCTTGTATGTAATCTAAATCAACTCCTTTGAAATCATTTATATTTTTTCCATAATCGTAAGTAATATTGTCTCGATCAGCGGCAAAAATCCTATATGTCTCAATAACTCTATGTATATCATTGTGCTCAGCACCTAACATCTCAATTGCTTTCAATGTTGATAAAGTAAGATAACCCTGAGTAGATGGTGGTGATGTCCAGCCATCGAATCCGTAAATTTTTGAGTGTAGAGGCTTTTTCCATTCAGCTTTGAAATTTTTCAAATCATCAAACGATAAGATTCCATTAACACTTGAAGAAATTGATTTAGTAATGTCACTATCATAAAAATATTCCAGGCCATTTCTTTTTAAGAGCTCTAGAGTCTTTCCTAATTGAGGACGTCTAATCATCTTACCTGTTTCAAAAGGTTGGTTATCTCTGTAAAATCCATAACCCGATGTCTGGCCACTGAGCTCTTCTTTGTGTAAATTTAGAGAATTATAAAGTTCTTCATTGATTTCAAAACCTTCGTGACATAGTTCTATTCCAAGATCTAAAATTTCTTCTATTTTTAAATTACTATATTTTTTACTCAGCTCTATCCATCCTGCAACTGCACCAGGAACAGTTACAGATATTGGATGATTTAATGGTATTGACTCCATATTTTGCAAATCATCAGGATTTGCAAAAGAACCAGCATAACCAGAAGCATCTAGAAAATCGGGTTCATTTTTTGATGGATCCCAAACTAACGCAAATAGGTCCCCCCCTATACCACAAGTTTCTGGTGCTACGATACCTTGAATAAGATTAGTAGCAATAGCAGCATCAACTGCATTTCCACCTTTGTGATATATTTGAGATGCAATATCAGTAGATAAATGGTGAGGGGAGACGATTATATTATTCATATTGATAATTATAAGTAATTTTTACTATATATTTCCTTTTGAAAGTTACTCGTATAAATTCAACAACTATAAACTTATAAAACAATAAGGAGTGAATTAATGAAAGATATAAATGCTCAAGAGTATAGCGAATTACTTAATTCTGAATCGCCAGTTGTTATTGATTTTCACGCGACATGGTGTGGTCCATGCAAAGTTTTAAGTCCAATTCTTGAAGAGTTATCAAGTGAAGTTGAAGGAGTCGAATTTGTTAAGCTTGACGTCGATCAACATCCAGATATTGCTGGAGCCAACGGAGTTATGGGAGTACCAACAGTTGTTATGTTAAAAGGCGGAGAAGTCAAAGAACGCTTTGTCGGTGTACAGCCAAAAGAAGTAATTAAAGAAAAAGTTTCAGCCTTAATCTAAGTTGCTTCGAGTAGTTTTATTTTTACAAGTCTTAACCCTATCATTACTAATAGGTGCAGGGATTTATCTTTATAATTATGTACAGGTAATCAATTCTGAAATTGAGACTGTAATATCTGTAATTCAAGATATTCAAGCATTACTTCCAAAACTAAATGCTACTGCGGATGCTGTTTCTTCATTACAATCACAATTTGGAGAAGCATTCAAAACTTTAAGTGATTTGTCATTATTTTTTAATAACTTTCTTGAGTTATTTAGTCAATTACAAGGAAATTCCTAGATATGAAAATCAAATTCTACACAACTGACTGGTGTGGGGATTGTGTACGATCTAAAGCTCTACTCAACAAGTTGAATGTAGATTTTGAAGAAATCAATGTAGATATCAACTCAGAAGCAAATGAATACATTACAAAATTACAAAACAATCAGAGAAGAATTCCAACTATTGTATTTGAGGATAATAGTTTTCTGGTTGAGCCATCTGATGTTGAATTAGAGTTAAAACTAAAACAATTAAATTACATTTAACCCTTATTGTTAAAACTTTGTTAATTAACCATATGAATTGATACTTCAGATAGAATTACATTTAGTTTAATTGGTATTCATGGTTGATAATAGAACAAATGATTTTGAAATATTTGTAAATGATATTTTAGACAATACAGGAAAAATTGCTTTGAAATATTTTCGTGATTTAAAAGATTTGTCACTTAAAAGAGATATGAGTCCGGTAACCAAGGCAGATAAAGAGATAGAAAAATATATCAGAACACAAATTCTTAATCATTACCCAAATCACAACATTGTTGGAGAAGAATATAAAGAGGTTATTGGTACAGAAAATATCACTTGGTACATTGATCCTATTGATGGGACTAGGAGCTTTCTAGCTGGTAAACATGATTTTGGTACATTAATTTCATTAGTCATTGAAGAACAGTTAGTTGCTGGAGTTATAGATTGTCCGGCCTTAAGTGAAAGATGGTCTTCATTCCAACCTGACCTTACAAAAGTAAATAACCAGCCAACTATCTGTAAATCAGTTGAAAAATTAGAAGATGCAGTAATGGCCACGACCTCTAGTCATGAATTTGGAATGAAAAAATGGAGAGCTTACCAGTCCCTTGAACAATCTGTAAAAGTTACTACTACTGGAAGTGATTGTTACAACTACGGACTTCTAGCTAGTGGTCATATAGACATTGTTGCCGAGCGATTATCTTTTCCACATGATTATTTGCCACTAATTAAAATTGTTGAGGGCGCTGGTGGTATCATGACAGATTGGGAGGGTAAAAAATTAAATTTTGATGAAAGCAATGTTTATGTACTTGCATCTGCATCAAAGCAAATTCACGAACAGGCATTATCAAAACTTCAATAAATAAAATGAAAATACTTATCTGTGATAACTTGAATCAACAAGTTTATAAAGAGCTTGAAACAATCGGTGATTGTGTAGATATATCTAAATCTAATTCAAAAGATAAAGACTTAGCTAATCATATAAAAGACTGTGAAATTGTTGTAATACGGAGTTCTACAAAATTAACAAAAGAAGTTTTAGACAAAGCAGAACAACTAAAAATAATAGCTAGGTGTGGTGTTGGGATAGATAATGTTGATTTAGATTTTGCAAAATCTAAAAATATTTTTGTTACTAATTCCCCCTCAGCTAATTTAATATCTGTTGTTGAGTTAACAGTTGCTTTAATAATCAGTGTATCTAGAAAATTAAGCCTTGCTGATTCGCATCTTAAGAAAGGTGAATGGAACAGATCTCAATTTCTAGGCAATGAACTATATGGAAAAACATTAGGAATAGTTGGCTTTGGCAAAGCTGGTCGTTTAGTCGCAGAGAGAATGAAAAGTTTTGGTATGTCAATTGTATTTTATGATCCATATGTTACGGCCTGGAATGGTTCAGAAGAAAGTATCAAGCTTGATGATTTACTAAGAACTGCAGATGTAGTATCAATTCATGTAATTAAGACTAAGGATACAGAAAATTTGATTTCTAAAGATATGCTTGATTTACTCAAACCCAGTTCAGTTATTATAAATACTTCAAGAGGTGGTGTTTTGGATGAAGATTATTTATTTGAACTTCTAGAATCAGAGAAAATTTTTGGAGCTGGGTTGGATGTATATTCAAATGAACCACCAAAAAATGTTGATCGATATAATGGCTTAAATCTGGTTACCACTCCACACATTGGAGCATCTACAAACGAAGCTCAACTAAAAGCAGGTTTAGAAACTATTGAAAATATAAAAAAGATTTTAGCTGGGGATGAATCTGTAGCTCTTTAAATTATAAAAAAACTATTGTAATAAAAACAAAACAACACGATAATAAAATAACAATTTAGTTATTAAGGCTGGCACCAATAAAATTAACTAATCATCAAAATTGGCTTTTATAATTTCGTAAATAGGCCAACCATATGGAATACATCCATCAGTACCTTTACTTTGTTGCATCATTACTGGTGCAATTGCACCTTCTTTAGGACAACTTGTGTGCCCCCAACCTAAAATATGGCCAGTTTCATGATTGATGAGATACAGTCTGTAAGTTTCTAAATCTCTTAAAAAATCCCAAGCACCATTTTTCCATCTAAAGTCATTGATAACTATCTCTCTTTCATTTCTACATGAATATATCCCATTTGTTTGCAAGGGGTAACAAAGTTCGTCAGTAGTTTCAGGAGAAGCAAATATATAGACGAAATCACTGTCTTCAACGTTTGTATGATAGAAAGCTTTATCAGTTACATTTATCCAGCCTTTTTCGTGATTCAATATCAAATCTAATAATTTTTTTATACACTCAGGATCGATATTTAAAGAAGATTCAACCTTTATTCCATAATTAAACTTTTTGTCATCTCTTGAATTTAGAGTTTCAACTTCAATCAGTTCAGGATTCTCTATAGGAACATCTAAATTCTCTAGATAACATCCAATTTTCAGGTCTTCTGTTTCTAACTCCTTGGATTTTGCGACAGATTCGTCTGATAAAAATATAGATGTAATATTGTCATCTTGATTTTCTTTTATTCTTATTACTTCCTCAACTTCTTTTAATTGTGACGAAAAGAAATTTACTTTCTCATTAATTGTTAAAGTTGAAACAATATACAAAAATGTATCTTCATCTACATTGGAATAATTATTTTTAAAATAATTCAAGGTGTATTCATAATGTTTTAGGTAAGTATCTTTCTTGCTATCGATAATTTTTAATGAATTTTCCCATTCTGCAAGACACTCTTTTGTTAAGCTGAACCAGTTTCCTGTTGTGTAACATAAGTCACTTATAGATTCCAGCGAAGATGTTGTTTCCTTTTCAAAATCAAAACTTGGATAAGCATATTTTTTAATATTAACTTCGGGGGATGTTGTTGTGGTAGCTTCAAATAGTGTTGTTTGAGTTACTTCTAAACTTTCTTCAGAAGCATTATTGTTGAAAAAGTTTATACCAAATACACTTAAGGAAATTAAAAATACAAAAAGGAGTAAACCTTTAGTGTTTTGTTGCATATATATATGTTATAAGTACTTTAAATTCTTACAAGGTACTTTATTTTTTATAACCTTTTTCGTCAATAAATTCCTCAGGCTCCAAACCAAGTCCATCGGCAACTCTATTGATGTAATTAAAGTAGGAAATTACTTGAACTATTTCTGATATCGCTTTGTCATCAAAATTATTTTTTTGTAATTCTTTGTAATCTAATTGTGTTATCTCACCCGGTTTCAAAGTCAATTTTTCCGCAAAATTACATAAAGCATTTTGTTCTTTTGTTAAGCTACTTTTTTTCCAATCATTAGCAATCTCATCAACTAATTTTTGGTCTTTTGTCTCCGACCGGAGATCATATAAATGTGCTCGAATTCAATATTCGCATTCATTGGAAATTGAAGTGATTACTGCGAGTAATTCTCTATCAAAACGAGATATTTCTAAATTTCCAAACATTGTTGAATTATATAATCGCATTGAATCTCTTAAAATTTCTGGGGTTTGAGATTGAATTGTCAGAATGTTCCAAATTCTTCCAGCTCTTCTCATGCCTTTCTCATACTCTTTTTTCAGAAGACCAGTAGAGTCTTTAAATTTGAACAATTTAATAAATGCCATATTTATAATTTTTACTTAAAATAAGGGTGTATGCAACTTCCTAATGAACTTAAGCAAGCAATTGATAACAATGCTTTTTGTGCATTATCAACCAAAATCAATGAAAAAGAGATGCAGAATCATTTAATGTGGGTTGATTACAAAGATAATAAAATTCTTATCAACACAGAGCAAGGAAGAAAAAAAACAGTAAACATTAGGAAGGTACCATATATTTCACTCGTTATATTTCATCCATCTGATATGTATACATGTTGGGAGATAAGAGGCGTTGTTGGGAATATTGTTCAAGATTCAACTGCAAATGACCACATAGATTATTTATCAAATAGATATTCAGGTAAACCATACGGTAGAACAAAAGATGTCACTTGGGAGCAAGCTGGATTCAAATCAAGAGAAATATGGGAAATTGATGTTAATAAGGTTATATCTATGGTCAGCAGAGCTCAGGCAAAATCAGCGTCAGAGTAAAACTTTAAAAAAGGATTGTTCTCAAAAGATACCTGATCTGCTCCTAGAAATTCTTTAATTAAATTTTCCGCATTTAATGAGATATCCCCACCTCTAGATTCGGTGTGTCCTGATTTTCTAAATAAATCTTCAGGAATTTTTTTCATAAATCTTTTAAAGTTTTCCTCGGATATTCTCAGATACTTTGCAAGTGATAATTCAACTTTTATTGATTGTGGTAAGACATTGCAACTAAATACATATAGAGAAGCAAACATAGCCCAATCTAATGGCGAAGGCCTTCTGCCTTTTTCAAAAACTGTAAAATCGTAATTAGGGAAAAATTTGTAAGGAGAGTAAGCTAATCCAGACTTGTCAGATAGAACTTTATAAATATATCGATCAAGTAACTTAATATCCATATTTGGAATATTGTTTTCAATTGTTAATTTACCAAGTTGGAATTCACTCTCAGTAGGATGAATAACTAACTTACAAATTACAATTTTTCCAAAATAGTTTTCTACATCTACATCAAGTTGAATATTTTTTGGTATATATATTAACCCATCATTATCATTTGAATCAATTACCAATTGTAATTGTTCGTTTAGTTCAAAGCTATTGTTATTAATTTTCATATTTTAAATAATCTAATTCTCAAGTATAATTTTAGAACTAATAAAACTGTATGGGGGTGAACTGGCTTCGACTTTGAAGCGAGTCTCTCAGTAGCGAGTCGAGGGTCCTAGGGCCTCGTAAAAAACGTAGGAAAACAATATAACTGCCAAACCTAAGTTGGCTTTAGCAGCCTAACCGCTGCTCGTCACCTATCGGGGCTCCCACCTCGGATAGCAATGGCGTCGAAATGTGGGATGCTGAGTTGGGTTACCGACTGACTCTTAAGATTTAGGTAAACCTGTTAGGTTATAGGTTCCGATGACTTGCCTAATAGTAAACCATCGGATGCACTCGGAGAAGCTGTTTGATAGCTTGGAAGGACCGGGGTTCGACTCCCCGCACCTCCACCAATGAATAAAATATATGATGTTGCAATTGTAGGGGCTGGTATTGTTGGTCTCTCAACGGCTCTAAAATTACAAGAACAAGGTAAAAATGTTCTTGTATTAGATAAAGAAAAATCTCCAGGGACCCACCAGTCTGGTAGAAACTCAGGAGTTATTCATTCTGGAATTTATTACAAACCTCAGTCTTTCAAATCAAATCTTTGTATTAGAGGCAGAGAACTATTAATTGATTTTATGAATTCGGAAAGCATCCCATTCAGAATTGAAGGAAAAATTGTAGTCGATCATGATATAGAAAAAATTACTCATTTAAACAATAGAGCTAAAGAGCTCAACATGGATGGTGTAAGGCCTTTGGAAAGAAATGAGATACTAGATTTAGAACCAAATTGTAAATTTGAATCAGCATTATATGTTCCTCAGGCTGGAGTAGTTGACTATAAGTTAGTAACAGAGACAATTGCGAAGAAATTTGAGACTTTAGGGGGAACTGTTAAATATTTTCAAAAAATAAAATCAATAGATTCAAAAAATGATTTAAAAATTCTTACTAGTGATAAGGAAACATTCACTTCAGAATATCTGATAAACTGTGCAGGCTTATTTTCTGACACGGTTGCTTTAATGGACAATATTAAGCCCAATTTAAGAATAATTCCTTTTAGGGGTGAATATTTTGTATTGAATCAAGAGAAATCTCATTTAGTAAATAATATGATTTATCCAATAAGTGATCCAAACTTACCATTTTTGGGAATTCATCTTACCAAAACAGTTGATGGTCAAATTGAAGCTGGTCCAAATGCAGTTTTAGCATTTGCTAAAGAGGGGTATAAATGGAGCAACATCAATGTTTTTGAATTTAGTAAAACAATTTCATACAAAGGAATGTGGAAGTTAGGCAAGAAATACTTTGGTACAGGAATTTCTGAGATGTATAGATCTTTAAATAAGAGAGTATTTCTAAAGGAAATATTAAATTATATTCCTAATGTTGAGTTAAAAGATTTAGAACCCCGAGTAGCTGGAGTAAGGGCGCAAGCTGTAGGTTCTAACGGCGACTTGATTGACGATTTTGTTTTTGAAGAGGGTAATAATTCTCTTCATGTTCTAAATGCACCAAGCCCTGCAGCAACAGCTTCTTTAGCTATTGGTGAGTATATTGCAGAAAAGATTAACTAATTTTTTCTCCAGTTTGAACTGACCATAGCTTTGAGTAAACCCCATTGATTTCTAAAAGACTTTCGTGGTTTCCAGATTCAACAACTTTTCCTTCTTCTAAAACGTAAATAATTTCAGCATTTCTTATAGTGGATAAACGATGCGCTATCGCAATAACAGTCCTTCCTTCTTTTAAGGTATTAATAGACCTCTGTATTGCAGCTTCAGTTTCATTGTCAACTGCTGAAGTTGCTTCATCTAAAATTAATATTTCTGGATTTTTAAGTATTGCTCTTGCTATTGAGATTCTTTGCCTTTGTCCGCCTGATAGTTTTTGCCCTCTTTCTCCAACGATTGTATTTTCTTTATTTGGCAACAGATTTATAAATTTGTCAGACTCTGAAAGTCTTGCTGCTTCCCAAACTTCTTCATCTTTTGCATCTAGATTTCCATATGCAATATTTTCAAAAACTGTACCTTCAAATAAGAATATATCTTGGCTTACCAATCCAATTTTATTTCTCAAACTGTCTAGTTCTAAATGTCTTATATTCTTGCCATCAAATTTAATTTCTCCAGAAGTTGAATCATATAATCTTAAAACAAGTTTTATTAGAGTAGATTTCCCAGAGCCTGTACTTCCAACAATCGCTGTAGTTTGACCTTTATTTATATCTATAGAAATGTCATTTAAAACTGGAAAATTTTTTACATATTCAAAATTTAGATTAGATATCTCAATTTTCTTATCAAAACTTGTGAGTTTTTCGGTTCCATTATCGATTGTGGGTGAAGTATTTTTTAAATTTATAATTCGTCTAAATGATGCCATTGCTTTTTGATAAGAATCAAAAATCACTCCAAGCTCAGTTAATGGCCACAATAATCTTTGTGTTATAAATAGCATTACTGAATAGGTTGCTACTTTAATTTCTCCGTCCAGGGCTAAAAAACCACCAATTAAAAGTGTCGCTGTAAATCCAAATAGTATTGCAATTCGAATTATGGGAATAAATGCTGCAGATAGTCTTATTGCATGGTAATTTGCACTTTTAACCTCATTTGATGAAAGAGTAATTCTTTCGCTTTCTTTTTTTTCTCTGTTAAAACTTTTTACTGTGAGTATTCCTGTAATAGAGTTAGAAAGATTGGCATTTAAATTTTCTATATCATTTCGAATCTTTGTATACCTTTCTGCAATTCTGTTAGTAAATCTAAGTGAGCCAAAAATAATAATTGGAATGGGTATGAAGGCAAACACTGCAACAAGCGGTGAAATATATAAGAATGTTCCACCAATAACAAGAACGGTTGTAGCAGTTTGAACTAGCCTGTTTGCACCGTTATCCAAGAAAGTCTCTAGTTGATTTACATCATCATTAAGGATTGCCATCAATCTTCCAGAAGATTTATTTTCAAAAAAAGCCAAATCAAGACCGAGGACATTGTTAAAGGCATCTGTTCGCAAAGAATGTTCGATATCTTGGGAGATGTTTCTCCAAGTAACAGCCGCAATATAATCGAATGCCGATTCTAGTCCCCAAATTATAAACGTTAAGACGGCAAGTATAATTAACTGCTGTCTTCTGTCGCTATATCCAAGATTTCCTATGAAGGAATCAGATCCTTCTACCACTATGTCTATTGCAATACCAATTAAAACAGGAGGAGCTAAGTCAAATATTTTATTTAGTATTGAATAAATTATCCCTCTACGAACCTTAGTGTCTTGCTCAAGAGCGTAGTTAAATAAATCTCTTAAATTATTTTCTTTCATAAAGTTTTTTATTATTTACTAATCTTATTTATTCCATCTCTAATTTCTTTTAGCAATAATACCTCTTTTGATTCTGCAGCTGCCGCTTCAGTTTCTTCGTCAGAAACAATGTCTTCAAAATGGTTATAAGCTTTTATTACTAAAAACATTACAAAGGCAATAATTGTATAGTTTATTACTTCTCCTAAAAAAGCTCCAAAAGAGCCTGCAGAAGTACCAGATGCAGGATCTATATCTCCAAACATTCCTAGCTTATCTAAATTAGGAAGATTTATTATTAAACCAATCAATGGCTCAACTAATCTCTTGGTAAAAACATCAACCAATGACTTAAATGAAGCACCCATAACGAACGCTACTCCAAGTTCAACAACATTCCCTCTATTGATAAAATCTCTAAATTCTTTAATCAAAATTCCTCCTATTGTTTTTATAAATAATAGAATACATGTAATCTAGTAACCTATGAGAAGATTTTTACTTACTTTATTATGTTTAATTTTAATAACCTGTTCACCAGGAACTACTGAAGAATCTGTTTCTGAAATCCAATTAGAAGAAACTACAACTACTGAAAGTACAACAACTACATCTACCTCTACAACAACAACTGTTTATGAAGAGCCCCCGTTTGCAATTGATGAGTTTGGGTTAGAGATTCAAGAACCGCCGACGGAAATCAAAGAGCAATTAGCTGAATTAATGAATTTTATTGAGAGAAGAATAGGTTTAGAGTTTATAGAAGAACCTCTTTATGATTTTTATACTCTTAATGATTATCAAGAATATAATGCTCTTTCTTTTCTAGACGATTTTGAAGAAGATTATGAAGAGGGTGAATGGGAAAGAGCTGTACTCTCAGAGAATATGTGGGGTTTAAACGATTTCTCACCTGACCAACTTTTAAATTTACAAGTAGAATTTCAACGATGTTTTTCAGCTGGTTCATATAATTTATTAGATAAAACACTGAGAGTACCTATAAAATCTGGTCAAAAAAAGCTTAATTTCTACGAACAGAGAGTTGTACTCCATGAACTAGTTCACTCACTTCAGGGTATGCATTTTCAAATATCTGAGTGGTATCAAGAAATGGATGACTTAGATGATTTCTCAAATTATCCAGGATTGAGGGCTTTAATGGAAGCTCAAGCAGAATGGGTGGAGGATAAATGGGTTTCAGGATTAGATGCTTACGATCGTCAAACTATGCAATCCCAAATCCCTAACATCTCATGCAGGGTACAACTACCTAACTATTTCTATATACCTGCAGATCTTTATTACACCTATGGACCAATACTCTCAAGAGAAATAATAAGTAAGGGAAAAATGGCGGCTTTGAATGATGCATTGTCTGAATATAAAAATACAGGTCTTTCAAACCTTCCTACCTCAGAGCAGATTTACAATTCAGATAAATATTTTGCAAATGAAAGATACGATAATATTGATATATCTACAATCACCATTCAAAACTTTGAATTAATAGATGAAGGAACAATTGGTTCGTTAGATTTAGTATATCTTCTTCAAGATACGATAGGCCCAAGACCTGCAATACAATCTGCAGTTGGAATTGGTGGTGGTTCTTGGAAAGATTATGTTGATTCTGATGGAAACTTAGTTATGACATTAAAAATTAGTGGTGATACTGAAAAGGACTTAAATGAGATATATGATGCATTTATTTTGTGGGGTGACACCCAAAAAAGGTTTACAGGGTTAGTTGAACAGTACAATGGAGTCATTTATTTAGGCTCTACCAATGTCTGGATTTCAAAACAAAATGGTTATGTAAAAATGGTTTTGTCACAAAACATTAACATAATTGATGAAATTTCATCTCAGTTAGGTGAATTATAAACAAAGTGGGTACTTTATATATTTGCCCAACCCCAATTGGAAATTTAGATGACGTATCAAAAAGACTGATTGATGTATTAAGCGATGTTAATTTAATTTATTGTGAGGATACTAGACGTGCAAAAATACTTTTAAATCACTTGGGCATTAAAACAGAAATAGAGTCCTACTTTATTGGTAATGAAGTCAGCAAAATTGAAGATATCAAAAATCATTTAGGAAATAATTTGAACATAGCTCTTATTTCTGATGCAGGCACGCCTTTAATTTCAGATCCAGGTAATAAACTAATAGAGAACTTAATCATGGAAGGATTTAATGTTAAATCAATACCTGGTCCCTCAAGCGTCTTAGTAGCTCTTACTCTTTCTGGATTTGACATCTCAAATTTTCAATTTTTAGGATTCATACCTAAATCAGGAAAAGAAAAAAGCGAATTTTTAACAAAGTTATTAAATGCTCAAATGCCGAGTGTATGTTTTACTTCTCCAAAACGTGTATTAAAAGATCTTGATTATTTTGAAAAAAATGGATTGAATTCACAAATAACAGTTTGTAGAGAATTAACAAAAAAATTTGAAACAATTCACCGTGGCGATATCTTAGAAGTAAAAGAAAAGCTTAGATTAGATAATCTCAAAGGTGAAATAACGCTTGTCATTGCTTCGAGTGAATCAAATACGAATGTAAATTTTGAACTAGATACTGCATTAAAAATATTATTAGATCACGGTGTTCCTAAAAGAGATTTAGCAAAAGCAGTATCCCTAATTGCTGACATTCCTACTAACGAAATATACGATAAAATTAAAGATTCTTAATATCGTTTATACAGCTAGAACATAGAAATTTATCTTTGAGTTGGTAAGTAACATCTTTTGATCCACAAATAGAACAATTTTGATGGCCCTTTGTAATTATTAGCTTTGTATCTTCGACATACATTGAGATTTCACTATTAGCTTCAACATCAAGAGCTTTTCTAATAGATTTTGGAATTACAACCCTTCCTAGATTATCAATTTTACTTCTGTTACCTTTACTCATAAATGAATTTAATCCTATGCTTATATAGTAGTGAATAAAAGTAAAACATTAGAGCAATTCAAATGGGTAGATACACATTGTCATCTTCAGCTTTGGAGTAATGAAATCGATGAAAATGATTTATTTAACTTAGAGTATGTAGTGATTCCAGGTATAGATTTAGAGTCTTCATTAAAAGCAAAGCAAGTTTCGGACAGTTTAAAAAAATTATCCTTTTGGTCAGCGGGCCTGCACCCACATCAAGCTAATGAATTTAAAATGTTAAAACAATCACTTGATAATTTATTTGTTGAAGCAGACTTGATTGGCGAGACTGGACTCGATTACTATCGTAATTTGTCATCAAAGGAAGATCAGATAGACAGCTTTCTTTACCATCTTGAAGTTGGTGACAAACTTTCTAAACCAGTAATTGTTCATTGCAGAGATAGTTTTTCTGATATTTATGAAATTCTTTATGAGAGAGAAAGCAACAATAAAATTATTTTACATTCTTGGACTGGGGGTAATAAGTGGACTAAAAAGTTTGCTGAGCTTGGCGTTTATTTCTCTATATCAGGAATCGTAACGTATGAAACTGCTCAAGATTTGCAGCTAGCAGTTAATAATATCCCATTAAACAAAATTTTAATTGAAACAGATATTCCTTATCTAGCTCCAGAACCCTATAAAGGACAAAAAAATAAACCATCTTATATTATGTATACTGCTGAAAAAATTTCAAAAATATTAGATGTATCTCTAAATGAGTTTTCAGAACTGACTAAAGAAAATACTGATAGATTATTATCTCTGGATTTAAATGAGTGAACAAGAATGGGTTGATAAATTAGTATTAAAACCTAATTATAAATTAGGCCAGAACTTTTTAATTGATACAAATATATCTAGAAAAATTACAAAATTAGTTCAGGGACAATTAGCAGATCCAATAATTGAAGTTGGACCTGGAACGGGGTCTTTAACTGGTGAATTGTTGAAGGATAATTACAGAATTAAAGCTATAGAAATTGATCGTAAGCTTGCAGAAATTCTAAATGAAAGATTTATAGATGTACCTAATCTAGAAATCTTCAATGAAGATGCTATGGAATTTGACTACACACAACTTCAAGGTCCATGGTGGATTTTTGTATCTAATTTGCCTTACAATATCGGAACAAGACTGTTAGTTAAATTGATAACTGAAGTTCCAGTTATTCATAGATATGTTGTCATGGTTCAGAAAGAGGTAGGAGAGAGAATTGTTGCAAATCCTGGTGGAAAAGAATATGGTGCTTTATCAGTTTTGTTTAAATTATTTACTGAATCTAAGATTCAATTTGATGTTTCAAAGAATTGTTTCTATCCACCTCCAAAAGTCACTTCCTCTGTTCTAACTATTCAAAGAGAGACTATTTTGGATGAAGAAACAAGAATTCATGCATTTGAAATATCAAAAATTGCTTTTCAACAAAAAAGAAAAAAAGTTAGAACATCACTTAATTCAATAATCTCTGAAGAAAGGCTTATTGAATTAGGAATAGATCCTAATAATCGCGCAAATAATTTAACTCCTGAAAATTATTATGATATTGCAAAGGACATATTGTGAAAATATTAACTTCAGCAAAAATCAATCTTAACTTAACAATTCACAAGGGCTTAGAAGACAATTTTCATAAGATAGAATCAGATATTATTCCTATTGGTATTTTTGATGAAATAGTAATTAAAGAAAGTGGAAAAGATCAAATCTATTTTAATAAAGACAAATTAAATGATGCTTTAACAACGATTCATAAATCCTTATCAATAATAAGAAATTACAATCCCTCTTTTGATAAATCCTTTGAAATCAAAGTTGATAAGCAGATACCAATAGAATCTGGTCTTGGTGGAGGAAGTTCAAACGGTGCTGCAATAATCAATTTTCTTTGTTCAAATTATGAGTTATCAATGCCTTCCTATATTGATGTTGTAAAGCATGTTGGCAGTGATGTTCCATTCTTCATAAATAAACAACCAGCCACAATATCAGGCATTGGTGAAAATGTTGTAAATTTGAATGACACTCAACCAATTAAAATGATTATTGCTGTTCCAAAAAAAGGTTTAAGCACTAAAGAGATTTTCGAAAAATATGACGAAATGAAACCAAAGGACACTGAGAAGTATTTTTGGAATGATATTTCACTTTTTAATGATCTATGGAATACATCTGTAGAAATCTACCCAGAGCTTAATACAATAAAACAAAACCTTGAAGACAGGTATAACAAAAACTTTTTTATGTCTGGCAGTGGATCGGCACTTTTTTCATTGTTTGAAGAGAATGAAGAGATTGAAGAGATTGATTCTGAGGAATTCAATCTTAAATATTTTTCAATAACTAAGAAAATTGATTGTAGTTTCTCTCAAAATGATGATTAGAATATATTTGCAAAACAATTGGGGGATGGTGTAATTGGCAACACAATGGGTTTTGGTCCCATCGTTGAGGGTTCGAGTCCTTCTCCCCCAGCCATCAATATTAAAATGAATGTATCAGGAGTAATATTAGCCGCAGGTAAAGGGACGAGAATGAAGTCCAACATACCAAAGGTATTACATCCCGTTTCAGGAAAAAAATTAGTTCTGTATGCTTTAGAAGTTATTGAAGATATAAATACTAAATATATCGTAGTAGGGCACGAAGCTGAAAAAGTTATAGAAGCAGTACCAGATTCACTCAATGTTGTAATTCAAGAGGAACAAAAAGGTACAGGGCATGCAATTTCCATTCTTTTAGATGATAAAAAATTTGCTAATGATACATCTGAATATATTCTTGTTCTTCCAGGTGATGTTCCAATGATTAATAGAGATGATATAAAAAATCTAATTAAAAAAGTGATTGATTCGAATTCGTCAATAGGCTTTCTTTCATCTAAAGTTTCTAATCCATTTGGATATGGAAGAGTCATTCAACAAGAGGGTCAAATTAAAATTGTTGAAGAAAAAGACTGCACGGAAGATGAGAGATTGATAAATGAAATCAATTCAGGGATATATTGTTTTGAAAAAAAATTTCTACATGAGCATATAAATAACTTGAATACATCTAATGCCCAGGGAGAATTTTACATAACTGATTTAATAGGTATTGCAAATAATGAAAAAAAAGATATTGTTATAGTACAAGTAGATGAAGATTCGATACGAGGAATAAATTCTATGGGCCAACTAAATGAAGTTGAAGATGCTCTACTAAAGCAAACAATACAACAATTTATGGATGAAGGCGTTTATTTCCAAGATCCAACTTCTACTTATATTGATTCAACAGTAAAGATATCTTCTGGTACAAAAGTTTTTGCTAATAGTCACATTAAAGGTGAAACAGAAATTGGCTCTGATTGTGAAATTGGACCAAATGCCCAAATAAATAATTCAAAGATTGGTCAAGGTTCAAAAGTATTAAATTCAGTTGTAGATGATTCAATTATTGATTCGGGTGGACAAATTGGGCCTTTTGCCCACATTAGACCTGGATCGGAACTAGGAGAAAATGTAAAAGTAGGCGCATTTGCCGAAACAAAAAAATCAAAGATTGGTAAAGGAAGTAAAATTCCTCATCTTGCATATGTCGGTGATGCAGAATTAGGAACAGGAGTAAACTTTTCTGCAGGCTCAATAACTGTTAATTATGATGGTAAAAATAAACATAAAACAGATATTGAGGACGGTGCTTTTATTGGTTCAGACGTCATGCTTGTTGCCCCAGTAACAATTGGAAAAGAATCAATGATAGGCGCTGGATCAGTAATTACAAAAGATGTTCCTTCGAAAGCATTAGGCATCGAACGAAATGACCAAAAAAATATTGAAGGCTACGTGGACAGAAAGAAAAAAAATGATTGAACAACCTGGAAAGAAAAAAATGCTTCTTTTTTCAGGTTCATCAAATGTTGAACTTGCACAAAATGTAGCATCAAATCTGGGAACTGAGTTGTCAGAAGTAGAGAGAAAAGAATTTGCTAGCGGCGAAATATATTTGAGATTAGGTGAAAGTGTAAGAGGTGCAGATTGTTTTGTTTTACAAAGTCATTCTGGTGATATAAACAGAACAATCATGGAACAGTTACTAATGGTAGATGCATTAAAACGTGCGTCAGCAAAACGTATCACCGCTGTACTTCCCTTTTATCCGTACTCAAGACAAGATAAAAAAGCACTCCCCAGAGAACCAATATCAGCAAGATTAATTAGCGATATGTATGTTGCTGCAGGGGTTAATAGGATGGTTTCTATAGACTTACATACTCAGCAGATACAAGGATTTGTAGATCAACCTTTTGATCATTTAACTGCAATGCCACTTTTTGTTGATTACTTTAAAGAAAAAGTCGATGGGCCAATCTCAATCATTTCACCTGATGCAGGAGGAGTTAAAAGAGCAACAATATTTGCTAAACATCTTGAAGCATACGTTGGATTTGTTCATAAAAAAAGAGACCCCAAGGTTC
This sequence comes from OCS155 cluster bacterium AG-426-D23, assembly GCA_003213165.1. Lineage (GTDB taxonomy): Bacteria > Actinomycetota > Acidimicrobiia > Actinomarinales > Actinomarinaceae > Actinomarina. The sequence goes on from QCNO01000001.1 coordinate 51,294, forward strand.
ACAACGAAGTCAAATCCTTCACTGTAATTGGTGAAGTAGAAGATAGACATGCAATCCTATTAGATGACATTATTGATACGGGTGGAACAATAGCAGCAGCATCAAGGATTTTGAAAGAAAGAGGTGCTCTATCTGTAAATGTTGCCGCTACCCATGGAATATTTTCTGAGGGTTCTGTAGAAAAATTACAAGACGCTCCAGTAGACAAAATAGTCGTCACTGATACTTTGCTTCAGAATGGAAATCCTGACAAAATAGGAAATGTTGAAGTCTTGAGTGTTTCACCAATAATCGCAAATGCACTAACATCTATATTTACTGATGACTCTGTGTCAGCATTATTTATGGGTGAAAACGTTTTATAAGGAGAATAAATGGCAGAAACTTTAAAAGCTAAGATTTATATGGTTGGCTCCACTTCGGCGATCGAGGTAGATATTAAAGATAAAGATAAGTTTTTAGATGAAATTACAGGTCTAACTGCATCTAACAGATTTTATATCCATAAAGATGATGAAGGTGAAATTGCCATCAATGCGTCTCTTATTCAGATAATTGAATTTTCGGATGAAGGTGATAGCAAAAGGGGAGCAGGCTTAGTATCTAACCAGTAATAACAAGACCAGTTTTTCGGTACTGTCGTCTAATTGATTTTCTTTCATCCTCCGTTGTTCCACCCCAGATGCCTGAATCTTGATTAGTTCTTATAGCGTATTCTAAGCATTCGGTTACAACAGGGCACTCCATGCATATTGCTTTTGCTTCATTAGCTTGTTTCATGGCTTTCATAGAAGAACCCACAGGGAAAAAGAGGTCTGTTTCTGAATAGGCGCAACTACCTTCCAGCATCCAATCTTCTTGTTCAAATTCCATTTTTAACATTTGCACATTCTCCATTACTTTGTGAAATATTTCACAAGCTAGACATTTAATAGTACTAAACTTGAATTTATATGGAGGCATTTTGAAAAAAATTTTTGGACATAGAGGTTTACCTTTAACTTATATGGAAAATTCAATAACAAGCCTAAATGCAGCACTTGAATACTGTGATTATGTAGAAACTGATGTGCGCATCACAGCAGATAGTAATTTAATTCTATTTCACGATCCTGATTTAAATGAAAGATTTATTAAAGAACTCACCACAGAAGAGATATTTAGTCAGTTAGACAATGTTAAAAAAGATGAATTGATTTTATCATCTAGAGACCAAATTAAAGGAAAGGTTAATTTTGAAATCAAAACAGATAGTTTATTGCAACCTCAAATAGACATATTATTTCAAAAAATGCTACCTATTTTGCACCCCGAAGATATTGTTACTTCATTTAATTGGAAATCTATACAAGATTTTAAAGAATTATTTTCTTGCCGGTATGGCATCATACTTGATCACGAGGATGCGTTGTTTGAGGCAAAGTCTTTATCAATACATGACGAAGATATGCTTTTTATGGTTGAAAGAACACTTTTGGATAGTCGGAATTTTGACTTACCACTTAATCGAACAGTTATCTGGACGGTAAATGAGAAAAATGACTTTGTTCATTTTCTGGATATGGGTGCATTCGGAGTAATTACTGATATTCCTGATACAATGCATATATATAGAAAGTAAATTATGGCATTAGTTGATGATTTAAGTGCTGCTTTAAAAGAAGCAATGAAAGCAAAAGACAAACCCAAGTTAGATGCAATTAGACAGGTTCAAACAGAGATAGCAAAGAAAAAATCTGAAAAAGGCGAAGAAGCAACTGATGAGTTAGTTTTAGCAGTAATCTCGTCTTATGTTAAGAAGATGACAAAAGCAGTAGAAGAATACCAGACACTTGGTGACCGAGGTACTGAAATGGCTGAAAAAATTCAATTTGAAATCGATTTTTTGAGTGAGTGGTTACCTGAACAACTAAGTGAAGAGGAAGTTGAAAAAATTGTCGATGCAGTTCTCTTTGAAATGGGTGATATTGATATTTCTCAAATGGGCAAAGTGATTGGTGCTGTCATGTCAAAAGGCGATGGAATAGATGGCTCTCTTGTTAGTAAAATTGTGAAATCAAAATTAACTTGAAGATTCCGTAAAACTTTAATTTTTAAATTAACATTCGTTATGTGAAAACTTTTAAGGTAGTTATTTTTGTTTTTCTTTCAATAAATATTTTTATTTGGCTGGTAACTTATTTTTTGAACATAAATTTATTCTCAATATTAAGAATACAGGCACCGAGCATAGCAATAGCTGAACCTTCATACAAACTTTCATCAAATACCAAAATTAACGATCCCTACAATGTGGCATTTATTCTTTATGATTCTGAATGCAATAATTTTGGCCCTTTTGATTATCAAGAAGCATTGGTTAAGCTCTCCGAGGGCCTAACTACCCAATGCAATTCGGTAGTAAATGAGAATGATGTTTCTATCAATCTTCATGAAATCACAGATGATAGCGATACTAGTGTCAAAAATAACATTACAAATTTTCTCTATTCTGTGATTGAATCTCCAAATATCGGTATTGACGAACCTACATATAAATTAAACTCCAACCAAGAAAATAATGTTTCATATCCTGGATTTGAGGGAGACGTTGAATCAAATCTTAGAATTCAGCTCGTACTCTCTCAATTACCTGAACCACTCAGAAAAATAGTAACCACCAAAGTAGATGTAATAAATGGCTGCCATCCTTATGGCGAAGCTTTATTTAATAGATGTGTTTATGGTGTTTTCGATCCAGTAGGTTATGGTGCTGATGGCAACTATGGAAATGAATGGGCTATGACAATTTGGATATCTGATAGAGGGATAGAATCTGGAAAATTAAATGATATAGTCGTTCATGAAGTTGCACATGCTTATTCCTACCTTGTTATGAAAGAATGCATTTTGCAAGATGGTACATCTTTTAGGGAGCTTGCTCACGACAGATATGGTGATGATGAAAACTTAGCAGATGTTTTTGTTTATTACTTTGGTGGTAAATGGACCAACTATTACAAGCTTGAATACTTGCCTGAGCAAGATCGTAAATGGATGACAAACATGATTGATTACTGTGGGATTTACCAAGAAGCTGTTGCATCACTTACTGTGTCTTCTTAAAATCATCAAAATTAGTTGTTGTTTGGCTCAAAATAACATTTATCCTTACTAATTATGAAAAATAAATCATATAATGTTGCAGTTTTAGGTGCAGGAAATATTGGGTCTGCAGTTATATCTCGATTATTACATCTAGATAAAGAACTCCTAGACATAAACCTCTCCAAGGTTTTAGTCAAAGATGCAACAAAAGACAGAGATTTTGACAAGAATCTTTTAACTGAAGATTTCAATGAAATTGCTAATGATGAAAATATTGATTTAATAATAGAGGTTCTCGGTGGCGTAGAACCGGGAAAAGGATACATCAATACATTATTACAAAAAGGAAAATCTGTAATCACAGCAAACAAGGACATCGTTGCTGATTGCGGTGAGGAGTTGATTAAGGCTGCTCAAGAGAATAATTCGAGTTTATATTTTGAAGCAGCAGTTGCTGCTGGCATACCTGTGTTAAAACCACTAATTGAAAGTTTAAGGGGAGAAGAGTTAACAAGGGTTGCAGGCATTATTAATGGAACGAGTAATTACATTTTAACTGCAATGGAAGAAGGCAGTACCTATGAAGATGCATTACAAAACGCACAAGATTTAGGTTATGCAGAACCCGATCCTACAAATGATGTAGAAGGTATTGATGCAAAATATAAAGCTATGATATTATCGCTTCTTTGCTTTGGTGTATCACCATCAACTGATGGAGTGTATACAGAAGGTATCTCTCAAATAACTAAAGATGATTTCGATTGGGCAAAAAGACTAAATAAAACTATCAAACTTGTGGCACAAATAGATAACAGCGAAGACGGCTTTAATGCCAGAGTCTACCCAGTACTTGTTGACAACAAGCACCCACTTGCTGCAATAAGAGGCGCATTGAATGCTGTACTTGTTGAAGGTGAAAATATTAATCAACTAGTATTTTCAGGACCTGGTGCTGGTGCTGCCCCAACTGCAAGTGCAATTATTGGTGACGTTCTCAGTGCATGCCATCAAATGGCAAGTAATCAAACTAATTGGTATCCATTACGTTCACCAAAAACTGGTGATAAAGCAATGAAAGATGTTTATTCAAGTTGGTTTATCAGGCTATCAGTAAAAGACGAACCTGGAGTTCTGGCCACAATTGCGAGCCTATTTGGAGATAACAATGTGAGTATAGAAAGCGTTATTCAAGAAGGAAGAGGAGATAACGCAGAGTTAGTTCTAGTTACTCATGAGGCTGTAGAAGAAGATTTAACTAGCTCTATAGACAGTATTGCAAACCTTGAAAGCGTTAGCTCTGTAACATCTACAATCAGAGTGTATTTATAAACAAGTGATCACATACCATTCAACACGTGGAAGTAACTCAACCCTTTCTTTTAAAGATGTTGTCTTATCAGGTGTTGCAGATGATAAAGGATTGTTTTTACCTAACGGAACCACACTTGAAAATTTAAGCAATCTAACTCAAGAAGATTTAAGTTACGAGGATTTCGTAAAGACAATATTTATTGCCTTAGATAAAAACTCTTCCAACTACATTGATGATTTATCAATTTATTCAGGTTTTGAAAACTCACCGGAGCCAGTACTTAGAGAGATTGAAAAAAATAAATATGTTATGGAACTATTCCATGGTCCTACAAAATCATTTAAAGATTATGCACTTCAACCACTTGGTGCAATTGCAGATAGAAGATTAGAAGAAGTCGGTGAGAGAGGATTAGTAATTGTTGCAACAAGTGGAGACACAGGAAGTGCAGCAATTCAAGCTGTTAAAGATTCAAAAAATATAGATATTGTTGTACTACACCCTCACAATAAAGTAAGTGAATATCAAAGACGTCAGATGACAGAGGTTATTCAAGACAATGTATTGAATATTGCAATCGATGGCTCTTATGATGACTGTCAACAAATTGCAAAAACTCTTTTGCAGGAAAATGTTTTTAATAGAAGAGTAGTCTCATTGAATTCAATTAACTGGCTGAGAGTAATGGGTCAGACAGCCTATTATGTATGGCTTACAAAACAATTTACAAATCCTATCAATATCTCAATTCCTTCTGGTAACTTTGGAAATGCTTATTCAGCGTGGTTTGGAAGAAGCAGAGGCCTTCCAATAAATGAAATATATTGTGCATCAAATATGAATGATGTACTTACAAGATTCATTGCAAGTGGCACATTAGAACCAAAGGAAACCATGCCAACTGTCGCACCGAGTATGGATATACAGATACCATCTAGTTTAGAGAGATTGATTTATGATTTAGAGGGAGATACATCATCATTTTATAATCAACTACAAAATGAAAAAGTTGCAACATTAAGCGAAGATGCAACAAAGAAATTACAAAGTATCTTTTCTTCAAGATCGTTTGATGATGAAATGATTTTGAGAGAAATTAAAGACTTCAATAAAAATTATGACTGGATTGTCGATCCTCATACTGCAACAGCTGTTTCAAAGAAAGTTACTTTCGATTCGAATCTTCCAGTTGTTGGAGTAGCGACGGCATCTCCCGAAAAATTTAGTAATGTAATTTCCTCCGTGATTTCATCATTTTCAGTAAAAAACTCTGAAAATACTGAGGATTATATTGTTTGTAGATCCGATTCTTCTACAGTTGAAAATGCAATAAATGAGTATTTTTAAAAAAATTTTCAATTCTTAAATTAATTAATGTAAGATGCCCATATGGCTGATATCCAACAAGACGGTAGAGCAAGACGGCAGCAAGATATTTTTGACCTTAATAGGATAAAACTTATCAACACAGCTGTTGATGTCATAAATGAAGTTGGAGATATTAGAGAAGTTACTTTGACACAAATTGCAAAAGAAGCAGGTGTTTCGCCTGCAACAGCATACAATCATTTTCCCGACAGAATGGAAGATGTGTTTTCAGCGATTGTTCACTCAAAAATGGATGTAGCTGCAAACATGGGTGCTACTCTTGCAGACAAATCTTTGAGTGTTGTTGATAAATTAAAACAGATTCCAATTACATATGCAGAGAACCTCATCAGCCTCGGATACACTGGAAAAGTTTTAATCATTCAGATGTTTAATTTAGTCAATGTAAACAAATGGCTAGACCAAGATCCAGTACAAGCAATTACAGCTTTACTGAGTAATTCTGATGAATATCGGGACAGAGCAGATGAAATTGCTGTGAATATGGCAACCGCATTTAGGGGAGCAATGTTTGAATATGCACTAAACATTGGAGATCATGAGCTATTTAATAGGTATTCAGAGGAGTTTTTCTTAAAAACTTCCGAAAATTTAGTAGAAAACATACTAAAACAGTACTAAATTTTTTAAAAATAACATTTACTTTAAATCAATTCCAGTTAAACTGAAGTTAAGTTAATTAGAATTAAATCTAATTAAAAAAAAGTTGTTGTGTGTGATAAATAAATTTTATTTTATATTGTGTTGTCTTAGAGTAAAGTCGTTTTTTCACGCCATCAACTATAAAAAAATCACAACAACAACACTTCATGTCCTTTTATTTGCATTAGTATTTATCTCTTCTTGGGCCACACCACAAGAAGAAGCATATGCAAATACGACATGGGAATGTAACGATGCTTCAGAGAGAGCGTATTTCTATAAACTTGACTGGGAGTTTACGGACAACTTTTTTACAATCTCTCAATATGTTGCCACATCAACATCAACAGTTAACTTAAATGAGACACAAGTTAGTTTATCTGGCTTAGCGGTAGGCGGAACAAGCATAACTGGTGTAAAAGGTATTAATGGTTTAGCCATGTCACCTGATGGAAAGATGTATGTAACAATCACATCTTCAGCAAATGGTACTGATCTTTTCCAAATTAATACTAATGGTTCACTCACACACTTAAAAAATATGGGAGCATATGGAACTATTGGTCAGTTAGATTTCTATCAGCTACCAGGCGGTGGTGGTCACTATGGTTTCTCATCTGGTGAGTATGTTTCTAAAGATGGCATAGATAGAATTTATTTCTCACAGGGTGCCTTTGATACTGACTCTGATGGAAATGGTTCAGATATAGCACGACCAAATTCAAATATGATCTACAACGTATCAAACGGTACAACAACTACCTTTCCAGATCCAGGTTTCGTTAGCCCGATTAATGCTGCTGACTTTGCCTATGTAGGGGACTGGGACGGATATGAGTTGATAACATATGATGCAATCAATAACAAAATACACAGATTTGATATCGATAATCCATCAAGCTCATCTTCAATTGACCCACAAACAAGTGCTTTTTCTGGAGCAAGTACTGTACTTTCAGCATTCTCTTATAAAACACCCGAGGGTGAGATTCGATTTATTGTAGATGACACAAACGGTATGCGTTTTGAGATTGTAAGAAATGGAACAAATAACTATAGCGTTACACAAAAAGGAAGCTCTTTCTTAACAAACAACTCTGATGGTGCCTCTTGTGGACCTAATGCATTTGATCCATTTTCACCAACATTTAAAGCTACTCTTACAGCATGTTCAAATGGTTTCGCGACACCACAACTTAAAATCACAAACAACAAATCCAGCACACAATTCTTTGATGTTGATGTCAGTGTAGATGGAGGTTCGTTTACAAATCTTGTTGATGGGCAGTCGGTGGCTCCAGGTAATGACGTAACGCTTTCGGCCAATCCGGAATATGATGGCAGAACAATACAATTCCGTATGCGCTATAACTCATCTAATCCATCTAATTCTGCAACTTCCTACAATGTAGGTCAACAATTAACTGTCAGTGGTTGTGGAAACTACACTCTAGCAACTGGTTCTGTTGCGACTGCAAATGGAACATGTTTAGGTGATGGTACAGCAAAGCCTACAATTACTCTTACAGCAACTGGTAACACAACAGTATTTTTTGATGTTGAGTACAAGGTAGGAAGTAGTGCCTGGCAGGCATTAAAAGATGGTGAACAAGTTGCAGTTGGCTCTCCAGAGACTTACGAGATAACGTCAGCAGTAGCACACGGCTCTACAGTTACTTTTAGATATATTGTTGGCGCTAGTAATCCTTCTGGTACGAACTGGACAGAGTCTTCTTCTGTATCTGTTAACTGTCCTGTGTTCAGTATGACTGCGAGTCTAAACTCACCTTCATGTACAACTAATCAACCATATAAGACCTACACAATGACAGTGCAAAATACAGGTAACCAAACGCACTTTGTTCACATTAAAGGAAATATAAATCAAAATGGTCAGTCTGGGACTGAAGGTTTTATTGAATATGGTAGGAATATAAGTGCTAATTCTTCATATACGTTTAGTTTTCAAATGTGGCATGGTGTAACACCACAAATTAGATGGTTTCATTCCACTAGTTATAACAGTTATACACTTTTCGATAATGGTGTTAATGGATCTTTGACCTCTAGTGCAAGTTATGGATCCAATGTTAAATCTGGGGATTCTTTTCTTACGCTTACTGACTCAGAGGTTGACTGTTTCTATGTAGGTCAAGGTGGTGCCTCTAATAACTCAAGTAGCAATTATGCCAGCACGACTAAAACCATATCACAGGTTTGTGATGCTCAGGGAAGTGCTATTGCAAGATTTACTATTAAACAAAGAGATGCAGCAAACGATAGCTTTAATGGTTTTATCGATGTTGATTACTCAACAAATGGTTCAACGTGGTCAACTCTGGCTGATGGGGTAGCATTTAATGATGGAGTAACGTTAACGTATGACTCTCCATCTACATTATCCTCTGGATCAACTGCGTATTTTCGATTTAGAATTGATGAAACAGATCCTGATAGTACAGCAGCATGGGGTATCTATACCCAGGCAATAAATTGTCAGGCTAATTTTAGTGTTTCACAAACAGTAACTTCATGTTCAGCATCTGGTCAAACTACAACACTAACAATTACTAATAACGAATCTCAGACAATTTACTTTAGAGCGGTACCTTCAAAAATTGGTGCAAGCAATAGTGAAACAAGCTCATCTAATTACGAAGATGATGATATACAGTTATTCTCCATTGCTGCAAATACTACCTACTCACACACAACAACAAAGACTTATACATATGGTGTCTCCAGTTATATTTACTGGAAAGTCCAGGGTTCTTTTACACAAAATCCAGATTGGACCAATACAACATTACATAACTTTAATTACACTTCAGAAGTACAAACAAATTGTAATCCTTCAACTACTGGAGTGTATGCAATGAGTACTTGTACTATCACAGGAAAAACATCAACACTTACAATAACAAACAATGAGTCAGCAACAATCTATGTCAGGGTTCAGCCATCAGAGGATAAACTCACAACATCTAGTTATCAGGACTCTTCCTATTACGACACTTCACCAGCACCAATTGTTTATGCCATACCTGCAAATACGACAGTAACGTATGATGCAAGTGCTAGGCCTGGATTTCAAGAAACCTACTCATCAGACTCCGGGCAAATTTATTATGCTCACTGGAGATATCAAGTTTCCTATGTTGAAAATGTAAGCTGGCAGGCTCAAGCATTTCCTTACGTCTATGTAAGTAGAGCAAGAAACACGGGTGATCTCACAAGTGGTTCGTATGTAATTGATTGCAATAGATATGAGACTAGCCCAACCACATCGAATTTTCAACAATATCAATTTGAAGACAATACACATCCAAATGCCTGTATAAATGATTCAGCTTGGGTGACAAATGAGTTTTACGATAATGCTTACAACAACAACGCAGATTATAACAAGATGTGGTGGATTTTTGAGTACTCAATCGATGATGGAAATAACTGGTCAAATGCAAATATTTTTTACAGAAGACATGCGAATTCTAACACTTTAGATTCTGGCACTAACTTTAGATCCCCATCTTCACAACCCACAAATAATGGATGGTTAGCAACTACAACTACAGGAACTCTTATTAATACTGCTAATTATAGTTATAGATATTTTACTATCGGAACAAGAGTTGCCGATGGCTCCGTTGTTAAATTGAGATATAAAAAGGCATTTACTCAAGCAGAATTGGCGAATGTAAATTACATAGAACTTGGCTCACAAAATAAATCACAGGCAGACAGAACTGCAGAATGTGATGTCGATTTAACAGATTTTATCGAGGGTAGTGGAGGTACTGATGTGACCGTAAATGGTACCGTCGTTTCCAATTTGCTAACACAAGGTACCTGTCAAAACAATTCTAGTACTGGATTTGCTGACACACTATTTTCAATCAAATCAGATTCTGGATCAGCTATATATTATATGAAGTTAGAGAAAAAAGTTGATGGAGCTAATGACTGGACAACGGTTTACTCAAATTATCAATTAAATGCTAACACGCTACTTCAAGAATCTGTACAGCTTAATCATGGACAAACCATTCAATACAAACTACATCTCTCACCAGATACTGGAGACTTTTCGAATGTGACTGCATATACCACACCAGTTCTGACAGTTAACTGTCCAAGTACTGGTGCAGAGTTAGTTTTTGCATTAGGAGACTGTGTCTCTGGTGGTAACAAACCAATAGTAACAATAACTAATACTGGTTACCTGACAGCCCATTACGATGTCGATTACTCCATTGATCAGGGCAGCAACTGGCTTGATACATTCGGTACAGATGTATATCAAACTGTTCTACCAGGTGAAACAAGCACATTTACCTTTACGCCAACTATCACACAGGGTCAGACTGTGACTTTAAGATATAGGCATTCTCCAACATCACCAGTTAGTTCAGGTGCATTCACAACAGTGAATAACACAGTTCTTGTTGATTGTGATGTCAATGCAACTATAGGTGATGTGTTACAAGTATCTACAGCTGCAACATGTTATGGAGGAAATCAGCGATTTAAGGTCAAAGTAGATAATGATGAAACTACTTCAATACAGCTTCAGTATAGAGCTTCAGAAGATGGAGGTACCTCATGGCCACATACAGGAAGTGTTACTGTAAACGCATCTTTTGATGACTATGTAACAATACCTGTCGATTTTCAACACAATGAAAGCATAACATTTGAGCTCAGAACAGAACTTACACCAACATCTTCATACACCACATATACTACAAAAGGTCCTTTTACAGTTGATTGTTCTGTAGACAATTACTTAGCTTTTACAGCAACGTATGACGGATGTTCCTCAATGGGACCCGATATATTGGAATTTAGAGTAGCTAAATCATCTGGAAATATTCCAGGTGCAAATTATTACCAGTATTTACACTTTGATATTGAGATTTCTCATGATGGTAATACATGGAATCCATTCGGACCATGGATCAAAAATCATCTCAATAGTACTAACTATATGTCTAATAGTTATTACAACGCAAGTTATCCAAGTCACTCAGGGTTTATTGATGTGGGTACTTATTCTGGTAGCAATGCCTATTGGAGTGCATATCATTTCACAGACTCTACTCACGATTACAAAATACGTTATCGATACTACAACTCTACAAGTTCAAGTCATGACCATGGTTCTTTATCAAATCTTCCGTGGACTGTAATGGATGTAGATAAAGATTTAGGTTGTGAATCGAATGATATTGAACCAGTTACTTTAGTTTCTACACAACAACAATGTCAGGAAAATAGAGGAAAAGTTGAGTTTACATTTACTGATACTACCGTTTCACATAATACCCCTTACGAAGCCGCAACATTATTTTATAGATACTCAATAAATGGAGGAACGACGTACTCGGCTCATCAGAAAGTATCTCCTCTGAATAACACGACTTCGTTTTTGCTTCCCGATAATACAACATTACCAAACACCACAGTAATTACTGTTCAGTGGGGATACATTAGAGATTTTTACCAATTAATTACTTATTTTGACCATATTGGCACAACAGACAAAAACGGTCTTTATACAAGAATGCCAACTAGTTCTCAAAATACATATGACACCACTTTGTCGACAAACTTCAGAACAGTAGTATATGAAAATACTACAAATATCTCTGTAGACTGTGATCCTGATTCTACATATTCGCAGACTGTAACTGAGTGTGTGTGTAGTGATGGCGGTGCTAACTCAACATTAACTATTAATAATAACGAAAACTATACAACCTATTACAAGGTTATGTATTCATTGGATGGTGGTCTAACATGGCAGTACTCTAATCCTAATATTGAGTCGGCTTACGACATATCGGTTGCGGCGGGGGCCCAAGACTCATCGCAGACAGTATTTGTACCTGATGGACAAACAATTACGTGGAGAATAAAAGACACTACTAATGGTGGTGACTTTGTTGGTCAAGACTGGGAATCTGTAGATGCAAGTGAGACTGTTGACTGTGGTTGTTCTGGTGGTGTTGTAGATCTTACTCTTGGTTCTTGTGGAAATGGTGCTGCTACACCAACAGTAACTTTGGATGTGAATTCCACAGATACAACATATTTCAAGATTGAGTACAAGAGAAGTACTGACAGTGATTGGATAGTGTATAGATCACAGGAAACCGTTACGGGTGGTAATGATGCTCAGTTACAGTTAAATGTCACTGTTCCACACTCTGCATCTATACAAGTTAGATATAGAATCAGCAAAAGCACTTCTACGTTAGCAACTGCAGATTTAAAGTACACCGATACATTGATCGTTGACTGTCCATTTAACACAGTTTCATTTACTCCAAATGCACCAGTTTGTACTACAAACAATGTGCAACAACCAAACCTTACTGTGGTTAATACAACATCATCGACATCTGCAGCCTATGTAAGAGTTCAATATAAAATTATTACAACTGCATCAGAAGGAGAATTATCATCTGGTACATGGGTAAACACCTCCCTATTCGATGATCTTCTTCCAGCGAATGGAGCACCATATATTACTGCAGACTCGATAAATGTCGCTGAAGGCCAAAAAATAGTCTGGAGATATGAATGGTCATATACCTCAACTTTTACGGGTAATTGGACGTATGACAACACTGCTACATTTGTCAATTGTGTGACAAATTTTACAGTTACTCAATCACTTGGTGTTTGTACCAATGGTGTCAAAGCATCAACACTTACAATAACTAATAACGAAACATACGGAACTTTATATTTCAAGGTCGAAAGGTCCTTTAACGGTACTAACTGGGAAGTTGTTGATTCAACTATTGAGATTAATCACTCGAGTAATCTAGAAATCACACCTATAGATGTTCAGCATACACAAAAAATATATTGGAGAGTAACTGCATCAACAGTTCAAAATAATTTCGGAGCTGCATATTCAACAACTGCAGATGTAGTGCAGTCTGATATAGTTGATTGTCCAGTTGTTGGAGGAACAGTTGAATTCATATTAGGTAACTGTGTCGCTGGAGCACAACAAGCCACACTTACACTAAAAAACCCAGTTTCATCAAATGACAATACATGGTTTCATATTCGATACTCAGTGGATGGTGGCAACAACTACCTAACCATAGTTGAAGATGTACAGCCTGGCCAGGAAGAGACAAGAAACGTCTCTGTACCGTCTGGTCAGAGACTGAAAGTAGAATATTATCCACATACTCAAGTAGCAAGTCCTTCAGGGGTATCTTATATTGAACTTACTGATAGTGCTGTTGCTGATTGTACTTTTGACACTATTCAATCATTATCAATGGGCGAATGTGATACAAACGGTCAGGCTACAGCTACTTATGTAATCCAAAACAATACAGGTACAGATCTACGTTACAAAATTCAATACAAAATTCAAGGTGAGAGTGGATTTACAACCCACACAGCTGATCTTCTTGTAAGTGCTAATTCCTCAGCAAGTCCATTTACACAATCTGTTCCTTCAGGAAAATATATCGAGTGGAGATATGCTGTATCAGATGATCAAAATACCCTGGCAACAGCCCCAGCCCAAGCAGCGCTACAATCAACTGCAGTAAATTGTGACATTATTGATCCAAGTTTCTTAACATCACAAGGGTCATGTAGAGACGGGACCAAAGAAGCCTACTTTTTTGCAAAGAATGGTGCTTCCGCAACATCGGATGTATATTTTCAAGTTGAATCAAAAGTTAACGGAGGTGCATGGACATCTGAAAACACAGTGATTGTTGCGCCTAATTCTCAAGTGCAAATTCAAAAACCAAATCTTACAAACGCTGATACGATTCAATGGAGATACAAGACTTCCAAGGACAATGCAACCTTCTCAACAAACTATCAAGAAACGACTGTAATGACAATTTCTTGTACATCACAAAATGAAGTTGATGGTTTAATTGGAAACACATGTGCATCTAATGGTTCTAAAACCGCAACAGTTACGTCCGTAAATAACAGTTCTTCAGACGTATATTATTTGATTGAGTATGCTCTCGAACAAAATCCTTCAAACTGGTTATCAGTCACAGACAATTTTGGATTACCAGCTCAGGGAAGTAAAGATGATCTTGTCAACCTACCAGAGGGTAGTTACTTTACATTGAGGTATAAGACTTCTACTAGTAACAGCTTTACAGGTGTTGAGTATAAGACTTTAGATACTTTGGGACCAGTTAATTGTTCAGGTGATATTGAAGTAAGAGTTGCATTAGACGCGTGTGTTAATGGTACGAGAAATTCAGTATTTTATTACCGCAATAAAGCAAGCACAGGGGCACCAGCATTTTTTGAAATTGAATATCAAATTGATGGTGGAACATGGACTAATCCAAAAGGTGCACAGACAAATAATTACTATACAGCTATACAGAATGGTGTAGAAGAATCTGTTTCAGTTTCAGTACCTTCGGATTCTACAATTTCATGGAGATATAAAGATACACTATCTGTGAATGCTTTATCAACAAAATCATTTGAATTGGCAACACCTACTCCTTTGTCAGTATTATGTGAGGGTCTTCTTGAACACACAGTTGCGATTGGATCTTGTGTTGACAGAAAAGCCTCATCAACACTTACTTTGAAAAATATTGGATCTGTTGATGTGTATGCGGATATTTGGATTAGTTATGATGGTGGAAATTCATGGAATAACCATGCAATAAGCCAGAAAGTTACAACGACTGCAGATAAGGTATTTACTCAAAACAATATTGCGAATGGATCAATTGTTAAGTGGAAATATAAGTATGCAAGTACAGCTGCGGGTGTTGCAAGTGCTGATGAAGAACTCACGAATGACAAACCTGCAATTAATTGTGATGAAATAGTTATTAGCCAATTAACTTATGAACATAGTTTCGCTAATTGTGTAGAGGGACAAAGGATTGGAACCTTTAAAATTAACAATCCTTCAACAACAAACAATATTGTTTATGTAGAAGTGCAATACAGAACAAAGTCATCTCTAAATGGTACTTGGTCAGGCTATACGACAATGCCTATCGAGGCAATCAATGCTGGGTCCTTTAAAGAATTTAGCGCACCTGCTTTAAATGCTAATGGTTATATTAACTGGCAATTTAGATCCTCGTTAGCTAATAATGACTTCGCAGGAGCTTGGACAAATGCGTCATCAGCCTACAAATCTGAGTGTTCAATAGACTCAACATTTACTCATACTTTAGGTAATTGTGTAGATGGTGAGCAGTACTCTATTTTAACCATTAACAATACCGGATCCGTTACTCAGTACTATAACGTTCAAGTACAAATCAATAATGGAACAGCAGAGACAAAGTTTGCAAATGTTGCAATCTCGTCTGGATCAAGTGGTGAGTTTAAATGGCCAATCAGACAGGGAGAGTCAATCAGATGGCAATTTATTGCATCTATAGACACTGACTTTAGTGATGACAATTCAGTACCATCATTATCAAAGACAAATCAATGTACACCTGTCTTTACATTGCAAACTCAAACAGCCTGTCAAGATGCGTCTACAGTAAATAACAACCAAGCAACCAATACGAAGGTAACATTAACCTTGAATAACACTTCTTCAGTCGATGGAAGTGTGACTGTTCAATATAGATATTTACAAACTGATACATGGAAGACTTTAACGACCACTCCAATTAATGCTAATCAACAAAAGACCGTTGATTACACATTGATTGATCCTTATGTTGAATTTCAATATGCTCCATCTGGAACTACAAATTGGACTAATAGTGGATTAGTTTACAAAATTACAAACTGCACATCAACTGGAAATAGCTTAACTGCGGTAAATGAGTTTATTTGTAGCGAGAATGATCCATTCTCTCAAGCAAAAATCTCTAACCCAACAAGTACAAGCTTGACTGTCACATATTCCTACTCATTTGATGGGGTAAGTTGGAATAATGAGACCCCAGTTTTGATAGCTTCCAACCAAACTCACTTTACGGATTTAATTCAAGTATCTCCAGGAACCCAAATTTATTGGAGATATAAACCAACGAATCTTGCTGATGACGCCTATAAGACTTTAACTGACACATCACCAACAAACTGTCAAAATGGAACAAGTCAACAAATTCTCCATTCGCTTGGAACTTGTGTAGATAATAAGGCGCTTTCAACTATTAAAGTTACAAATATCTCTAGTTCGCAAAAATCATACTTGCTGGAGTACAAGATAGATAATGGTGCATTTGCTCGATACGAGACTTTAGTCATCGGTGCAGGTAATGACACAACAAAGACCCTACAAATTTCAGATGGACAAAATATACAGTGGAGAATAATTGATGCAACTAGCGATGCCTCTACTATATCTGTTGATGGTAATTGGACTTCTTCAACTTCATTAACACTTAATTGCACAACTACTACTACAACTCTTCCTGAGAACTTATTTATTTTCGAACCTTTAATTTCGACAAATAGGGTTTGTGATGAAGACGGTGGAGCTATGTTTGGCATTACTGTTGACAACACAAGGTCCAATGTTGATGCAGAAGTTATTCAAAGAGTGTGGGTCGATAAATTTACAGTGTTTGAAAAACAAGAAACTATTCCAGCAGGACAGTTTATTCAGTTCTCCAGTTTTGAAATTAGTGAAGATAAGTTTTTCACCGTAGAGTTTGAAGTTACAAATGTTAAAAACAACAAGACACAAACAATGGTTAAAAACAAGACTTCAGACTGTATTGACAATGGAATCAGTCCGACTGACGAACAAAATCCTATTGAGGGGATAGAAGTTGAAAATATTATCGATGGAGTTGGCGATGATGAAGAAATGGGAAATAATGGAACAGATATTTTCTTCCTTCCTGGTGATGACTTTGTTGAATGGGTATATGATGAAAATGCAACTTCTCCAAATCCAACACCACTTTGTCCTGGAGATGCCAGTTGTAATAACAATGATGGATATGCAATAACAGGAACTAATGTTGGAAGATTAATAATTTTATTTGGTTCTCTACTTATGTTGATTGGTGGGCTTATTTTGAGGAGAGGCTATAGGTACTAGTGCAGTATTTTTTTGTATATCTTTTTATTATAATCCTGAATATTGTTGCAGTCCTTGCAGTCCTAAGGGTTAGAAGAAAAAGACAGAATGATCCAAATGTCATCACTGATGTTCAAGATAGTGATCTTATTTACGATTCAGATCTTGAAGACGAAGTAAAAAAACCACGCTTTTCGAGATTTTCTAGAAAAAGTAATAATTTAACTGTTGGTTTTAACGATATAGCAATAGATGATAGAGAATTTGTTTATGGAGGAGATTTACTAGACCTTGCTGTTGAAAAAGAAGTAATCAAGAAAAAGGGAACATGGTATTTATATGAAAATGAAAAGATTGCTTATGGAAAACAAAAGGCAAAGTTTTTCTTATTAGAAAATCCTGACATCGCTAATGAGATTAGCAATATAGTTTATGGAACCATACAGGTACAAAATAATGAGATGAGTTCTGAAGAGAGTTCAGATGAAATTTCTATAAATAACAATGAAATAGAAAATCAAAAATCTGTAAATTTACTTACACAAGAATACGAAGTTGAGCTTGCTGAAGTTTATATAAAATCAAATACTTTAAAAAAAATCATTGAAAATACAATTGGGACAGAAGTCTTAATAAGTATCGATATTGGTAAAAAATTTAATCCAGTATTAAATTCTAAAAATTACCTTACAGAAGTAACAGGCATGTTGAATGAAATGGATTACATGATTGCAGCTGTAGAAAATGTAAGTAAAAACTCAAAATATTTAGGAATCGAAGTAAATGAAGAGCTTTTAAGAGAAAGACTTAACTTATTAATGTCGAGTCGTTTTACAATTTTATTTACTAAGAAGCCAGTAAGTAAACACCTTTCTTTACCAAGTTTAAATTTCAACAACAGAGTAAGCACAGTAACCAGACAGAAATCTGGCTATGTAACAAATAGTGGACGAAGACCTGGGATTGTTCCACTTGGACTTGGCTTATTGATAGCTGGTCTTCTAGTAATTATTTATTCAATAAGTCAAACTTTTTTCTCAATGTCAGTATTAGATGATGAGCAAAATTTACTTAGTGTCAAATATCAACAAAACCAGAATATTTCACTTGAAGAATTGCGATCTATAAATTCAAATTCTTTAGAAACAAATGTATCACTTGATGAAACAGGGGAGTTTCAAGAATCCGTTCTAAGTCTTGTTAGCAAAACAATGAGAAACACAAATGCCAATGAGGAGTTTCTTCCTGATGTTGTAGGAAGATTAATAATATTCCCATCAAATATTGACCACTATGTTGTTTACGGTTCGAGCTTAGAAAAATTAGAGTTTGGTCCTGGTTATTATCTATCTACAGCTCTTCCAGGAACGGGTGGAAATTTTGCTATTGCCGGGCACAGAACTACTTACGGTGCCCCATTTAAAAATTTAGATAAACTTGAACCCGGAGATAACATATACTTTCAAACTAATTCAAACCAATATACATATACGGTGAGTGAGATAAAAATTGTGGATCCAAGTGAAACATATTTGTTATCTTCATTTGGAGATGACAGGATTACATTAACAACTTGTCACCCAAAATTCTCAGCTAGGCAAAGACTGGTTGTTGTAGGTATGTTGACAAAAATTGAGGTATTTGGATGAAGTCTAAAAAATTTATTTCTGTTTTCCTCATATTTTTATTTTTTATAAATGCTGGAGATATTGAAGATGCTGAAATCAACATTTCAGCACAACGAGTTGACTCAAATGATTTAGTTATTTCCTGGTCAATGAACGAAGTTGAAAACTTACAAAATATAGTTCTGGAGGTATTATTTGAAAATCCTGAAGATGGACAAATTGAAAACCCACTAATCATTGACAATATCACAATGGACGAACTTATTGGTTCAAGAACAATTAATTGGAGTGGAGAGTCTAAATTATTCATAAAATTAAAAATATCAACATTTAATTTTGTTCAATACACGGGCGATGACTGCACTCATACTTTCTGTTTAAGAGAAGTTACAGAAGAGTATGAATCAGAGGAATTTATTATTGATGAAATGCCTGAAATACCAATATTAGTTCCGACTACTATTGCAACACCCGATATCAATTTAGACGCTACAGAAGAAAGTTCTACAGTTGGTAATATCGAATTTACAAACCAATTAATAACAACTATTCCATTATTTAGTGATATAGACTTTTCAGATCAGGCAAAAAATGCATTTGCATTTGGTATTACCTCAATGATTATATTTTTATTTTATGCTGTTCTATTAGCACAAGAATGGTTCAATAGAATTATTTCACACTATAGAGTGAAATGGACAAGAAGAGAGAGTGTCTTACAGGAAAAAACCAGACTAGAGACATTCATGGAGATTTCATTAATGGCAATGATTACTTCTTTGATATATGCTTTTGTTGAAGAGGGTTTTACATTTTCTGTAGAGCCACAAAATCTAGCAATATTTCTTGGTGTTTTGTTTGGGTTGATTATTGTAACATTTTCTTATGAGGGAATTGAGTCTTTGATTGAATACTTTAAATATAATCAAAAAACAAGATTTAGTTGGAATCCGCAAGCTATGTTCTTTGCTATTTTATCCACCATACTATTTATTGTTATAGACCTTCCTTTTGGTTTTATATTAGGTTTCATAGCTTCTTTGCACATAGTTTCAAATCGTCGCCAAGCAAATCTATCACCCAAGTTTTTCTCTATGATCTCTTTGGCTATTGTCGGATATTTATTCTTCTATGCAACCTCATTTGATTCGGTACAAAATTCAGGCGTACTAATGGCGGTTTGTAAATTGACTTACCTTATGTGTCTTGAGGGTGTCATCTTTAAAGCTGTTCCATGGGGTGGCAATGAGTTGTTTGATGCAATTGGAGATTCAAAAGGACTAAATCAAGCATTGCCTGTTGTTAGTTTTCTAATAAGTGTATGGCTGTTTATTAGAATTTTGGTATTACCTCCAGACAGTGAATTTAATGCCATGCAGCAGACATTGTTACAAAGTGGATCATTAGCATATAGATTTGCTCTAGTTTTGCTTTTCTATATTTTGATTATTCTTATTTTAGGAAATTTCATGAAAAAATATGCTGAATTGAATAGACCTCTAGATTACGATGGCAGTGAAATTGCTTCAGATGAAGAAATAGGTGAAATTATTGAGGAAGAATTAGAAGATTCAATTCGCTAAAGCTTAATGAATAACAGAGCAACATGGGTGTCTTTTTCAATACTAGCTATTGGGATATTCTTGATTGTTTCATACAACAATATCTTGAGCGGTACTGCAACAACTACTACTATTCCAACAACTACTACTATTCCAACAACAACCACAACGTCTACCACAACTACAACATCTACGACAACTACAACTACTACTATTCCAACAACAACCACAACAGTTGAGGTAACCCTAGAGAAAGATTCGGTGACTATAAATGATGATAGTCCTATAGACGTCACCCCATACGAAGGTGTATTTGTAGCTTTTGATGGATTCGAGGGTGAAAACCAAACTTTATTAGATACTTTGGTACAAAATCTTCCTGAAGTGTACAAGCAAACAATGTTAGAAAAAATATCATTTATAAATGGTTGTCACCTCTACGGGGTAGAAATGTTGGGTGAATGTCCATTCGGTGTATGGGACTCAGTAGGAACATTTAAAAATGGAGATACAAATGCTGATTGGAAATTATCGATATGGGTATCAAATAGAGCCTTTAAGGCGAATAGGGCTTTTGATACATTGCTACACGAGTCTTCACATGCATTTTCTTACCTCAGTAGGAACTGTATTGCGCCAGATGGTTCAAACAAAAGAAAGCAGGCCCAGGAGTATTTTGGTAGTGAAGAACTTTTTGCAGATTCTTTAGTTCTCTATTTCGGTGGAGATTATGTTTTTTATCGAGAAACAGATGTTTTAACTGATACAGAGGTTAGTTACTTAAAAGAATTTATAGATCTCTGCAGCTAAAGTTTTCGGTAAAACAATAAAAATAAAAAAAATTAATTAATATCTTTAATATGGAAAACTTACAGGGATTAATTGACTCGTCGGTTACTTTAAGAACGATACCCCCAATGATTCCAGTGCTTTTTTACTTTTTAGGAACACAATCTTCTTTGGAAAGTATTCAGACTACTTTTAAAGACAGGAAAACATTGACATATGCTTTATTATTTCAAATAATAACACTTCCAGCAATAGGTCTCATTCTTTCTCAAATTTTTAGTGATAGTATTTTTTCTTTATCAATAGCTGTAGTGCTTTTGGCTCCTGGAGGTTTTATTTCTGGTATTCTTACTCATTTTAAGGATGGCAATATTCCATTATCAGTAACACTCACTTCAATTACTTCACTTGTATCTCCTTTAACAACTGTTTTGTGGTTGAGTTTGATAAGCGTAAACTTAGATGATTTTAATTTCAATATTCTCCAGACATTTGTACAGCTAGCATTACTTATATTTGCTCCCTACATGACTGGCTTCTACCTAAATTATAAAGGAGTAAAAATAGTTAAAAAAACATCACCTTTTCTTGATAAGTTTTTAAAGATTTATATTTTAACAATTACAATTACTGGACCATATGAACTTCGAGAACCGCTCATTAACTATTTTGGTGAAAGTATAATTTTGGTGTTTAGTTCTATTTTCTCAATATATGTTTTGCAAAACTTAACATCAAAATTAACCCAGATTAGTAGGGTCGATGATAGAACAGTGCTAATAGAGGCGCTTTGTCAAAACTTTCCAATTGTTTTGACATTATCAATTATCTTGAATATACCAGAAATGGCAATATTTGGAATTGTTTACTATTTAATGACATTAATTTTTGTTGTTCCATATTCATTAATCAAAACTAATTAATTTTAAATCTTGTTGATTTAATAAATATATGTATATAATGAGAATGTCT
Organism: OCS155 cluster bacterium AG-426-D23; assembly: GCA_003213165.1. Classification (GTDB taxonomy): domain Bacteria; phylum Actinomycetota; class Acidimicrobiia; order Actinomarinales; family Actinomarinaceae; genus Actinomarina. The sequence continues at coordinate 73,707 of QCNO01000001.1, forward strand.
TTCAGACAAATACAATTCACAAATCAATTCAAACAAATTTGATTTATATATAGGAGAAAATATGTCCGCAAGATCACAGTTACAATCAAAACCAGTTGCAGACTTGAGGTCAATAGCTGAAAGTTTAGGTATTGAACATAAGGGACTCCAAAAAGCAAAATTAATTGATCTACTAGTTGAACACAGTGATGATATTTTAGAGTCAATTGAAGAAGAGACACCGGAAGTTATTAGTGCATCTAAAGATGATGATGCTCCTTCTGTTGTCAGTTCTGGAAGCAGCGAAATTAAAAAAGGTGAAATAAGAGAAGGTATCTTGGATACATTACCTGAGGGATATGGGTTTTTAAGATGTAATGGATATAAACCAAGTGAAGAAGATGTTTATGTCGCTGCTGGAGTTATTAAGAAATACAGAATGCGAAAGGGAGACTTAGTTAGCGGTCCAATTCGTGCACCTAGACAAAAAGAAAAGTATCCTGCATTAATTGAACCAAAAACAGTCAATGGTGCAGACCCAGAATTACTTGCCAGACGAGTAGACTTCAATAAATTAACACCATTGTTTCCAGATGAGAGATTAAAGCTAGAAATTGATGGAAGTCCACAGAAAATTCTTCCAAGAATTGTTGATTTAATCGCACCAATAGGGAAAGGTCAAAGAGGATTGATTGTTTCCCCTCCTAAAGCAGGTAAAACAACAATTTTGAAAGAAATTGCAAACTCAATTACTACAAACAATCCTGAAGTTTATTTGATGGTGGTACTTGTTGATGAAAGGCCTGAGGAAGTCACCGATATGCAGAGATCTGTTGATGGTGAAGTTGTATTTTCAACATTTGATAGACCACCAGATGAACATACACAGGTATCAAGATTAGCAATCGAAAGAGCTAAAAGACTAGTAGAAGAAGGAAAGGATGTTGTCATTTTACTTGATTCTATTACTCGTCTTGCTCGTGCCCACAACTTAGCAACACCTGCGAGCGGTAGAATTTTATCAGGTGGTGTCGATTCGACAGCATTAACACCTCCAAAACAGTTCTTTGGTGCAGCAAGAAACATTGAAGGTGGAGGTAGTTTAACTATTCTTGGTACTGCCCTTGTTGAGACTGGTTCAAAAATGGATGAGGTTATCTTTGAGGAGTTTAAAGGAACTGGAAATATGGAGTTACGCCTCGATAGACAACTTGCAGATAAACGAGTTTTCCCAGCTATTGATGTCACTCCTTCAGGTACAAGAGAAGAGCAAAGACTTGTATCTCCAAAAGAACTCGAATCGTTATGGGCATTAAGAAGAGTTTTAGTTGCTCTTGAAGGCGGAGCCGCAACAGAGCTTTTAATTGATAAATTAAAAGAGACGAAGAGCAACGACGCTTTCTTAAAAGACGTAGCAAAAGCAAAATAATCATATAAAGTAGATTAGATATTATTGTAAAGTGGAATTATGAAACAAGGTATACACCCAGATTATAGAGAAGTTGTTTTTCAGGATGAAGATGCGGGTTTCGCATTCCTTACTCGTTCAACTATAAAAACAAATGAAACTATTCAATGGGAAGATGGAAATGAATATCCATTAGTTAAACTAGAAATCTCTAGTGCAAGCCATCCTTTCTTTACAGGAAAACAAAAACTTGTTGACTCTACAGGAAGAGTTGAAAGATTTAAACAACGTTACGGATCTACCAGTACAAGACAAGCCCCTAAAGCTGAAGTATCTTCTCAAGAAGAAGAATAACTTAGCTTTTCTTAATTTATTATGTCTGATATTAATATTTCTTATGGTGGCCAAGCAGTAATTGGCGGTGTTCTTATACAAAGTCCAAAAGGTTGGTCTCTAGGTATTAGAGATAAAGATGACAATCTACACAGATATTATGAGCCAAGGATTCCTCTAGTGCAAAGAAATAAATTTTGGTCATCTCCATTTATAAGAGGCTTTGGAGCTCTAATTGATTCAATGTATGTTGGGTTTAAGGCAATTACATTATCGGAAAAAATTTATTTTAAATTTGAAGATGAGGAGGAAAGTTTATTGTCAAAGGTTGTTACCTATTCTGTATTAATCGCAGTTCTTTTACTTTTTATTGCTGGTCCAAGATTGCTCGTTGAAATGATAAATTATCCCCAGATTGGTACAGGTCTAATTGAGGGAATATTTCGAGGAGTAATAGTAATAATATATGTTTATTTAATTGGTAGAACAAAGGACGCTCAAGAACTTTTTGAATACCACGGGGCAGAGCATATGACTATTGCTTCTTATGAAGACCAGCAATCACTTGAGTTTGACAATGTCATGAAATACCCAAAAGAGCATGTTAGATGTGGTACATCCTTCCTTTTTTTGATAGTTCTCATTAGCCTTCTTACCTTACCCTTTATTCCAAATTTAGACATTTTAATGACAACAGTTACAAGACTTTTACATGTTGTACTTGTCTCTATGATTTCTTATGAGGTGCTTAAATTTAACTTTAAAAACTCGGACTCAATTATTGCCAAAATATTTGCTACTCCTGGTATTTGGGTACAAAAAATAACAACTAAAAATCCATCAAAAGAACAAATAGAAGTCGCAATTTTATCAATGGCTAATTGTATTACTCATTCAGAAAATACAAATCGATTCGATAAAATTCTTCAAAACACAAGTGAGGTCAAAATTGGATAATTCACTTCATGAAAAATTAATTGCAATTGAAGCTTCACTACCTGAAATAGAAAAACAATTGTCTGAAATGGATATCTCTAGTGATCAAAAAGCCTACGCAGAAATGGCAAAAAAACATAGTGATGTATCTGCAATTGTTGAATTATTTGGAGAATGGAAAGAAATAAATCTTGAAATAGCTGATGCTGAAGAATTATTTCAATCAGAATCTGATGAAGAAATGAAGTCTGAGTTTGAAGAAATAATTTCTGAGAATAAATTAAAGCTTGATCCCTTAGTACAAAAAATAAAAATTTCACTTCTTCCCAAAGACCCATCAGATGATAAAGATGTCCTTGTAGAAATAAGGCCTGGAGCAGGAGGGGAGGAAGCAGCTATATGGGTAGGTGACCTCTATAAAATGTATACAAGATTTGCAGAAAGAAGTTCATGGAAGGTAGAGCCAATAGAAATAACTGACTCTGATATGGGCGGCTATAGCAAAATTATTTTTGCCATAAAATCTAAAGGAGTTTATTCGAAGCTTAAATTTGAGGCCGGAGCACATCGAGTACAAAGGGTACCCAAAACAGAATCGCAAGGTAGAGTCCATACTTCTATTGCTACCGTAGCAGTTCTACCAGAAGCCGAAGAAGTTGACATAAATATAGATCAAAATGACTTAAAAGTGGATGTTTACAGGTCTAGTGGACCAGGAGGACAAAGTGTAAATACTACTGACTCAGCTGTAAGAATTACTCATATTCCAACTGGGTTAGTCGTTTCCTGTCAAGATGAAAAATCCCAACTACAAAATAAAGAAAAAGCTATGCGAATTTTAAGAGCACGTCTTTTAAAGGCTGAGCAGGAAAAAGCAGCAGCCGAAAGAGCCAAAGATAGAAAAGAACAAGTGGGTTCTGGAGAGAGATCAGATAAAATAAGAACTTACAATTACAAAGACAATAGAGTTTCAGACCACAGAATTAATTTAACACTTAAAAAATTAGATCAGGTTCTTGACGGAGATTTAGATGAATTCATAGATGCATTGGTTTCTGACAATGAGGCATCAAGACTTGCAAACCTTGATGAATAATGGGAATTCAAAATATTCCTGAACACGAATTAGCAAGATTGCGTGAAAAAGCCAAAGAGATTACAGGCTCTCAGTTTGATTATCAGTCATCTTACACTGAGTTACTTTCAAGAAGACTAAATGGTGAACCATTGCAATACATTGAAGAGTATGTTCCTTTTTATTCAATACAAATTAATGTTGATCAGCGGTGTTTGATACCTAGACCTGAAACTGAATATATGATTGAAATTATTAAAAATAATATAAGTGCACCAAAAAAAATCTTAGATGTTGGCACCGGATCTGGATGTATAGCACTCATGATGAAAAAACTATTTCCTGACTCAGAAGTGCATGCAGTAGATATATCTAATGATGCTATAACTTTGGCAAAAGAAAATGCCGAGATTAACAATCTTGAAGTGAATTTTTATCAGTCAGATCTTTTAACCAATGTAGAAAAATTAGATTTTGATCTTATTGTTGCTAACCTTCCTTATATTCCTACAAGCAATCTCCCAACACTACAAAAAGAAGTCATAGATTATGAACCATTAATCGCTCTTGATGGTGGAGAAGATGGGCTGCTTTATATAAATAAATTATTAGATAATCTAAAAAACACTAATTCAAATGAGTTAGTCCTAGTACTTGAAGTAGACATATCTCATGCCCAATCTTTACGAGATTCAATTACTGATTGGAAAGATGTAAAATTAGAGAAAGACTTAGTTGAAAGAGACAGATACATTGTTGCAAGAAAATAATTTGGAATCAGCAATTAATGCCATCAAAAATGGGGAAGTCATTGGTATTCCTACTGAAACAGTTTATGGGATAGGTGTTGATCCCTATTCACAAACTGCAGTAGATAAAATATTCTCTTTAAAAGAAAGAAGTGACACAAAACCTTTATCGATTCTTATTAGTTCATTTTATGAAATACAAAAACTAAACCTTGTGACAACTATCCCTGATGTTGTGGAATTATATTGGCCTGGACCATTAACTATTATTGTTGAAACTTCCAACAATTTTGCAAATGGGGTTGGAACTAAAGAACCTAGCTCAATTGGAGTAAGGGTGCCAGAAAATGAACTAGCAATCAACCTTCTTAAATTGACCGGACCTCTCGCTGTAACAAGCGCAAATATTTCTGGTGAAGAGGAGATTACAAGCGATAAACAAGCAAAAGACATATTTGGAGATAAAATTTCTTATTACTTATCTGGTGAGTCTCTTCATGGAAATGGTTCAACTGTTGTTGATCTTAGAGTTGATGGTGGAGAGGTTTTAAGGCAAGGCCCACTTAAATGGCCTCCAAGTTACTGTTAGGATATATATATGACACAAAACGGAGCATCTCAAGAATCTTTATCTTCTGTAGACAAAGAGGTAGCTGGATTAATTGATTCCGATCTTGGCCGTCAAAATTCACACATACACTTAATAGCTTCTGAAAACTTTGCGTCAAAGGCTGTCATGGAGGCTTCCGGCTCAATTCTAACTAATAAATATTCAGAGGGATTTCCCGGAAGAAGGTATTACGAGGGATGTGAAATTATTGATGAAATTGAGCAATTAGCTATTGATAGAGCATGTGAGCTATTTGAATCAGATCATGCTAATGTCCAGCCCCATTCCGGATCTTCTGCCAACATGGCAGTGTACCTATCTCTACTTGAACCAGGCGATACCGTTTTAGGTATGTCACTGGATCAAGGTGGTCACTTGACTCATGGTTCACCAGTAAATTTTTCAGGTAGAGTTTATAACTTTATTGGGTACGGACTGGATAAAGACACAGAGCTCATCGACATGGAAGAAGTCTACAGAATGGCAGTGGAGAATAAACCGAAACTGATAATTGCAGGATATTCTTCATATTCACAATCTCTAGATTATAAGAGGTTTAGGGAGATAGCTGATGAGGTAGGGGCATATCTGCTTGTAGATGCAGCTCATTTTATAGGACTTGTTGCAGGAAAAGTTGTTGAAAATCCAACAAAATATGCTCATGTAGTAACTGCGACTACACACAAAGCATTAAGAGGTCCAAGGGGTGGACTTATTTTGTGTAAAGAAGAATTAGCAAAAACTATAGATAAAAATATTTTCCCAGGTGCTCAGGGAGGGCCACTAAACAATCAAATAGCTGCTAAAGCAGTTTGTTTTAAAGAGGCCATGACAGAAGATTACAAAAGCTATGCTCAACAAATTTTAAACAACGCAGTAGCATTAGCCGAATCATTTATTGGCGAAGGATTAAGAGTAGTAAGTGGTGGAACGGAGAATCATATTGTTCTAGTTGACACTAGAAGTGTTGATGATGAATTGACTGGAAAAGATGCCGGTATTTTATTAAATAACAAAGGAATAACCTTAAATCGAAATGCTATTCCTTTTGACCCAAGGTCACCTTTCATTACTTCAGGAATCCGAATGGGTACACCTGCTGTCACAACCTGTGGAATGGCTGAAAAAGAAATGATTGAAGTTGGCTATCTTATTTCTGAAATTTTAAAGTCAAGAAATGATGATAAAAAACTCAATGAACTTGAAACAAAAGTTCGAGATATTGCAAAAGAATTTCAACCTTATGGCTAAGTCTAAATTAAGCCTTCAAGAATTTGGTCCTGTATCATCTTTTTCAACATCTATATTAAGTGGTTTGATGATTGGTCTTGCTATCCAGTACTTTATAGGATATGAACCATTTCCTGTAGTGATATTCGTGTTGGTTGGAATATATGATGGATACAGGAGAATGTGGAAAATATCAAAAAAGATGGAAGGTGAAGATATTGAACGTTGAGATTGAGATAGCTAAAAGAATGCTTTTGAGATCTTCCCCTATATATGTGCTTACACCTATCGTATTTTTGCTGAGATCACAAGAGGCCTTTTTCTCTTCATTATTCTCCTCTTTAATAGTAGCTACTGGTTTTTTTCTTGGAGCAGTAATCATGTCTTATGCGGCAAAAATTTCTCTTAATTTTTATTATTTTGCCGCTTTATTTGGCTATGTTTTTAGATTAATTTTTATATTTGGGTTTCTCTTATTACTAAAAAGTGTATATTCTGTTGATAATTTGGCAATGTCTTTGACAGTGCCAATTGTCTTTTTAGCTATGTTATTCATAGAGATGACTATGGTTATTAAGAGAAAAGACACAGATTTAGATTGGGCAAATGATAACAGCAGCTGAAACTTGTGATTTTGTAAATCAAGTTGTTTGCAAACCTGCAAACGTAAAAGAGTTATTCGAGTTCACAAATTTTGCAGGTACTCAGATTTCGAGAACTGAAGTACTGATTCTTTTGGCAGCAATTATCCCAGTCGTAGTTGTATTTTTTGGATTAAGAAAAAAATCTGTTGTACCAGGCAAATTACAGTCAGCAGTTGAGTCTATTTTTTCATTTGTTAAAGATGAGATCGCTCTTGGTGTAATTGGAAGAGGTGGTGAAAAATTTACTCCCTACCTAGTTTCAATTTTTCTTTTTATTCTTGTTGGTAATCTTTTTGAGGTAGCTCCATTAATAAACTTTCCAGTCACTTCTCGCATGGCTCTTCCATTGTTCTTAAGTCTGATTACATATTTTATTTTTGTTTTTGTAGGAATAAGAGAAGAAGGTTTTGGCTACATATCGCATTTAGTTTGGCCACCTGGTGTTCCAGTTGCCCTAAAACCTCTAGTTGGAATCATTGAACTCGTTTCGGTTTTACTTGTAAGACCATTTAGTTTAGCGGTCCGACTTTTTGCAAACTTGGTCGCAGGTCATGTTATGTTGAGTTTGTTATTGGCATCTGCGTATTTTTTCATTGTTCAACCAGGTGGTGCAGATTATATTCTGTCTAAAGCACCTGTAGGACTAGCTTGGTTCACCCTTGGTTTAGGAATTTATGGTTTCGAATTAATTGTTTCGATTTTGCAGGCATACATTTTTACATTGTTGTCTGCAGTGTATATACAAACGTCTCTGCACCCAGAGCATTAAGTAATAAGGAGGAAAATGGAAGCTGCATACGCGTTGATAGGATACGGACTTGCCGCAATTGGACCCGGTATAGGTATTGGACTAATTGCAGGTAATGCTGTACAAGCTATGGCAAGACAACCAGAAGCTGCTGGTATGGTAAGGACAACAATGTTCTTAGGAATAGCCTTTACTGAGGCACTAGCACTTATTGGATTCGTTTTATTCTTCTTGGTATAGGAGCAAAAGAGTGAACATGAATTTAGAAATTTTATTAGCTGAAGCTGAAGAATCAGGATCAGGAATAGATCTTCTTCTTCCAGCAACGTCAGAGTTAGTTGCTGGTGTTGCGGCTTTTGCAATTGTATTTTTCTTTATTTGGAAATGGGCACTTCCTGCATTAAATGAAACTCTTGAAAATAGAGCTTCTGCAATAGAAGGTCAAATAAAAGAGGCTGAAGAGACTAAAGCTGAAGCAGAGAAATCAAAGTCAGAATATGATGAACTGGTTTCAAATGCTGATGCAGAGGTTCAGAAAATCATAGATGAAGGTAAAGCTGCTGCTGAAAAAATAAAAGAAGACATGATTGCTGAAGCAAAAAAAGAAGCAGATTCAATTGTTGAAAAAGCAAAATCTGATTCAGAAGCTGAAAAAGAAAGAGTGTCAACAGAGCTTAAGAGTGAAGTTGCAGATCTTTCATTAGAAATATCTCAAAAAGTTGCATCTTCAATGACTAAAAAAGATCAACAAAAATTGATTGATAAATTTATCAAGGATATGGGGTAATTAGCAAGATGTCAGTAGAGTCTTTCTCAAAAGGTTTAGTTGAAATAATCTCATCATCTGATGAATCAGAAAGAGTTGAAAACGAAATCCTCCAAGTTTTCAAATCATTGTCTGATAGTTCTGAAGCATTAGATGTATTTAGAAATTTCGGTATACCTGTTGAAAAAAAGATTGAAGCTGTACAAAAGCTATTAAGCACAAGAGTTCTACCGTTAACTGTAGACCTTGTAACCCTGACAATATCTCAAGGATATGCAGATAATTTGATTGATATTGAATCAAATGTTGCAAATTTTATAGCCAACAAAAGAGGCGCATCTGTAGCAAAAGTAGTTACAGCGATTGAGCTTGATACAAAGACTCAAAAAGCGCTGCAAAAAGCCATAAAAGCAAAGTTAGGAACTGATGTTGAGCTCAGTGTCGAAGTAGATCCAGATGTTATTGGCGGAATAAGTGTAAGTGTAGGAGAGAGAACTTTTGATAGTCTTCTCTCATCAAAGTTTTCAGAAATTAAAACTGTATTAGAAGGTAGGTAGAATGAGCGATCTTAATATTGATGCTAAAGCGATATCAGATTCATTAAAGTCTACTCTTGGAGACTGGAAAGATTCTGTAAAAGATGACGTAGTTGGTTATGTATCAGCTATTGCAGATGGTGTTGCAAGAGTAAAAGGTTTAGAAAATGTGATGGCATCTGAGCTACTCGAGTTCCCTGGAGGATTAGTCGGAGTTGCTCTTAACTTAGAAGAAGATTCAATTGGTGTTGTTTTAATGGGCGATTCCAATCATATTGAAGAAGGAAATCCTGTTAAGCAAACTGGCGAAGTGCTTTCTATTGGAGTTGGAGATGGATTTTTAGGAAGAGTTATCGATCCACTAGGAAACCCAATCGATGGCAAAGGTCCAATAGAGTTTACCGAAAGAAGACGTCTAGAGCTACAAGCACCTTCTGTTGTTGAAAGACAACCTGTTGGAGAACCACTTCAAACTGGTATTAAAGCTATTGACTCCATGATTCCAATTGGAAGAGGCCAAAGAGAGCTCATTATTGGTGATAGACAGATTGGAAAAACTGCTGTTGCTGTCGATACAATAATCAATCAAAAAGATACTGACGTAAAATGTATTTACGTTGCTATTGGTCAGAAATCATCAACAGTAGCTGAAGTTGTAGAGAGATTTGAACAAGAGGGAGTGCTAGATAAAGTTGTTATCGTTAACGCACCAGCTTCAGCAGCTGCAGCATTGCAGATGTATGCTCCTTATGCTGGTTCAGCTATTGGTCAGCACTGGATGTATAATGGCGAACACGGTCTAATTGTTTTCGACGACTTATCCAAACAAGCAATTGCATATCGTCAGATTTCATTACTTCTAAGACGACCTCCTGGAAGAGAGGCATATCCTGGTGACGTTTTCTATCTTCACTCAAGGTTATTGGAACGTTGTGCAAAAGTAAGTGAAGAGCTTGGCGGAGGGTCACTAACTGGTCTCCCAATTATTGAGACAAAAGCTGGTGACGTTTCAGCATTTATTCCAACTAACGTGATTTCCATTACAGATGGCCAAATTTATTTGGAATCAGAACTCTTTTATTCTGGTGTAAGACCTGCTGTAAACCCTGGTACATCAGTATCAAGAGTTGGTGGTGCAGCTCAGACTAAGGCTATGAAAAAAGTTTCCGGTCCTTTAAGAATTAACCTTGCACAGTTTAGGGAGTTAGAGGCATTTGCTGAGTTCGGATCTGACTTAGATGCAGCATCTCAAGCACAGCTTGATAGAGGTAGAAGAGTTGTTGAGTTGTTAAAACAACCACAGTATCAACCAGTACCTATGGAAGAGCAAGTGGTTTCACTTTATGCAGTAACAGAGGGTTTTCTTGATGTAGTGGATCCAGCTGATATTCCACAAGCTGAGAAAGATTTGATTGACTTTGTAAAAACAAGACATTCCGATGTGATTAATTCAATTAAAACAACTGGTGAATTGCCTGGAGAAGAATTAAAAGTTGCTGTCGAGGCTTTTGTAAGTACATTGGAGAAAAAAGAAGAGTAAATTATGGCAAGTGCTGAATTACGAATCATAAATCGAAGAATTAAGAGTGTTAAATCCACTAAGAAGATAACACGTGCAATGGAACTTATCGCTTCTTCAAGAATTGTAAAAGCACAACAGAGACTTACCTCTTCAAACAATTACACAAACTTACTCGCTCAAATTGTTGAAGAACTTACAGGAAGTGGTGAAATGCCAACTTCTCCTGCGATTGAAGGAACAAAAAAGATAACACTTGTTGTTATTACTTCAGATCGTGGACTTGCAGGTGCGTATAACACCAACATTTTAAAACTTGCTGAGATAAGAAAAGCTGAGTATGAAAATCTAGGTAACCAAGTAGAGATTGTCACTGTAGGAAAGAAAGCTAATGGATATTTCAAGTATAGAAATGTTGAACCTAAACAAAACTATGAGGGCATAACTGATGAACCAAATTTTGAAAATGCATTAGAAATTATGACGCCTTTAGTTCAAGAATTTTATGCGGGAAAAACTAACCAAATTGAACTTGTGTATACAGAATATCAGTCTGCGATGACACAAACAGCACTGTATAAAACTGTACTCCCATTTGAGGTAGAGCAAATTGCTAAAGAGGTCGAGTCAGTTGGAGCGTATACTTTTGAACCTTCTGCTAGCCAGGTGTTAAGTAATATTATTCCAAAATACACAAATGCAACAATATTTTCTGCATTACTCAATGCTTCAACATCAGAGCATGCAGCAAGAATGAGAGCTATGAAAGCAGCAACTGAGAATGCAGAGGAGTTAATTAAGATTTTATCACGTCAAAGTAATCAAGCTAGACAGGCTGAAATTACTACTGAGATTTCAGAAATTGTAGGTGGAGCGGAAGCTCTAGCAGGATAAGGAGAAAATAAATGAGCGATAGTTTAGGAAGAGTTGTAAAAATTGCAGGTCCAGTAGTTGACGTTGCATTTGCACAGGATTCTTTGCCAGAAATTACAAATGCACTTGAAGTAGATGTAGAAATTGATGGTTCTAAAAGCACAATCGTTTTAGAGGTTGCACAGCACCTTGGAGAAGGAAGAGTACGTGCAATTTCTATGCAAGGTACAGACGGTTTACGAAGAGGCGCAGAAGTCTCTGATACAGGAGCTCCTATCTCAGTCCCTGTTGGACAAGAAACTTTAGGTCATATATTCAATGTTTGGGGTGAAACATTAGATGTGGAGACAAGCTCAATTGGTGTAAAACAAAAATGGCCAATTCACAGACAACCACCTCCATATGAAGAAGTAACTGCTCAAAATGAAATGTTCGAGACAGGAATTAAAGTTATTGATCTTTTGATGCCATATGTGCAAGGTGGAAAGATTGGTCTATTCGGTGGTGCTGGTGTTGGTAAGACAGTTCTTATTCAAGAAATGATTAACAGAGTAGCAACACAACACGGTGGTGTATCAGTTTTCGCTGGTGTTGGAGAAAGAACACGTGAAGGTAATGACTTGTTTAGAGAAATGCAAGAATCTGGAGTTATTGATAAAACTGCACTTGTATTCGGTCAAATGGATGAACCACCTGGAGTGAGATTAAGAGTTGCATTGTCAGCACTTACTATGGCTGAATATTTCAGAGATGAAGAAAAGCAAGACGTTCTATTGTTTATTGATAACATTTTCAGATTCTCTCAGGCAGGTTCTGAGGTTTCTACATTATTAGGACGTATGCCATCTGCTGTGGGTTATCAACCAACACTTGCAGACGAGATGGGTTTCTTGCAAGAGAGAATTACCTCTCTTAAAGGTAGATCTATTACATCACTACAAGCAGTGTATGTGCCTGCAGACGATATTACTGACCCTGCACCACACACAGCTTTTGCTCACTTAGATGCAAGAACAGTATTGTCTAGAACTATTGCTGACCTTGGTATTTATCCAGCTGTTGATCCTCTTGACTCTTCATCAAGAATCTTAGACCCAGGTGTTGTTGGTGATGACCATTACAACACAGCTAGAGAGGTTCAGAGAGTACTTCAGAGATACAATGACTTGCAAGATATTATTGCAATTCTTGGTATTGATGAATTATCAGAGGAAGATAAGCAAATAGTTGGTCGTGCGAGAAGAATTCAGAGATTCTTATCACAACCTATGTTTGTTGCTGAACAGTTCACAGGTATTGAAGGTAAATTCGTATCTATTAAAGACACAGTTGAAGCGTTTAAGACAATTTTAAGTGGAGAGCTAGACTCAGTCCCTGAGCAGGCTTTTTATATGACTGGTGGACTTGATGAAGTCATGTCCAAAGCTAAAGAACTAGAAGAAAGCGTTTAATGTTTGTCGAGGTTGTCTCACCAGAGGAGAATTGTTTCTCAGGAGATGCAACTATGGTTATTTCAAGAACTCCAAATGGAGAAATAGGAATTCTTGAAGGTCATGAACAAACAGTTGCAACTTTAGTTCCAGGTGGGCTAACCATCGAACATGACAACACAAGAACAAGCTTTGCAATCTCCGGTGGAATACTACAAATAACTGGAGAGAAAGTGATTGTTCTTGGTGAACTTGTTGAAAAGATTGATGGAGATCACGAAAAAGCTGTAGAAGTTGGTCAAGAATTAGCTAAAAAAGCCTTTCCAGAGGAATAATGTCGTCACTTCTAGCATTTCACGCTCACCCTGATGATGAGAGCGTCTCGACTGGAGTTACGCTAGCAAAATATGCAGACGAAGGTCACAGAGTTGTAGTAGCTACTGCAACCGATGGTTCTGCTGGTGAAATTCATAACTACGATAATCCAGAAGAGCTTTTCCCTAAACTCGCTGAAATGAGAAGAAAAGAGTTAGAGGCAAGCCTTGAAGCTCTTGGTGTAAAAGAGTATGAGTGGATGGGTTTTAAAGATTCTGGAATGATGGGTACTAGTGAAAATGATGATCCAGATTGTTTCTGGAGACAGAACTATTTTGATCCTGTAGGAAAATTAGTCGACATAATTAGAAAATATAAACCTGATGCTTTAATCACATATGACCCTTTTGGAGGTTATGGTCATCCAGATCATATTCAGACACATAGAATCGGAACCGCAGCCTTCTTTGCAGCTAGTGATTTAGATAAATTTCCTCTAAAAGATAGTCAAGAAGTATGGATTCCAAAGCGTTTGTATTACAGTGCCTGGTCTAAAAAAAGAATGCAATCTAGAAGACAACAGATGTTTGATGCTGGAATTATTTCAGAAGAAGAATTTAACAGATTTAACCCAATTGGTAGTGAACATGATGATATAGATGTTGAAGTTGATGGAACAAAGTATGTTGAACATAAAATTAAATCGATGAAAGCTCATCGAAGTCAGTTTAAAGATGACTGGTGGGGTTTTAATATTCCAGATGAATTTAAAGAGGATTTTTTAGGATATGAAAACTACATACTAGCTTTCAATAGAGGGTCTTGGTCTTCAGAAACAGATTTAATCTAAAAAAAGTCATTAACTTAACGTATATTTTTTGTTTACTTTGTGTTTACCTGTCATGAATATCTTGGAACCAGTTAATTTAATTAAATTAAAGAAAGGAAATCCATGATTAGATCAAAATCTAAATTCTGGTCTTTGCTTCTTGTGATGGTACTTGTCCTTGCTGCCTGTGGTGGTGGTAGCGACGATGCTGCTGAAGAAACTGAAGAATCAGGCGGAGAAGAGTCAGTTACTCAAACAACTGCTGCATCTTCTTCCGGTGGATCATCAAGTTCAGACTCAGGTCTGACTGGTGAAATCTTAATCGATGGATCTTCAACCGTGTTCCCTATAACACAAGCTGTAGCTGAAGAATTTACAGCTGTTAACCCAGGTGTTCAAATATCTGTTGGTGTTTCAGGAACTGGTGGAGGATTCAAGAAATTTTGTCCTGGAGAAACAGATATATCTGATGCTTCAAGACCTATTAAAGCCAAAGAGAGAGATCTCTGTGCAGAAAATGGTACTACATACACTGAACTTCAAGTTGGTGTAGACGCACTTTCAGTTGTTGTTCCAACATCAAATGATTTTGCAACATGTCTAACAACTGAAGAGTTAGGTGCTATATGGGGTGCAGACAGCACAGTTTCAAATTGGAATCAAGTTAGAAGCTCTTTCCCAGATGTTGCACTTGACCTTTATGGTCCTGGTACTGACTCTGGAACTTTTGACTTCTTCAATGAAGAAATTACTGAAGACTTGGGCGGTAGCCGTTCCGACTACACAGCATCCGAAGATGACAACGTTCTTGTGAACGGTGTATCTGGATCAGCTGGTGGTTTAGGATACTTTGGACTCGCATATTATGAAGAGAACAAAGACAAGCTTACTGCTGTTCAAGTAGATGCTGGAGATGGATGTGTTGGTCCAGAAGGTGCCTTTACTGGTACATACGGACTTGCAAGACCATTATTTATTTATGTAAATGATGCAAAAGCAAATGATCCAGTCATCAAAGCTTTTGTCGATTTCTACTTTGACTCATTAGATCCAATTGTAGAAGCTGTTGGTTACATTCCAATGTTGCCAGACGCTGCTGCAAGACAATTAGAGTATTGGCAAGTTGTTACAGGAAAACCACTGTCTGGTGAAATCTTAATTGATGGTTCATCAACTGTTTTCCCTATTACCCAGGCTGTAGCAGAAGAGTTCACAGCAGTGCATCCTAATGTCAACATTTCTGTTGGTGTTTCAGGAACTGGTGGAGGATTCAAAAAATTCTGCCCTGGTGAAACAATGATTTCAGATGCTTCTCGTCCAATCAAAGACAAAGAGAAAGCATTATGTGAAGAAAACGGAGTTAACTATTTAGAAGTACAAGTAGGTATTGATGCACTTTCAGTTGTTGTTCCAACATCAAATGACTGGGCTACATGTCTTACAACTGCTGAACTTACTTCAATTTGGGGTGCAGACAGCACTATTTCAAACTGGAGCCAAGTAAGAGCAGGCTTCCCAGACGTAGCACTTGACCTTTATGGTCCTGGTACTGACTCTGGAACTTTTGACTTCTTCAATGAAGAGTTAACAGAAGATAATGGCGGTAGTCGTTCCGACTACACAGCATCCGAAGATGACAACGTTCTTGTGAACGGTGTATCTGGATCAGCTGGTGGTTTAGGATACTTTGGACTCGCATATTATGAAGAGAACAAAGACAAGCTTACTGCTGTTCAAGTAGATGCTGGAGATGGGTGTCAACCACCTGAAGCAGCATTTGAAGGAAATTATTTCTTAGCAAGACCACTTTTCATCTATATAGCTGAGTCTGCAAAAGGAATGTCTGCAGTTAGAGAATTCGTCGATTTCTACTTTGTAGCTATGGACGCGATTGTACCTGCAGTAGGTTATGTACCTATGTTAGCTGAACAAAAAATGGCATCATTAATGTCATGGTCAGCATTTAGTAGGGGATAGTCACTTTAATTAAAAAATAGTAATTTGTGAGGGCAGAATTGCCCTCACAAACTACAATAAAAATATCAAATTATGGAAAATGTAAACAACCTTCGTAGCCAACTTACGAAAACGATTACACGTCCTATTGAAAAAATTGTAAAATTATTTATTACAGCCTCTGCATTTGCCGCAATACTTATATCCATCTCAATTATTTTCACATTATTAACTGAAGCTATTAATTTTTTTCAAGATCCAGCAGTAACTTTTAAAGGGTATTTCACTGCAACTAGGTGGACTCCTACTTTCCAAAATCCCGAATACGGTGTTATTGTTTTGATTTCCTCAACTCTCTACATAGCTGTTATTGCTTGTCTCATTTCTTTTCCTTTAGGGTTATTTTCAGCTATATATTTATCTGAATTTGCAACAAGAAGAACTAGAAAAGTAATCAAACCAGTCTTAGAAGTATTAGCAGGTGTTCCTACAGTAGTATTTGGTTACTTCGCACTTAACTGGATTACTCCGAATATAATCCAGAGATTTATTCCTGGTACGGGAGTATTTAATGCTTTGTCTGCTGGTATCGCTGTTGGTATCATGATAATTCCTACAGTCGCCTCTATCTCTGATGACGCTCTCAATGCGGTTCCAAATTCTTTGAGAAATGGGTCATTAGCACTTGGTGCTACTAGAAGAATTACATCACTTAAAATTATGTTTCCTGCAGCTCTGTCAGGAATTATTGCTTCGTTTATATTAGGTTTTTCAAGGGCTATAGGCGAGACAATGATTGTGACCATTGCAGGAGGGCAGTATCCTGAATTAAATTTAGATCCTAGAAGTGCAATGTACACGATAACTTCTTCAATAGTAAATGTATCCCTTGGTGACACACCTCATGGCACTACGGCTTATAATGCTTTATTCGCACTTGGTATAACTTTATTTATTATGACTTTTATTTTGAATATAGGTTCTGATTATGTTGCCAGAAAGTATAGAAAAGAATATGAGTAACGAAACACTTATAACCGGCAAGAAAGCTGAAAATGCTATCAAAGAAAGTTTATTCCTCTTTACATTATATATATGTGTAACGATTGCTATTTTAACTTTGATGACCTTAATCTATGATGTTCTTTCAACTGGAATTACAAGATTGACATCAGACTACGAAGTTGGCCTCATTACAAAAATACAAATTGATAATCCTGTAGACTTTTTAACAACATTAGACTCACGATATCCAGATAGAGCTGGTATCGGCCCCGCTTTTGCTGGGACAGTATGGCTTATGATAATAGTTGTTTTTGTAACATTTCCTTTTGGTACAGGAGCGGCAATATATCTTCAAGAATTTGCCCCAAAAAATAGATTAACAAGGTTTATTGAATTAAATTTAACTAACTTAGCAGGAGTCCCTTCTGTTATTTATGGTCTACTAGGGCTCGCGGTGTTTGTACGTTTAGCTGGATTTGGAAGATCTGTTCTTTCAGGTGGGTTAACATTAACGTTACTAATTCTTCCAGTTGTCATTGTGGCATCTAGAGAGGCTCTTAAGGCTGTTCCAGACACAATACGCCAGGGTGCTTTAGCACTTGGAGCTACCAAATTTCAGGCAGTTTTTAGACAGGTTGTACCTTCTGCAATTCCAGGAATGGTAACTGGGATGGTCCTCGGACTCTCCCGAGCAATTGGAGAGACTGCTCCATTAATTTTTATGGGTGCTTTGACTTATGTTAATTATTTTCCTGATACCCCTTTAAGTGGTTTTACTGCTATTCCAATCCAAGTCTATAACTGGATTGGATATCCTCAGGCTGAATGGAAGGAAACAGCTTCAGCTGGAATCATCTTACTTTTGGGTTTATTATTAATCATGAACTCATTAGCAATATTTATTAGAAACAGATACGAGAAGGATTTATAGTGATATTTATAAAGGAGCAAAATAGTGGAAACTAAAGAAACAGTTCAGGTCAATAACGAAAGCGTATTTAATGTATCAGACCTATCTGTAAGTTACGGAGACTTTGTCGCAATCAAAAATGTAAATATGGATATTACTAAAAACAAAATCACTGCTTTTATTGGGCCCTCAGGTTGTGGAAAAAGCACATTAATAAGGACATTTAACAGGATGAATGATCTTATATTAGGTGCAAAAGTTAATGGAACAATAACATATCAGGGAGTTGATTTATACGACAAAATGGTTGACCCAGTTCAGGTCAGAAGAAGAATTGGAATGGTTTTTCAAAAACCTAATCCATTCCCAAAAACTATAAAAGAGAATATTACTTTTGGACTTAAAGTTAACAACATGACTGATAACATGGATGATCGAGTTGAGAAAGCATTAACTCAAGCAGCATTATGGGATGAAGTTAAGGATGATTTAGACAAAAATGCATTAGAACTATCTGGTGGCCAACAACAAAGATTATGCATTGCCAGGACAATTGCAGTTGAGCCAGATACAATTTTAATGGATGAGCCTTGCTCTGCATTAGACCCTGTAGCAACAAAAAAAATAGAAGACCTCATGCAAGAGCTTGTAAAAGAATTCTCAATACTTATTGTCACACACAACATGCAGCAAGCCTCTAGATCTTCTGATTACTGCGCATTTTTTACAACGAAAACCTCTGATGATGGAAAAAGAAGAACTGGAGAATTAGTTGAGTTCAATGAAACAAGTGTTATGTTTACTACTCCTGATAAGGAGTTAACAGAACAATATATATCAGGCAGGTTCGGATGAGTTTACAGGAAAAGATTGAAAACCTTGAAACAGATCTACATTTAATGGGCAGGCTTGTTTTAGATGCTCTAGTAGATGGCGTTAGGGCTTTAGAGGATAAAGACGTTAATAGAGCAATAGCAACAATAGAAAAAGATGATGAAATCGATGCGGCTTACCTTAAAATTGACCAAGACTGGGTTGAGCTTATGGCCACAGAGCAACTTGTAGCAACAGACTTAAGACTTTCTACATCTATTTTGCAAGCAAGTTTACACTTAGAGCGCCTTGGTGATTTGGCTGTTTATCTTGGAAATACAACAAAAGAAATTTTTGATTCACCAGTACCAGAGACAATACATGCAACTGTAGTAGAAATGGGGGATTTAGTAATTGATATGGCTTCCTCCGCAATGGAAAGTTTAAAAAATAGGGATAAAGACCTAGCTTTAGCAACAGCCGAAAAAGATAATCAGGTAAATAGACTATATAATTCAATGCTAGAAGAAGCACCAAAAATAGCTGGGAATGAAGATTTATTCAATGGATTATTCAGGCTTGTTACTTGTATAAGGACATTAGAGAGAGGTGGCGATCACGCAGTTGATATTTGTGAGTTAACACACTTTTTAGTAACCGGAGAATTTAAAGAATTTTAATGTCAGGCAAAATTTTATTAGTCGAAGATGAACACAGTATTGCCGATCCCGTAATTTACAATTTAAAACAAGAAGGTTTTTTTGTAACACATGTTGATGAAGGACCTATTGCTCTTGAAATATTCAGTGAAGAATCATTTGATTTAATTATTTTAGATTTAATGCTTCCAGAAATTTCAGGATTAGATATATGTAGGTCTATTAGAAAAGAATCTGATGTGCCAATAATAATGGTTACCGCAAAAGACAGTGAAGCAGACAGAGTTTCAGGTCTAGAGCTAGGGGCTGATGATTATGTTACTAAGCCTTTTTCTGTAAGAGAATTGATGAGCAGAGTTAGAGCTGTATTACGAAGAACAACAACAACAAAAACAAATAAGAATGATAAATCTATTAAATCTGGAAATATTGAAATTAATTTATCAAAGTATGAGGCTAAAGTAGATGATAAAAATATTGATTTAACACCAAGAGAATTTGAGCTCCTATATGCTTTTTGTGAAAATGAAGGTAATTTAATGTCTAGAGAGCAAATTTTCGATGAGATATGGGGCTATTCTTTTATTGGTAATACAAAAACACTTGATGTTCATATTCAAAGAATTAGAGAAAAAATTGAAAAAGATCCTAGAGAACCTAAAAGACTTATAACTGTTAGGGGCGTCGGATATAAATTAGTTACAGATGGATAACAATTCTCATAATATTGATAAATTAAAACAAGAATTTATTGCTAATGCATCTCATGAACTTAAAACTCCTGTTACTTCAATCCAACTGGCTGTTGAAACAGCTATAACTGCTTTAGAAAATTCAGAACTCGAAGATACAAGAAAATTTTTAAATCAAATTCTTAAAGATAGTCAAAGAATGACTTTGTTGCTTTCTGATTTACTAGACCTTTCTCAGCTTGAGGTCAACGATCCTGTAAAAGAAACAGTCAATTTGAAAAAGATAATTGAAGCTGAGATAGGATTTCTTTCTGAAGAAAATAAAAAAAGAGTGAATTTTGAATCTGCAGATATCGATTTTTTAATAGATCCAGATGATTTTTCAATGATTGTAAGGAATCTGTTGAGAAATGCCTGTAATTATTCTGAGCAAAACGAAAAAATTATTATAAATTTACTTCTTGATAATTCTGAAGTAATTCTATCTGTTTTAGATAAAGGAAGAGGCATTGCAATATCTGATCAAGAAAGGATATTTGAGAGATTTTATAGAGTTGATAAAGGAAGGTCTAGAGCTTTAGGCGGAACAGGAATTGGCTTATCTTTAGTTAAACATGCTGTAGAAAGAAATAATGGTGATATCCAGCTAGAAAGTAAACTTGGAGAAGGTTCTGAGTTTGTAGTTAAATTTTTTAAAACTTAGTTCTTTAACAAAAATTTACTTTCCTATAGCTAAAGTTTACACTCTACAAACTATGGATTGTTATATTTTGAATGTGGAAAACTTTATAGCCCCTTTTGTTGATGAGGTAAAAAATTATGCTCTTGATGGATACTATAAAGACTTCAGCATCAGGACTAAGTCAGATGGATCTGTTGTTACAGATATTGATGTTTTGGTAGAAAAGAAAATAATTAAAATATTAAACAAAGAATTTCCAAATGATTCAATTCTAGGTGAAGAAACAGGATTTACAAAAGGTACCAATGATATCACTTGGATTATTGACCCTATAGATGGAACTCGAGCATTTTCGCAACATAAACCCGAATGGGGAGTGTTGGTTTCTAGAATAGTAAAAAATGAAATTTCAACAGGTATAGTCATTTGCCCTGTTCAAGATATTTACACTGCAGTTCATAATAATAAATTAATTACTTCTTCCTTTGATTATGAGCAAATCGAAGTTTCTGATAAAGAAAATTATTTGATTTCTTGCGAGGATAATCTTGATTTGTTGGATGTTTTGAGTAATGAAAAGGTTCTATTTCGTAATAAGAATCAATTTTGTAAAGACATAATCTCTTTAGGATTTTCAGCATTTGATGGTGTTATAACTTCTGCCCCTTTTGCTCACGATAGGCTTGCATATGAGCCGATTGCAAAATATATTGGTGGTACTGTTAGCACTTTAGATGGCTCTCAGATTGGAATGTTTGATGAAAATGTAGTTACATTGATATGCAAATCTGAAAAAGTTAAGAAAAATATAGTCAATGTGCTAGTCAAATTTGATTCAAAAATTAAAATTGCTTAATATATTTAAAAAAAAATTAACTTACGTCCCAAGTTCCTAAAGAACGTATAAGCTTATCTAATTCACCTTCACCTTTTTGTTCTTTAGCGTTGTTGATTTGATCATGAACCTCTTCGGTAAAGGTATCTCTCTGGACTTTTCTAAATACACCAAGTGGTGTTGGACCATATGGACCATGAGAAAGTCTAGATAAAGAGAAAGCAATTGATGGGTTCTCTTCATGAATGTTATGAACATAGATTTCAGATTCATCGACATCTTTTGTGTCTACAATTTGTGCGATACCATTTCTGATAACTACAGCTTTGTGTCCATCTTCTCCAAAAACTGTTTTCTCACCATGCACTAAATTAATTCTATTTGCTACTTTTGTCTCTTTATTGGTCAACTGTTCGAAGGCTTTATCATTGAAGACATTACAGTTTTGATAAATCTCTACAAAAGCAGAACCTTTGTGATTTTTAGCTTCTTCTAAAATCCCTGCAGTAAGATCTCTATCCATATCAATGGATCTTGCAACAAAGGATGCTTCAGCACCTAATGCAAGACTCATTGGATTGAGGGGCATCTCTACTGATCCAAAAGGTGAAGACTTGGTCTTTTTACCTTCCTCACTAGTAGGAGAGTACTGACCTTTAGTGAGTCCATAAATCTGATTATTAAACATAAGAATTTTGATGTTTACGTTTTTACGTAATGCGTGAATTAAGTGGTTACCTCCAATAGATAATGAGTCACCATCACCAGAAACAACCCAAACAGATAAATCTGGATTTGATACTGATACACCAGTAGCTACTGCTGGTGCTCTACCATGAATTGAGTGAACACCGTATGTGTTCATATAATATGGGAACCTTGCTGCACAACCAATTCCAGAGACAAAAACTATTTTTTCTTTTGAGATGCCCATCTCAGCCATGAAATTCTGAACGGATGCAAGGATAGTGTAGTCACCACAACCAGGACACCACTTGACCTCTTGGTCACTTTGCATGTCTGATCTTTTATAGGTGACAGGTATTTTACTCATTGATTTTTTCCTCAATTTTATCTGTTAGTTCCTGAGCTGTAAAAGGCTCACCTGAAACTTTATTAATTCCTCGTGCATCAACTAAAAAGGCCTCTCGTACTAATTTAAGTAGTTGTCCAGTATTCAATTCAGGAATGATGATTTTCTTAAATTTTGATATGACTTCAAGTGTATTGTCTGGGAATGGATTGATGTGAACAAAATGTGCACTTGCGACTTTGACACCTTTTTCATTTAACCTATTAACTGCTTGTGTAATTCCTCCATAAGTTGAACCCCAACCAAGCACTAATGTATCAGCAGATTCATCGCCATAAATTTCCAACTTATCAATATCATTTGCTATGTTGGAGACTTTCCATGCTCTCATATCTGTCATATATTGATGGTTTGCCGCGTCATAAGAAACATTTCCAGTACCTTCCTCTTTTTCAAGACCACCGACTCTGTATTCTAGACCCGGTGTACCAGGTAATGCCCATGGTCTAGCAAACGTATCTACATTTCTTAAGAATGGCAAAAAGCCATCCTCTGTGTTGAGTTTTGTAATGATATTTGTATCTAAATTGTTTAATTCCTCAATTTTTGGAAGGTTCCATGGTTCAGAACCAGTTGCTACATAGTTGTCAGATAATAAAATTACTGGGGTCATGTACTTTAATGCAATTCTTGAAGCTTCATAAGCAGCGTAAAAAGCATGAGATGGTGATTTCGCTGCTATAACAGGAAGGGGCGATTCTCCATGCCTTCCATATAAAGCAAACATAAGATCTGATTGTTCAGGTTTAGTAGGAAGCCCTGTGGAAGGACCACCTCTTTGTACATTTACAATGACCAGCGGCAGTTCTGCAGATAATGCCAAAGATATCGTTTCACTTTTAAGAGCTAATCCTGGACCACTCGTACCTGTAACAGCAAGCTTTCCTGTAAATGAAGCACCAACAGAAGCAGCAGCAGCTGCGATTTCATCTTCTGCTTGAAAAGTAATGACATTGAAGTTTTTATGTTTTGAGAGTTCATGCAAAATATCTGATGCTGGTGTAATAGGGTAGCTACCATAAAATAAATCTAGATTCGCTTTCTTAGCAGCAGCAATTAGACCCCAACTTAATCCTATATTTCCATTGATGTTTGTGTACTCACCTGGTGGAAGTGAAGCTTTCTCAACAACATATGTATGGTGAAATGCCTCAACAGTTATACCGAAGTTGTAACCAGTTTTTAATGCTTTAATATTAGCTTTTGCAACCTCTGGAAGCTTACCAAACTTATCATTAATCCAATTTTCTGTGTCTTCAAGAGGCCTGTTAAATGTCCAAGATATTAAACCAAGAGCAATCATATTTTTTGATCTTAAAACCGCTCTACCTGGTAAATCAAATTCCTCTAAAGCTTCCTTGGTTAGTTTTTCCATTGGGACCTGAAATACTCTATATCCGTCTAGTTCGCCAGATTGTCTCGGATCAACTTTATATCCAGCTTTTGTAATATTTTTTTCTTCAAAAGCATCTTCATTTAAAATTAGCATTCCATTTGGAGCCAGGTCATGTAAATGGGCTTTCAAAGCAGCAGGGTTCATTGCAACTAACACATCTGGATTATCACCAGGTGTAAGGATATCAAAATCAGCTATTTGAACTTGGAATGATGATACACCAGCGATTGTACCTTGAGGTGCTCTAATTTCAGCAGGAAATGCTGGAAGTGTTGCTAAATCATTTCCAAATATTGCAGACGTGTCAGTAAAACGTGTACCAACAAGTTGCATACCATCACCTGAATCACCTGCAAACCTTATGGTTACTGCAGGAATAGACTCAACTGTTTTGTTTTCAATTTCCATAAATATTCCTTATGAATTTATTGTAATCTTTGCGGGGATAATGCAATTTCATTTTGTTGCGTTCCAACACAATTATCAATGTTTTCACCAGAACAACATTCGGCCTGATTAAGTCCGAACATTGCACAGGAGTTATTAATGCATGCAGCATGACCATGAATATATGCCATTTCGTTTTTACACCAACTACAAAACAAAGAATTACTCATACGCTTTGATTCTCTGATAGGGCCAATATCTATATTTTAACTTTAGGCAATCTGTTGCATTTATAGTTCCAAGGGTTCTTGAATCACTTGTTGAAAGTCTTCTCTGATCACCCAAAACAAAAACTTCATTTTCCCCAACATTACAATCAATAAAATCATCTGTTACAGTTTTCGCCCAAGGATCCTCAATAGTCTTACCATTAACAAGGAGTTCGTTATTTGATGCTGAAATTGTCTCACCTGGTAGCCCAACAACTCTTTTTACTACATCAATGCTTTTTTCTGAATTTTTAAAAATAACAATATCACCTCTACTTAGTGGTTCATTTGTTTTTATAGCAAGCACATAATCTTCAGGCAATAATTCTGGACTCATACTCTCTTCTTTTATTTCGTATGTTGTAAACGATTTATTCTCTCTTTTTAAAATGACATACAATATTACAAAAAAAATTGTTTTTAAATTTATTAATCTTCCGACTGTTTTTAACATATTTGCTACTTCAAATTATAATATATAAAAAAGGAGTTTTATGAATTTATTTAAACCTAAAAAATATGCACACGCTCATTGCGATCTTCCTTGTGGGGTTTATGATCCTGCTCAAGCAAGAATTAATGCAGAGTCAGTTGTCAATGCATCAAAAAAATATCAGGATTCCGATGATCCTGCCTTTAAACAAAGATGCATAACTATTAAAGAAGATATGGCTGAAGAAGTTAAGAAAGACCTCTGGGTTCTATGGACAGACTATTTCAAACCAGAACATCTTGAAAAATTTCCTAATGTACATGATCTTTTTTGGAATGCAACTAAGAAAGCTGGAGAAGCCAAGAAGACAGAGGATCCTGCAGTGGGTGAGGAACTTCTGAGCTTAATAAATGAGATTGACGAAGTTTTTCAAGCTACAAAAAGCTAATCAATTTTCTTAAAAAGGTGTCCAATATTTTCTATTTGGGCACCTTTTTTTATTTTGTTAAGAGACCAATTATTATCTGTATCTTTTTGAATTGCCTGTAAAACTTTTTCAGATGAAGTAGGCATAAACGGAGTAAACATTGTTGCAGATGCATCAATACATGTAATTGCAGTATAGAGTATTGCAGTCGCTCTTTTTTTATCCTCTTTAATTACTTTCCATGGCTCAGTTTGATTCAGATATGCATTAATTTTATTTACATAAGCCATAATCGACTGAAGTGAAGCTTTTAGTTCAACTTTCTCAATTAGACTCCCTGTGTAATCAAAACAAGCCTCAGCCTCTTCCATTAATTTTTTATCAACTTCTTCAAGCTCAAATTCGAAATCTAAAGTATCAAAATTTTTAATGTACTGTGAAAATACTCTTTGAACTAAATTACCCCATGCTGCAACTAGCTCTTCATTATTTCTTCTAATCATTTCATCTTCCGATATTTCAGAGTCATTTTGTTCTGGAAGTATGCTTGCCAAAGAATATCTTAATGAATCAGGATTCCATTCTTCGAGATAGTCGTTTAATGTTTTACCAACACCTCTACTTGCTGATGCCTTTTCGCCTTTAATTAATATATATTGATTAGCTGGAACATTTGTTGGTAGATTTAAATCACCATAAGCTAACAACATAGCAGGCCATATTATTGCATGAAAAGGAACATTGTCTTTACCAACAAAATAATATGATTCGGCCTTTTCATCTAACCAGAAGTCTTTCCAAGCATCCGGAGTACCGTTGTTGATTGCCCATTCTTTTGATGCAGACAAATATCCAATTACAGCTTCAAACCAGACATAGATTTTTTTTCCTTCTCCGAGTTCATTTTCTGGAATATCTATTCCCCAATCGAGATCTCTTGTAATCGCTCTATCTTGTAAACCTTCTTCTACAAAAGACTTTGAAAAATTAATTACATGTGGACGCCAACCCTGTCTACTATTAAGCCAATTTCCTAGTTTGTCATTTAATTTACTTAGTTTAAGAAAGTAGTGTTCTGTCTCTTTGAACTCTGCATTATTTCCACTTATTTTACTTTTTGGATTTATTAGCTCTTCAGGATCTAATGTTATTCCACAACTATCACATTGGTCACCTCGAGCCTCTTGATAATTACATTTTGGACACTCACCCTCAACGTATCGATCTGGAAGAAACTTATTCTCTTTTGCGTCATACGCTTGAATACTTTTATTTTTTTCAATATATCCATTTTCTTTGATTTTCAAAAACATTTCCTGCGATACATCTTTATGATTATCAGTCATTGTTGTTGTGTAGTTATCCCATTGGATGTTTAATTTTTTCCAATAATCTAAGAATTCACTGTGATATTTATTGACTATTTCAATTGGCTCTACACCCTCATTGTCTGCTCTAACAGTAATTGGAGTTCCATGAACATCGCTTCCTGAAACCATTATTACATTGTTGCCAATCATTCTGTTGTATCTTGCAAAAATATCAGCAGGCAAATAAGCCCCTCCAATATGACCAAGATGGCGTGAGCCACTTGCATATGGCCAAGCTACAGCAACAAGAATATTTTTTGACATGCAATAAGAATAGTCTTAAAAAATTCAATAAATTTCGAAAAATTAAGTCAAATCTGAAACATATATGAAACATTTCGGCAATAATCATTTAACTTTTAAAAGCTTCATAATCCTTTAACTTAATTAAGTTGTTAAAAAAAGGAGATTTAAATGGAAATAGCAAGTTATGTAGACAGTTTGTGGATTGTTGTAGCTGGTATTTTAGTCATGTTCATGCAACCTGGCTTTATGTTAGTCGAGACTGGATTCACAAGGTCAAAAAACTCAGTCAATATTGTAATGAAAAACTTTATGGACTTTTCTGTTGGTGCGGTGTCTTACTGGGCATTTGGTTTTGCACTAGCTTATGGTGGAACAACACTCGGAGGTTTTTTAGCCTACGGTAATTTCTTTCTAGAAGGAGACGCTATTACTTACTTTTTCCAAGTGGTTTTTGCAGCAACCGCGGCAACGATTGTATCTGGTGCAGTTGCTGAGAGAACAAAATTTAGCGCTTATTTACTATTTCAACCATTTATTTGCGGAGTGATTTACCCAATTGTTACTCATTGGGTATGGAGTGGACAAGGATGGTTAGGAGATTTAGGTTTTATTGACTTTGCTGGTTCAGGCGTTGTTCATATGGTCGGTGGTTTTGCTGCTCTCGCAGGAGTTCAAATTGTTGGTCCAAGAATAGGTAAGTATGACGAAAATGGAAACCCACAAGTAATACCAGGTAGCTCTATGGTAGCTGGCGCACTGGGTGTTTTCATCTTATGGTTCGGCTGGTATGGTTTCAATGTTGGATCTGCACTTGCAGCTGTTGATGTAAACTTGGCAGCCATTGCAGTCACAACAACACTTTCTGCAGCTGCAGGATCAATTACTGCAATGTACACCTCGATGATTTCCGGAAAACCTAATGTGGGTATGACTTTAAATGGTGCACTTGCTGGACTTGTAGGTATCACAGCAGGTTGTGCAAATGTAAATAATTTAGGAGCAGTTTTAATTGGACTAGTATCAGGAGTTTTAGTTGTTTATTCAATCAACTTTTTCGAAAAACGAGGACTTGACGATGCAGTAGGAGCAATTTCAGTTCACGGTATATGTGGTATCTGGGGTGTTATCGCTGTTGCTATATTTGATACAGCTGATGGTCTATTTTATGGTGGAGGAACTTCTCTATTTGGACCACAGCTAATTGGAATCCTAGCAATTGGTGCATGGGCTTATGCAACCTCATTTTTAGTATTCAAAGTCATTGATTCAACTGTTGGATTAAGAGTTACTGCTGAAGAAGAAATTGCAGGTTTAGATGCTTCAGAGCATGGAACATCTGCTTATGGAGATTTCATAACTAAAGACTAATTTTAAAATATTGAAAATCAGCCAAATCACTTAAGGTTTCCCCCTTTTTGGTTACAAGGCTGATTTTCATGTTTAATTTACCTTAAAAATCAATTAAAATGTAATAATCATGTTTGATTTTACTGAAAAAGATTCTTGTGGCGTTGGCTTTATAGCATCAAGAGATGTCCCACCTACACATGGCATGACTCTAAAAGTTTTAGAATGTTTGGCAAATCTTGATCACAGGGGTGCTAAGTTTGCTGATGGAACTGGTGATGGTGCTGGTGTATTAACTGAAATTCCTTTCGAACTAATAAGAGCAGAGTTAAAAGAACTAAAAATTGACTTAGACAATAAAAACAAAATTGGAATCATTTCATGTTTTTTTGATCCCAAGAATATTGATGAATCAAAAGAACTCATCAATAAAGAACTTGAACAATTTAATATTAGACACTTGTATTGGAGAAAAGTACCTACTGACAAACAAATTCTTGGAGATCTTGCCAAAAAGTCAAAACCAGCTATTTTTCAGGGTATTGTCAGTGCTGAAAAAGAAACGCAAAAAGAATTCGAAAAAAAACTATTTATATTTAGAAAATCTTTAGAAAAGAAAATTAAAGAAATTGATTTTTTAAATATTCATATAAACTCTTGCTCATCAAAAACAGTGGTGTACAAAGGATTATTCACAGCAACTCAAACTGCAGATTTTTATTGGGACCTAAGAAACCCACTTTACAAAACAAGATTTGGAATTTTTCACCAAAGATTTTCAACAAATACATCATCAACTTGGGATAAGGCACAACCTTTCCGCATGCTTGCTCATAATGGTGAGATAAATACTATACAATCAAACTTTTCATGGATGAAAGCCAGGGAGGTAGATGCTTCATCATCTTTTTGGAAAGAAGATATTGATAAAATTAAACCATTTATTGATGAGGGTATATCTGACTCTGGGCAACTAGATAATGCCATAGAATTATTGGTAAGGTCTGGCAGAACCCTTGCTCATTCACAAGAAATGCTTATTCCTTCAGCATGGGAAAATAATCCAAGATTTACTCAAAAAGAGAAAGCTTTTTATCAGTACCACGCTTTTTTAACTGAACCATGGGATGGACCTGCAGCAATTGTTGCATCAGATGGAAAAGACATAATTGCTGGTCTCGATAGGAGTGGATTAAGACCATTAAGATGGATGATTTCAGACAGATATGTTCTCGCAGCTTCTGAGGTTGGTATATGCCCATCTGTTGAAGCAGGAGCTTATAAGACTGCACAACTTGAACCCGGACAAACTATCAGATATCGTCTTGAAACAGACGAGCTTTTGGATGAAAGTGAAGTTATACAAAAATTAAGTGAAAAAAACCCTTATGTTGAATGGGTAAATTCGAAGCCATTGAATGTTGATCAAAAATACAGTAACAAAGAAGATTCAAAAATCGATTTAGAAATGTTGTCTGCGTATTACTCATATACACCTGAAGAAGACAGGTTAATTTTAACACCAATGCTCAATGGAGATATTCCTACAGGTTCAATGGGCAATGACTCATCTCTTGCAGTAATGAGTAAAAATAATCCGAGATTAAGTCGTTATTTTCACCAAATGTTTGCTCAAGTTACAAACCCACCAATAGATCCAATTAGAGAAAGATTTGTCATGTCAACAAAAACTTATCTTGGAAAAAGAGGGTCAATTTTAAAAGAAACATCTCAGCAAGCTAACTTAATTACCTTAGATTCGCCGATTTTAAGTGCTAGTTCTTATGATGCACTTACAAAAGAAAAAACTTTGAGTAACAAAACAGCTGTATTTTCAACTACTTATGTAAAAAAAGAAACTTCTCTTGAAAATTCGTTAATTAAATTGTGTGAAGACGTAAAGAAAGAAATAGTTGAAAATAAGAAATCTGTAATAATTTTATCTGATAGAACTATTAAAACTGGAGAAACAGCAATCCCATCTCTAATGGCGTTAGCAAAGGTCCATCATTTTTTAATTGATGAGGGTATTCGTTTGAAAGCATCACTAGTTGTTGTTTCGGGTGAAGTGCGAGACTCTCACGACCTTGCATGTCATATTGCTTATGGTGCTTCAGCCGTTTGGCCTTATTTAGCTTTAGAAAGAGTACGACAATTATCAATAAGCTCTAAGGATACGAATCTAACTCCGGAAGAGGCGCAAGAGAATTACAGGCAAGCATTAGATAAAGGTTTATTAAAAATAATGTCAAAAATGGGAATTTGCACCATTTCTTCCTATAGAGGGTCAGAATTATTTGAAGTAATAGGTTTAAACAGGGATATTGTTGACAATATTTTTAAATTTACAAAAACTAGGACTGAAGGTGTAGGTTTTAAATTCTTAAGTGATAAATTAAAAATTTATGGGGATATTGAAGATGTTGAAAGTAGTGTCGGTGGCTTTTACAAACATAAAAAAGGCGCTGAAACTCACGTAACATCTCCAAAAACTGTTCTTAAACTTCAAAAGGCTGTTAGGTCGGGAGATTTTGATGATTGGGACGAATATATGTCAACTCTAGAAAATCGTGATGATGTACAGTTAAGAGACTTATTTACTTTGCCAGCATCAATTCAACACAATAGGGAGTTTAATGAAGATGAACTAAAAGAAATTTTTCAAAAATTTACTGTTAGTTCTATGTCACTTGGCGCACTATCAGAGGAAGCGCATCAAGCTCTTGCACAAGCTATGAATGAAATAGGTGGTAAATCTGGTTCTGGCGAGGGCGGGGAAGATCCTGCAAGATATGGAACAGAGAAAAATTCAAAGATTAAGCAAATTGCATCAGGGAGATTTGGAGTTACTCCAGACTATCTAGCCTCTGCAGAAGAATTCCAAATTAAAATGGCACAAGGTTCAAAACCAGGAGAGGGTGGTCAATTACCTGGCTTTAAGGTTGATAGCCATATTGCAAAACTAAGACATACAGTTGAAGGTGTAACTCTAATATCCCCGCCACCACATCATGACATTTACTCAATTGAGGATTTAGCACAATTAATTTATGATTTAAAAACTTTTAATCCTGATTGCCCTGTTTCAGTTAAATTAGTTTCTGAGCCTGGTGTTGGGACTATCGCCGTTGGAGTTGCAAAAGCAGGCGCCGATATTATTACAATTGCTGGAAGCGATGGAGGTACTGGAGCTAGTCCATGGGTGAGTATCAAACATGCTGGATCACCATGGGAGCTAGGGTTAAGTGAAACACATCAAGCTTTAGTAAAAAATAATATGCGTCACAAAGTACTTTTAGAGGTAGATGGGGGATTGCGTTCTGCTAAAGATGTATTGGTTGGGTCCATTCTTGGTGCTGATAGGTTTGGTTTTGGAACTCTGCCACTTTTAGCCCTAGGTTGCAAGATGGTAAGACAATGTCATGAAAACACATGTCCAGTTGGTATTGCAACACAAGATGAAAATCTCAGGGCAAAATTTCCAGGCGCACCAGAACAAGTTGTACAACTTTTTAGATTTATAGCAAAAGATATAATCGCATTCATAGATGAATTAAATTTACCTAAGTTAGATGACTTGAGAGGAAGAGCTGATTTATTAGGTCTTAAAATATCTAAAAATGATCTTTCAAAAAGCTTACACAAATTACTTATGAATTTTTCAATAGAGGAAAAGCATCCTGGTTTCATAAGACATAGTGAAGGCAGGCTGTCAAGACGTATAACATCTGAAGTAATTAAATCATTAGAAAGTGGAAAGAGTGCATTTTTGCAGTATCCAATTGCAAATGAGGATCGAAGTATTGGTGCTAGGCTTTCTGGAGAAATTTCTCTAAAAAAATATCATGACAAATTAGTATCAAATCCAACATATATAAACTTATCTGGTGCTGCTGGACAAAGTTTTGGAGCCTTCATCAGGGAAGGCATTAATCTTAAGTTGACAGGTAGTGCAAATGATTATGTTGGTAAGGGTATGGCAGGAGGAAGTATAACTATTATTCCTCAAGGTAAAAAAATTCAAGGTGCATACCATGCTGCTGGTAACGCTATTCTCTACGGCGCGACGGGAGGACAGTTATTTGTTGCGGGTACTGTAGGTCAAAGATTTGGAGTAAGGAATAGTGGCGGTATTGGAGTAGTTGAGGGTTGTAGTGCTCATGGTGGAGAATATATGACTGGTGGAACATTAATTGTTTTAGGAAAAGTGGGCTTTAATTTTGCCGCAGGTATGACAGGAGGCAAAGCGATTGTTTTAAGCACTCAAAAAAATTTCAAAGAGTATGTTTCTAAAGCAGCACCAGAATATAGGAAACTGAACGATATCGACATGCTTGAATTAAGAGCAATTTTAGAATTACATGTCGAAAAAACTAATTCCAAGAAAGCTCAATATATTCTAGAAAAAGAAAAAAATTGGACAAATATGTTCGCTGTTTTTGGGGGATTGGCTGATTTAACAGATAATCAAACAGAACAAATTCCTGAAAATGTCAAGGCATTAGATTAATTAACACTTCTAAAAAGAACATTTATCCTTTACCATAAAAATATGAACAATAAAACAGGGGTACTCAGTTTTAATTGGGACAAAACTTTAGAGCTTTTAAAAGATTCTCGAATTGACTCTGTTGGCTTAAATGATCGAGTTGACTCTTTAGCAACTAGGAGTATTAAAAAAGAATCAAAATTAGAAGCACTGAATATGCTCGTTTCAATGTGTGACTTAACAACGCTTGAGGGTGAGGATACTGAAGGTAAGATTTCCCAGATGGTGGCTAAAGCAATCGTCCCTAATCCGAATGATCTTGAAATTAAAAATGTTGCTGCAGTTTGTGTTTATCCTTCATTGGTTAGTATCGCAAAAGAAAAGATAGGAAATTCTAGTGTCAAAGTTGCAGCAGTTTCCTCCTACTTTCCAAGTGGACAAGTTCCCATGGAATCAAAATTATTAGATACTAAATATGCAATTGATTCTGGTGCTGATGAAATAGATATTGTAATAAATAGAAAAGCATTTTTAGAGGGAGATTATAGAAAAGTCTATGATGAAATTCTTGCATTAAAAGAAGTATGCGGAGATGTTCATCTCAAAACAATTCTTGAAGTTGGAGACTTAAGAACTTATGAGAACATTAGAAAAGCTAGTTTAATTTCTCTAGCTGCAGGCTCAGACTTTATAAAAACCTCAACAGGAAAATTGTCAGTAGGTTCATCAAGACAAGCTTGCTACGTGATGGCGAAAGCGGTTTTAGATTTTAAAAATCTTTCAGGGTTATCTGCGGGAATAAAAGTAGCAGGAGGAATTAGAGATGCAAAAGACGCTATTAGATATTTAGTTTTGATAAAGGAAGAAATGGGAAATGAGTGGCTAACACCTGATTTATTTAGATTTGGTGCATCGAGTCTTTTGGATGATGTTCTTAAACAAATTAAAAAACTAAAGACAGGTGCTTATCAAGCTAGTTATTATTTTCCTAGGGGTTAAATCATATGGTAAATTGGGAATATTCAGAGTCAATTGAATCACAAGATATTGTAAGTATAAAAGACAAATATCAAAACTTTGTAAATGGAAAATTTCAACAACCAAATAGCAAAAAATACATTGATACAATTTCTCCGTCTAGTGAAGAGTTTCTTTCAAAAATTGTCATATCTAATGAAAAAGATGTAGATAAAGCTGTCGAATCTGCACAAATGGGATTTGAAAAATGGACAAATACAACACCATATGAAAGGTCAAAATATCTGTTTAAGTTAGCAAGATTGATTCAAGAAAGATCAAGAGAGTTTGCAGTCCTAGAGTCATTAGATGGAGGAAAACCAATAAAAGAATCGAGGGATTTTGACTTACCGCAAGTCGCTGCAAATTTCTTTTATTTTGCTGGCTGGGCTGACAAGATTGATTTATCTTGGGGAGCAAAAAGTTTAAAACCATATGGAGTTGTTGGTCAAATTATTCCGTGGAATTTTCCATTACTAATGTTGGCATGGAAAGTTGCACCAGCATTAGCTACAGGCAATACTGTAGTTTTAAAGCCAGCAGAAACAACATCATTAACAGCTTTATTATTTGCAGAGCTCTGTGAGCAAGCTGGTATTCCAGATGGTGTTGTAAACATAATTACAGGCGATGGCACAACAGGCTCTTTAATTGTGAACCACAAAGATATTAACAAAATTGCATTCACAGGCTCAACTCAAGTTGGAAAATTAATCCAGAAATCTTTAGCTGGACGAGATGTTGGTCTTACATTGGAGCTTGGTGGAAAAGCTGCAAATATCGTTTATGAAGATGCAGCAATAGATCAAGCCGTAGAGGGTGTTGTTAATGGCATATTCTTCAACCAGGGACATGTCTGTTGCGCAGGAAGTAGATTATTGCTTCAAGAATCGATTCATGATGAGTTTATTACTAAATTGGAAAAAAGGATGCAAACCTTAAGAGTTGGCAATCCCTTAGACAAGAATACTGATATTGGTGCAGTTAATTCAAAAGAACAACTGAATAAAATAGAAGAGCTTGTTAATGAAGGAGTTTCGGATGGAGGAAAGATTTTTCAAACAGAATGTGAACTTCCTGGAAATGGTTTTTGGTTTAAGCCGACTTTATTTACAGATGTCCAGCCATCGTATTCAATTGCAAGGGAAGAAATATTTGGTCCTGTTCTTACGACTTTAACATTTAGAACCCCACAGGAAGCTATTGAGATTGCAAATAATACTGAATACGGACTATCAGCAGGCGTATGGACCGAAAAAGGTTCAAAAATACTATGGACTGCAGACAAGCTTGAAGCAGGTGTAGTTTGGGCAAATACTTTTAATAAGTTTGATCCAGCATCTCCTTTTGGAGGTTACAAAGAGTCTGGATTTGGTAGGGAAGGGGGTAGACATGGCCTTCTATCGTATCTTAAGGCGGAGTCATGATTGAAATAAAAAAAACATATAAAAATTATGTTGGAGGAAAATATGTAAGGTCAGAATCTGGGAAAACTTTTACTTTAAGTTTAAAAAATGATTCATTTGAAGTTCCATTGACTTCAAAAAAAGACATAAGGGATGCGGTAACGGCCTCAAAAAAAGGTTTTCAAAACTGGAGTCATATTAGTCCATATACAAAAACTCAAATTCTTTATCGTCTATCTGAAATGATTGAAGGTAATAAAGATAGTTATATAGAACTTTTAATTTTGGGTGGAAGCACAAGAAATCAAGCAAAAAAAGATATAGAAACCGCAATCAAAAACATCGTTTGGTACGCCGGCTTTGCTGATAAATGGGAACAGGTAGCAGGCAATTTGAACCCTGTAAATGGTGAATACTTTAATATTTCACATCAAAATCCAATTGGAGTTGTGTTCTCTTTAAATGCTGATAATAATTCATTGGCATCTTTATTAAATAGTATTCTCCAGCCATTAACAGTCGGATGCTCTGTAATTTCATTTTCTGAAGAATCATCGATTGTTGCGTTAAAGTTTGCAGAGGATATAAATAATTCTGACTTTCCTGATGGTTCATTAAATATACTATCCGGTCAGTTTGAAAATGTTTATGAAGATATTAGTAAACACGTTGAAATTAATTTAGTATCAATTAACAAAGAAGTTCCTACAGAAATACTGACAAAAATCCAAGAAAATGCTTCAAATTCAGTGAAAAGAATTATCTATATGCCCTCAATGGACGGTATTTCTTCTGTTTTGCCATTTTTGGAAACAAAAACTGTATGGCATCCAAAAGGCACATAAAATCTGTCATACCTCTACTGTAATCTTTCATTACCTAATTAACCCTGTTTAAGCTGTCTTGGATGTCAAGGCAGCTTATTCATATAGGCTGTTATTATTGCATGATGACTAATGAGAATATTGAAGATACTTTAAATAATGAAGGAATGCCTGTACCAAACGTATGGGTTGAGCTTGAGGGTGAATTTTTAGATTTTGATAAAGATAATCAAACATTAAAGTGTAAGTTCCCTGTTCGAGATAGATATTTCAATCCATTACCAACAACACTCGGAGGAATTATCGATTCATGGATAGATATTACTATGGGCCCTTTAACTGTTTTACTGGGTCAAAAAGCAGTCAATAAGAATTTTTCAATTAAATATTTAAAACCCGTTGGGCCCTCTGTAGAATATGTCACCGCAGTTGCTTGGAGAGATAGCATTGATGGTAGAAATAGTCTTTATAAGGGCGAGCTTTACTTAGACAATGGTGAGTTGGCGGCTGTTGCTGAATCAGAATTTGTAGAAATAAGAAAATCCTAGGTTCTCGAATATAGAAAAGCTGAAGTTAATATAACGCCAATTCCTAAAAACTGAATTGAATTAGTTATCTCATTTAAAAATTGATAACCAAAGTAAATAGAAAAAATTGGAATCATATATACAATAAATGAACTAGATATTCTTCCAACACTTTCTAATAATTTATAATATGTTAAAAATGCAATTCCAGTACTGCCAATTCCCAATATAAGCATTGGAATCAGTGAAACTTCCACAGTTGGTAACTTAAATGAAGCAGTCGGTCCTAACATTAAAAGTGAAATTAGTAATGCGTACCTTATGACCATTTTTATAACAATTAATGAATCATATTTTTTAATTAATGGCTCCACCATATTTACTGCTATTCCATATGATATTGAGGCAATTAAAGCGTAAATAAAACCAATATCAAATGATAAATCACTAATGCCTTCACTTAGAGAGATAAGACCCACTCCAATAAAGCCGGTAAAAATATATAAAATTTGAATTTTTGTGACTTTTAATTTGTAAAATATGACGGCGATAAATGCAACAAAAATTGGAGTTGATCCATTAATCAATCCAGCTAATGAAGATGTTATTGTTTGCTCTGCAATGCCAAACATATAAAACGGAAGAGCCATCCAAAAAAATGAGATTATAAAAATCTTTACATTGTCAGTTTTTATAATATTTTCCTTAGCCCTAACAAAGATATTAATAAATAATGCACCTATCAAAATTCTATAGATAGCAATATCCGATGGATTAAGTTCCTCTAAAGAGTACTTAATCATTAAAAAAGATGATCCCCAAATAGAAGATGTTACAAGTGCAAGTATAAAATTTTTAAAATTCACAGGCTTTGAAGCTTAACATATATTCCAAAATAAAAAAATAGAGTCACCATCCAACAGGGTAGAAGGATTAGTGTAGTGGTTCAAACTGACACAAAGGCGACTCTGTTTTTATTATATTGAGTTTAAATTTTTTGGTCTGTTACAAGTGTAGTTTTTTTTCTACGTTTGATTAACTCATTAACTGGCAATCCATTATCTCTACCAATTTTTTTTAATATATCAGACTTATTTTCACCAGTTACTAGTAAAAATACGTTTTTAATTTCTGCAAGTAGTTGAAAAGTTGAGGTAACTCTCCATTTGCTCAAAATGTTTACTTCATTGGCTACAAATTTAATTGATTCATCATTCAATGCATTTGTGTCTGGAAATAAAGAAGCTATGTGACCATCGTCACCGACCCCTAAAATGGCACTATCAAAACTTTGTATTTTTGAAAATACTAATCTTGAATAATCTTCTGCAGACTTGTTTGGATCTTCATTAAATTGTAATTCTAAAATATTCATTTTTGTTTTATTAAATATCGAATTTATCATTCCTTGATTTGATATTTCATCTTCAAGATGAACATGTCTATCATCTATAGTCCACAATGTAATATCACTATTTTCTTGATTTAGTTCAGCAAAAGTTTGATAAAAGAATTTTGGTGTATTACCACCTGATAATCCCATATTAAATTTTTTGTTTTTCTCTATAAATTGAGTAATTAATTCATTTAATTTAAGAGATGCATCTTTATGACTTGTTTCTTTAATTATCTCAAGTGAATCAAACATAGTTAACCATTACAATTGTTAAATTAGTAGTATCAATGTTAGTGGAAAAAAGTATTCAAATAAAAGGTAAGAAACAATTAACTGGAGAAGTTGAAATCTCTGGTGCAAAAAATGCAGTTCTAAAGCAAATGATCCTTCCAATACTTTGTGAGGGGAAATACAAAATTGAAAATGTTCCTGATATTGCTGATGTATTTTACATGCAAGATGTACTTGGCGTATTAGGTATTACCTCTAAATTAGAAGAAAAAACTCTTGAGATAGTATCGCCTAGTGATATTTCCGTTGAAGCTCCATATGAAATTGTGCAAAAAATGAGAGCTTCAATTATTGTTCTCGGACCGTTGCTTGCTAGAAAAGGAGAAGCAAAAATCGCCTTTCCTGGAGGAGATCAGCTTGGACCTAGGCCCGTCAAAATGCACATTGAAGCTCTGGAAAAAATGGGAGCATCATTTGAATTAGACCACGGAGTTTTGATTGGTAAAACAGACGGCTTAAAAGGTGTTGAAATTAATCTACCCTATGCATCTGTTGGTGCAACTGAAAATACACTTTTAGCGGCAGTTCTAGCTGAGGGCACAACAGTGATTGAAAACGCAGCACGAGAACCTGAAGTTGTAGATCTAATAAAGATGTTAAAAAATATGGGTGCAGACATAACAGGTGAGGGCAGTAGTGAAATAGTAATTAACGGAGTAAATGCATTAAATAGTACAAATCACAAAGTCATAGGAGATCGTATAGTTGCAGGAACATATATTGGCGCATTTTTATCAACAAATGGAAACGGCAAAATAGTTGGAATTAATCCAAATCATCTACCCATGGAAATTAAAAAGTTTACTGAGATGGGAGCAAAGTTTCAAATTGACAGCGATTCTATTGAGGTTGAATCACCTAAACAACTGTCACCAATTGATATTTCTACACTTCCATTTCCAGGCATAGCTACTGATTTGCAACCAATATTTGGAGCATCACTACTAAAAGCAAACGGAACGTCAATAATTACAGAAAATGTTTATGATCAACGTTTTCAGTGGATTCCAGAAGTGCAGAGAATGGGTGCTGATATACAAATAGGATGGCAACATGCAATGATTAAAGGCGTAGATAAATTATCAGGAGCACCTGTTCACTCCACAGATATTAGAACCGGTGCAAGCCTTGTAATTGCTGCTTTACAAGCAGACGGTGAATCAACAATTTCGGGAATAGACCACATAGAAAGAGGATATGAAAATATTGTCTCTTTACTAAGTTCTATTGGTAGTGAAATTGAATATAATTAACTTATGGCAGATATAAATTTTCCAGAAGTTAAAGACAGAGATCCAAATTCTGAGATAGATATGGACGTCTTAAATGATACGATTGAGTACATAAGACCTGCTGTTCAGGCAGATGGAGGCGATATTAAATTAGCTTCTGTAAATGATGGTG
Organism: OCS155 cluster bacterium AG-426-D23; assembly: GCA_003213165.1. Lineage (GTDB taxonomy): Bacteria > Actinomycetota > Acidimicrobiia > Actinomarinales > Actinomarinaceae > Actinomarina. The sequence continues at coordinate 113,561 of QCNO01000001.1, forward strand.
TTGTTAATATCGAAATGCTAGGAGCATGCCAAGGTTGCCCATTATCTATTGCAACTTTAAAAAGTGGAATTGAAAGAATTCTTAAAGATAAAGTTCCAGGTGTAGTTGAGGTAATTGCAACTTAACTAATCTAACTGACTAGTGTAAAAATTTAGGCCAATCAATAACCCTTTGTCAACTAATGGCTCAATAATGTATTGAACTTTGTTTAAGGTTAAGCTACCGCCTAATTGATCAGGTGTAGATACCTCATCATATAAACCTAATCTACTGAGTACCGATTCTCTTCCGTCTTTATCAAGTGTGTCATCAGCCATAGCAACAAGGATTAAAAAAAATAATTTAGTTCTTTGTGATGCGATCTCGTCACTAACAACAGGTGAAAAGAACTCAACACTTGTTACAGTATCGTCTTCAACTATCAAATTTATAGCAAAAGATACTGGTGTTTGTTCTAATTTACCAAATTGATAAAAAAGGATTGTTTGTTCTGGACTGGCCCATCTCACTTCGTCAGGATTGATAGAAAAATATAAAATAGTATCTTCATCGTTTGCAATTTCTGAGATTAGTTTGTTCCAATTTGATACATATTCAGATGTAGATTTTCCTAAACCTTTAGTAAATATAATTACATCGTTAGTTTGTGATTCTGTTTCAGTCGTTTCTGAATCTGTTGAACTACAAAAGGAAAATAATAATATAAATAAAAGAAGAATAATTTTTTTCATTCGATTATCTCCTTTAAGTTTTTTAAATTCTTTTTCCAAATATATTTTAAAACATAGCTACCAAAAAACTCACCAATGACACCACCAAGATAAATTGGAAATTTTAAAGTTTCTTCCCATTTAAATTCTGTCTGGGATTCATTTAGTGCTGTCAAATAGAAAATACCCTCTCCAGTAACAATTCCTTCATGAATAACACCAATAGATTCTTTTTCTTTCCATTCAGTAACAGTAATTATATCTGTTAACTTTATCGGACCTACCTTTGTTAATACATTCATTTTTGTATCAATTCCAGAATTATTTTCTGAAAGGATATCAATTTTTACAGCATCTTCCATCCAATTTACGTGGTTTTCCATAACTTTTACTTCTTGCCAGACAGTATCTAGTGGTTTATTGATAATTATTGAAGTTTCTATTCTTTTACTCATTGCTTGTTAAACAATATTAGTTCATAAGTAAAATAAATATATATATGAAAAGAAATGATTATCTTTATTTAGATCATGCCGCTACAACGCCAATGCGTGAGAGCGCACTTGAGGCGTTTAAAAATGCTGAAGAATTTGCGTATGCAAATTCCTCAGGTGGTCATGAGTTATCCAGAAGAGCAAAAAACTTACTTGAAGAATCAAGAGATTTTATAGCCAGCTATTTTGGTGCTGCACCCAGTGAAATTACATTTACAAGTGGAGGGACAGAAGCTGATAACTGGGTTATAAAAGCGCCTTTTATAAACTCTAAAAATAGTCAAAATTTAGTAACTTCAAAAATTGAACATGAAGCTGTTCTTGCATCAGCTGAATGGCTCGAAACTCAAGGCCAGGGAGTTAATTATGCTAGTTGCAATACAGACGGGCAGGTAGATGTAAATGAATTTTTAGATAAATGCAACAACGATACAGCTATTGCTTCTCTTATGTATGCAAACAATGAAACCGGAGTAGTTCAACAAATAGAAAAAATAGCTAAAGAGGTAAAAACTAAAAATCCAGAAACTTTATTTCACTCAGATGTAGTTCAAGCAGTTTCTTCAGAAACACTTGATTTTCATAAACTAGGGATTGATAGTGCAGCAGTTTCAGGTCATAAAATAGGTGGTCCAAAAGGAATTGGAATTATGTTTTTAAGTTCAAAATATAAACTTCCTAACTATTTTCATGGTGGAAAACAAGAATTGGAAAAAAGAGCAGGAACAGTAAATGTTTCAGGTGTAGCTAGCCTTGCTGCTGCTTTGAAAGAACATCAAGACAATTTTTATATTGAAAAGAAAAGAATACTACAAGAAAGAGAAATATTTGAAAATGAACTAAAAAACGCTCTAGAAGTAAAAATTGTTGGTGAAAAAATCGATCGATTATGTCACATTTCAAATATACAATTTAAAAGTGTTAATTCAGAAACATTAATGGTTGCACTCGATCTAAAAGGGTTAGGTGTTTCAAGAGGCTCTGCATGTGCAAGCGGTGCTCAAAAGCCCTCCCATGTATTAGTTGCTATGAATGTCCCTGATATTGACATAAATAGTCATCTACGTTTTAGCTTTGGCTGGAATACTAAAGAGGGTGATGGGAAATATGCATCAGAAATTGTAATAAATACGGTAAAGGAAATTCTATGAGGATTCTAGTAGCAATGAGTGGAGGAGTAGATTCATCAGTAGTTGCGGGATTATTAAAGTCTCAAGGCCATGATGTAATTGGTGTGACTATGAAATTATGGGAAGGACCAAATGGTGAAATGCCTGAGACTGGATGCTGTACAGCAGCTGATTCAGAAGATGCCAGAAAAGTTGCAGCAAAACTTGATATTCCTTACTATGTTCTAGATTACACAGCATCGTTTTCTGAAAATGTTATTAATAATTTTGTAGACATGTATTCACAAGGCCTTACACCCAATCCTTGTGTTGAATGTAATAGATCAGTTAAATTTGACCATTTCATTGATCAAGCTAAAAAATTAAATTGTGAAAAAGTCGCTACTGGCCATTATGCAAAAATAGTAAGAAGTAATAATTCTCTAGAGCTTCATAAAGCTGATTATCTTGAAAAAGATCAATCTTATGTTCTTCATATGTTAACCGCAGATAAACTACCAAAAATTGATTTTCCATTGGGTACTATTTCCAAACCTGAAGTGCGACAAATAGCCGCTTCACTTGGTCTAAAAACTGCATTCAAAAAAGATAGCCAAGATATATGTTTTGTAGGAAAAAAAGATTATAGAAATTTTGTAAGTAGTCGAATAGATTTTTCTTCGAGTGGAGATATTGTTGATAAAGATGACAATATTATTGGAACCCATGAAGGTGTTCATGAATTTACAGTTGGACAGCGAAAGGGAATACCAGGAGGACAAGGACAGCCAAAGTATGTCACAAAAATTGATGTTGAAAATAACAAAGTTTTCATTGGTTCTAAGGCTGATCTAACCACAAAGAGATTTATTATTGAAGATGTTTCGTTTGTAAATGGTGAAGAGTATGAAAATCTTTCGATTCAAACTAGATATAACTCACATGATATTCCATGTAAATTAAAAAAGATTGATAGTTCTACATATGAAATAGAACTTGATCAAGCTACATTAGGTGTTGCTCCAGGACAGTTTGGGGTTATTTACAACGACACCAAATTGATTGGTGGGGGAAGAATATCATCTAAAATATTGGAAATTGTAAATGAATGAAGAGTACGTAAATAAATTAATTAACAAACTTAGCGAAGCGGAACATGCATATTACGTATTAAATTCTCCGATTATGTCAGATGGTGAATATGACAAATTATTCAAAGAACTTAAGCAAATAGAAAATGAAAATTCTAAATTAATCTTTTCTTATTCGCCAACTCAAAGGGTTACAGGCACACCAGATACAGCTTTTCAGGCAGTTGCTCATAAACAAAGAATGTATAGCCTTGATAATTCCGAAAATATTGAAGAGGTTAAAAAGTGGATAGAAAAAATCGAAAAAATAACGGATTTGAGTATATTTCCCATAACTGTTGAGCCAAAAATTGATGGTCTCGCAATTTCACTTTTTTACAATGACGGCCTTTTATTCCGTGGTCTTACAAGAGGAGATGGCATAGTAGGTGAAGACGTAACGCATAATATAAAAACTATTAAGAATATACCTTTGTTACTCTCCAAAAGCATCACTGGTGAGATTGAAATTAGAGGCGAAATATATATGCCTAAAAAAAGTTTTGAAGAATTAAATACCAAAAAAAGAAAAGATAAAAAGACTTTAGATAATCTGACTAAAAAAGAAAAATCTAAATTAACAGAGGGTGACAAGGAAACTATCAAAAATATTCGTACAGAGGGAACATCTGAATTTATAAATTCTAGAAATGCAGCGGCGGGTTCTTTAAGGCAGAAAGACTCAGAAGTAACAGCAAAAAGAGATTTGAGACTGCTAGCTTATCAAATAATCGAACACGATAAACCCACTGTTGATAATTATTACGATCAAATTAATCTCATTGATTCATTAGGCTTTAGTGTCAATACAGTAAAGATTGCTAACAATATTGATGAAATCAACAACTTATTAAATCAAATAGATGAAAGTAGAAATGATTACGATTATCAAATCGATGGTGCAGTCTTAAAAGTAAACTCTAATTTAGTTCAGGATAATTTAGGTTATACATCAAAAGCACCAAGATGGGCACTAGCCTACAAATTTTCTGCTGAAGAGCAAACAACTAAATTAATAGATATAAAGTTGCAGGTTGGAAGAACGGGTGCAGTCACACCTGTTGCTGTTCTTGAACCTATCAATGTCGGCGGCGCACTTGTTTCATTTGCTACACTACACAATCCAGATGAAATAAGTAGAAAAGATTTAAGAATAAATGATTATGTTATTGTAAGACGTGCTGGAGATGTAATCCCAGAAGTTGTCACATCGATACCTGAAAGAAGAAGTGGTAGTGAGATAGAGTGGTCACTTGATAAGAGATGTCCATGTGGCGATTTTGATATCGTATATATAAAAGATGAGAAAGTACCAAGGTGCTCTGGCAGATATGATTGTAAAATTTCTAAAAAGGAAATGTTAATTTACTTTGCATCAAAGTCTGGTCTTGATATTGAAGGACTAGGAAGAGAAACCGTTGAAACATTAATTGGAAATAAACTTGTAGAGAACTTTGAAGATTTTTATTCACTCACTTATGAAGAGCTTATTTCTTTACCACAGTGGAAAGAAAAAAAGACTCAAAATTTACTGGAAGCAATTGAAAAATCAAAAAATTCTGAACAAGAAAAATTATTACCAGCGCTTGGAATTAGATATGTAGGCAAGCAAACCTCTAAGCTTCTCGTGAATACTTTTGGTTCCATTAGAAATATTTTTGATGCTAGTACTGATGAAATTAATAAAATACATGGAATTTCTGAAAGTGTTTCTAGTTCTTTAATTGAATGGTACTCAGAGAATACTAACAAATTACTAATAAAAAAATTAGAAGAAATAGGATTTGGAATTTCGAAAAAAATCCAAAAAACCACCGGTAAATTTAGTGGTAAAACATTTGTAATGACTGGAACTTTATCTAATTATACAAGACAAAATGCTACAAAAATCATTGAAGATATGGGTGGAATCGTAACAACTACAGTTTCAAAAAATACAGATTATCTGTTGTTTGGTGAAAACCCTGGGTCTAAATATGAAAAAGCTCAAAATTTGAAAGTAAGATTAATAAGTGAAAAAGATTTTGTGGACTTAACTAATAAGTAGTGAATTCCCATTCAAATTCGCCGTAGTCAGGCAAACCAGTAATTGTATCCCAAATTATTCTTACATTATGTTTTCCTGGACCCCATGTTTCAAAAGCTTTATTTGGACCAGGTTTCCAAATATATACACCAGTTGCTTCAACATATTGAATTTCTTCCTCTGGAATAATGTAGTTATCAACAATTAAAGTAAGCTCATACCCGACCGGAAAATCAATTTCTAATGATACTTGTTGTGGTACCTGATCATAAGGAAGTGGGTATATGTTTTCAATTGCATCAGGAAGTTCAATTTCTTGGTTGTTATTTTGAGAAAACGACACACCCCACCAAATAACAAGAAATAATAGTGCTGTTAATAAAAGAATAATAAATCTGTAAGTGTTCTTAGTCATACATTAAAATACTATCTAAGAAATAAAAAGAGACCAAAGTGAAATACAAAAATTTACAAGAAAAAATTGAAAATATCAATTTAGACAACCTATCTGAAGATGATGTTTTGCAAATTGAAACAACAATTAAAGAATTAGATAATGGAAATATTCGAGTTGTTAATAATGAAAATGGGGAATGGTCTTTAAATGAATGGGTACGGGATGCAATCTTGTTGTTTTTCTCAATAAGAAATTTAAAAGAAATAAGTGCTAATGACCTAATTTATTATGACAAATTAGAGCCAAAAAAGAACTATAAAGATCTAGGCATCAGAGTAGTACCGCCAGGAGTAGTTCGTTACGGTGCATTTTGTGAACCAGGCGTTGTTGTAATGCCTGGATTTGTAAATATTGGTGCATATGTTGGTTCAGGAACTATGGTCGACACTTGGGCAACGGTTGGATCATGTGCGCAGATTGGTCGCAATGTACATTTATCTGGAGGAGTAGGCATTGGAGGAGTTCTTGAGCCACCAGGAGCTATGCCAGTAATTATTGAAGACAATGTATTTATTGGTTCGAGATCAATTATTGTTGAGGGAGTTAGAGTAAAAAAAGGTGCAGTTATCGGTGCAAATGTAACTATTACTGCTTCAACACCAATTATTGATGTCACCGGACAAGAGCCTATAGAAATTAGAGGTGAAGTTCCTGAAAATTCTGTTGTCATACCAGGCTCAAGACCGAAAGACTTTCCTAGTGGTGTTTTTAATACACCATGTGCATTAATCATTGGTACAAGAAAAGAATCAACTGATGAGAAAACTTCTTTGAATGACGCACTTCGCACATTTGGGGTTGAAGTTTGAGCGTTGACACCACACTTCAAAAATTAATAAATATCGATTCAGTCACAGGAGATGAAATATTAATTTTAGATTTTATTGAAGAATTCTTATCAAAAAATAATTTTTCTGGAGAGATTATAAGAAATGATGGTGGAATAATTGCAATTCCTAAAAATTCCTCACAAAAAATAGCTTTAGTAGGACATGTCGACACGGTCCCGGTATCTAAAACTCAAAAAATAGAATTCGATGACACAGACACAATTCCTGGTAGGGGGTCTGTAGATATGAAAGGAGGAATTTCTTTAATCCTCCATTCTTTAGTTGAAGAGAACCAAGACATAGTAGGAGTATTCTATACAGCTGAAGAGGGGCCTTATGAAAAGAATGGTTTAGGTGAGCTGATGCCAATCATATTAGGTAATAAGAATTTAGAATTCTCCATAATACTTGAGCCTACAAACTGCCAGATTGAACTCGGATGTCTTGGAACACTTAATGCAAATATAAAATTAAAAGGTATAGCTGCACACTCAGCAAGACCTTGGGTTGGAGAGAATCCAATTTATAAAATTGGTGATATATCAAAAAAAGTATCGGATAATGAAATTAATTTACTTGATATAGAAGGTTTAGAGTTTAAACAAGTTCTTTCAATCACAACAGTATCTTCTGGTATAGCAAACAACGTAATTCCAGACGAGGCACTTTTAAATATTAACTTTAGATTTTCTCCAGAAATGTCAAATGAAGATGCTCACAATTTTATTAACCATATGTTCTCTGAATTTGGTGAAATCGAAATTACATCAAGTTCCGAAGGCGCAATGCCAAACTTAGATAATCCAAATGTTAAAAATTTTATATCCTCTACAGGTTTGTCTCCTAATCCAAAACAAGCATGGACAGATATTGCAAGATTTTATAGCCATGGAATACCTTCAGTAAATTTTGGCCCTGGAGATCCACTTCTTGCACATACTGCTGATGAGCATGTTAGTAAGAAACAACTATTAGAATCATATGAATTACTTATGAATTATTTAAGGGCAGTACAGTGAGTGAAAAATTTGATATTTCAAATATTGCGAAACTCGCATCAGTATCTTTAAGTGATGATGAAAAACAAAAACTAAGTAGTGATCTCAGTGTAATTCTTGAACATGTTCAGGCACTTAGCAATTTAGAGCTTGATACTAATATAAAAAACGTTTATATTCATCCACTTGAAAAAGAATTAGTTTTAGATGAAGATATTGAAAAACCATCTTTAACTCACGATGAGGCACTTAGCAATGCTCCCAAAGCTTCAGATGGTAAATTTATAGTTCCCCCTTCACTGGAATAATTATGGAACTTTTAAATTTATCAATTCGTGAACTTAACAAACTTTTTGTTAACAAAAAAGCTAAACCTTCAGAACTTTATTCAGAGATATTTGATCGTTCAGCAAGTTCAGAAGCCGCGTTACACGCTCATCTAAGCCTTTTTGAAGAAATTAATTTAGAAAAGGCAAAAAATTCTGATGAAAGATTTTCAAATTCGGAAAATGTTGGATTGTTAGACGGTATACCTTTAGCAATAAAAGACAATATCAATATAAAAAATGAAAAAACTACTTGTTCATCAAAAATGCTTTCAAATTTTATATCACCGTACAACGCGACTGTAATTTCTAAATTAGATACTGAACAAGCAATTTACACTGGTAAAACTAATTTAGATGAATTTGCTATGGGTTCCTCTACTGAAAATTCTGCTTTTGGACTTACAAGAAATCCTTGGAATACTGATTATGTTCCAGGAGGATCATCAGGAGGTTCTGCAGCATCTGTTGCTTCAAGGTCATCTATTGCGGCGCTAGGAAGTGATACTGGAGGCTCAATAAGGCAACCAGCATCTTTTTGTGGGCTTGTAGGCTTTAAGCCAACATACGGTACGGTTTCCAGATATGGCTTAGTTGCATTTGCTTCTTCTTTAGATCAAATTGGTCCTATCTCAAAAAGTGTTGATGATGCAAGAATCATTTATTCTTCAATTTCAGGCCATGATAGTTTAGATTCAACATCAATAAATGATGAACAAATTGATTTGCCATTTGATAAAAATGCAACAATCGGAATTGTTAAAGAACTCATGGAAGATGGAATCTCTGAGGAATCAAAAAAAGAAGTCGATAAAGTCATAGATATTTTAAAGCAAAAAGAATACAACATTAAAGAAGTTTCACTACCACTAATCAAACTATCAATAAGTATTTATTACTTAATTGCTCCTGCAGAATGTTCAGCAAATTTAGCAAGATTTGATGGAGTTAGGTATGGATTGAGAGTAGATGGAAAAACAAGTTATGAAATGATGGAAAATACAAGGGCTGAGGGTTTTGGAGATGAAGTAAAGCGCAGAATCCTTCTTGGAACTTACGCATTGTCTGCTGGTTATTATGATGAATATTACGGGAAAGCTCTCCGAGCAAGAAAAAAAATGGTTGATGAATTTTCGAGTATTTTTAAAGAATGTGATTATTTAATATCGCCAACTACACCAACTGAAGCATTTAAGGCTGGAGAAAAAACAAGCAACCCATTGGAAATGTATATGTCTGATTTATGCACCATTCCTGCAAATCTAGCTGGACTTCCAGCAATAAGCATTCCCACTGGTCTAAGCAGCAACAACTTACCTTTAGGTGTGCAGATAATGAGCAAACCTTTGACAGACAATTCTTTATTAAATTTCTCAGAGATGTTAGAAAAAGAACTCGATTTTAATAGAACTCCAGAGGGTTGGTCTAAATAATGAATTTAAAACCAACTATTGGAATTGAAACCCATATCGAACTAAATACAAATACAAAAATGTTTTGCAGATGCAAAGTGGTTGATACGGAAGAACCAAATATTAGTTTATGTCCAACTTGTATTGGTTTACCAGGAGCCTTACCTGTTCCGAACGAAAAAGCTATACGCTATATTACGCTACTAGCACTTGCAACTGGATGTGCGATAACTAAAAAAGGTATGTTTCACAGAAAAAATTATTTTTATCCTGATTTACCAAAAAATTATCAAATTTCTCAGTTTGATTTACCTGTAGGTGAAAATGGAAAATTAGAGATAGTTATTGATAATGAAAAAGATTATGTTGAAATTGAAAGAGTTCACATGGAAGAGGATACTGGAAAATCTTCACACGAGGGAACAGGACGGATTGATTCTGCTACTAGCACCTCTCTTGATTTCAACAGATCAGGGGTTCCTCTTGTAGAAATTGTTACTAAGCCTGTTATTCAATCTTCAAAAGTGGCAGTGGCGTATATTGAAGAACTTAGACAACTTGCAATTGATTTAGACATATCAGAGGGAAAATTAGAAAAAGGTAATTTAAGATTTGATGCAAATATATCTGTAGCTCCATCAAAAAGTGATGAGTTGGGTACAAAAGTAGAAATCAAAAATATGAATTCACTTCGATCTCTTGAAAGAGCTATAGATTATGAAATTAAACGACAGTCATCAGCTATAGAAAACGGTGAATCAATAATTCAGGAAACAAGACACTGGGATGAAAGTAAAGAAACTACAACTTCAATGAGATCAAAAGAGGGTAGTGCTGATTATCGTTATTTTTCTGATCCAGACCTTCCTAATATGGTTTTGTCTGATAAATTTGTAAACCAAGTAAAAGAAAGTCTTCCTTCATTGCCTCATGAAAATAGAAATAAACTTGTAGAAACAGGTCTTGATCTATCTGATTCAAACGTTTTAAGCAAGAGTGAAAAATGGATTCTTGAACTCTATTTTAAAGTATACGACAACACTAAAGACTCAAAAGCAACATTTAATTGGATAACTGGCGAACTACAGGGCCAAATGCGTAAATTAGAGATTAAGTCACTACCAGAATGGTTTTCACCAAATTTTTTATCAGATATTATTCAATTGATTGATGCAAATAAAATTTCTTTCACTTCAGGAAAAGTTATTTTAGAGGAACTAATCCAAAAAGACACAACTCCTGATGATGTAGCAAAAAAACTTAATTTATATCAAGAAAATGATGAAAGCGCTATTTCAAAAATAGTAAATGAGGTTATTAAAAACAATCAAGATATCGTGGAAAGAATAAAAAATGGAGAAGATAAATTAGTAGGTTTTATGGTCGGTCAAATAATTAAAAGCTCAGGCGGAAGTATAAATCCAGGAATAGCAAAAGAAATATTATCTAAAGAGTTAAATTTATAATTTGATTAACAACTGTTGCTGACAATAATCCCATTAAGCCAGCACCTAAATCATCATAGAGCACACCTAGCTTACCAGGATATTTTTCAAGTTCTGCAACAAATTTTGGTTGTTTCATAATATCACTTACTCTAAAAACTAGAAATCCTGCCAACAGTGGCAACAATCTTGATGGAGAGGCTATTGTTACAAGACTCATTCCAACTATTTCATCTAAAGTGATCCAACTTGGATCTTCACTCGCGTCGTTATCATCGACTGAAACAAGATATGTCAGGACAAGAACAATAAATAAAATAGATAACTCAAGCACATTCAAATTTAAAACATATGTAATCAAAGCAAATAAAAAAGCAGCTAAAGTACCACCTCCTTTTTTATCACCAAAATAGGTCCTCCAAAAAAGCCCAATACCAAAACCTGAGGCTAGAAATCTCTTCACATTTGAATAATAGTATTTTTTATGGCTTGATTTACAAAAAGGTGTAGTATTTGATATTAATAATGGAAAAATCAAATCTTATATGGCTAAATGGTGAATTTGTAAACTGGGATGATGCAAACATCAGTGTAATGTCTCACACTCTTCATTATGGAACTGGAGTCTTTGAAGGTATAAGAGCTAGAGATTCAAAAATTGGCACAACTATTTTTAGGTTGTCGGATCATGTAGATAGATTATTTGATTCAGCTGAAGCTTATAATTTAAAAATACCATACGACAAAGAAGTTATTACTAATGTAATAAAAGATTCAGTTCATTTGAACAATCTATCATCTGCATACATAAGGCCCTTAGTATTTTTTGGAGAAGGCGAGATGGGGTTACTACCAAAAAGTGTTCCAGTTTATGTTTCTGTAGCGGCGTGGAATTGGGGTGCATATTTAGGAGATGATGCGGGGAATCAAGGTGTAAGGGTATGTATATCAAAATGGAAAAGAATTAGTCCACAAAGTTTTAAGCCAACAGCAAAGGGTGTTGGAGGATATATGAACTCTACTTTGGCTAAAATCGATGCGGTAGAAAATGGATATGATGATGCAATTATGCTTGGCGACAATGACGTAGTTGCAGAGGGAAGCGGTCAAAATTTATTTTTGATTAAAAATGGGAAAATTTTTACACCACCAATTGAGACGGGAGCTTTAGGAGGTATTACAAGAAAAACTGTAATAGAAATTGCAAGTAAACTTGGTTTAGAAACTGAAGAAATAAATATAAATGCCGATCAATTAAAAGATGCTGATGAATTATTCTTTACAGGTACTGCCACAGAAGTTGTTGGTGTTGTGTCGGTTGATGGTGAAGATATATCAAATGGTAATCCTGGACAAATCACAGGGGACATTAGGAAAAAATATTTAGAAATTGTAAATGGAGAGGATGAAGACTTCTTACATTATCTTACTTTAGTTAAATGAGTCAACAGCCAAATATACAGACAGAATCAAAAAAGAACATAAAAGATTCGGAACTTCCAGTTCCAAGAAGTCAAGGAAAAGATATTCCACTCAATCCATTGAGGTCTCCAGATGAAGAAGTTTTTTCAATCCCTAGTCCAGATAGCGGTTATGCTTTAAAACTTATTAAACCATTTACACCTATGTGGAAAGACAACCATAAACATAAACTCATAACAAAAGTTGTTACAAATTTAGTTATCTTTCAAGCTTCAAAGATTGGAAGAGCTCCTACAAAAAGTGATGTAATCAAGGTAATAGAAATTTTAAAAATAACAGATTCAGATATTGGAGTTTTGGACAAAGAAACTTTAAAAAAATGTAGTCTGGAAAGCATTAAAGGGTTACACCTCTCTAAATTATTTGATGCTAATCAATAAGAAAAAAATTAATAGCTTTACAATTGTGTAATGAAGATTGTAAGGGCTAAATTTCAAGGTGAAATATTTTATGGTGAATTACATGAAGGCGAAGTTCTAAGATATGAAGGTTCACCTCTAGTAATTTGGGAACCAACCGAAGAGAAGTATTCTGTTGAAGAAATTCAACTGCTTGCTCCAGTTCTGCCGAGTAAAGTAACAGCAGTTGCAAAAAATTACGAAAAACATGCAGTTGAGCTGGGAGTGCATGATTATACTGCGCCAAGCAATCCTGTCTTTTTTAACAAACCTTCAACTTCAGTAATCGGAACCGGAGAAAATATAATATATCCTAAGATCGCTCAACACGTAGACCATGAGGCAGAATTAGCAGTTGTAATTGGAAAGCTTAGTAAAAACCTAACTCATGAAAACTGGATGGAACATGTACTCGGCTTAACCATAGCTAACGATTTGTCTGAAAGAGTTTTACAGGGGCAGGATGGCACTTTTAATGGCAACTTTACAAGAGCAAAAAGTTTTGATACTTTTTGTCCGCTAGGCCCCTTTATTCAAACAAATTTTGAGCAAAATCCAGAATTAAGTATTAAGTGTTTTGTCAATAATGAACTAAAACAAGACGGAAATACTAGAGATATGATTTTTAGTATTGGAGATATTTTATGTTTTGTATCTTCAATAATGACTCTACTGCCAGGTGATGTGATTCTTACTGGTACTCCCGAAGGTGTTTCTAAAGTGGGTCCTGGTGATGAAATTAAAATTGAAATTGAAACAATAGGAACTTTAGTTAATAGCATTAAGTAGATGAAATTAAGAATTGCACCATCACCAACAGGACAGTTACATATTGGAAATGCGAGAACGGCATTATTTAATTGGTTATATGCAAAAGCAAATAATGGTACTTTTCTTGTGCGTATTGATGACACTGATACAGATAGAAGTACAAGCGAATATCAAAAAGATATAATAGAAAATCTTAGATGGCTAGGTTTGAATTGGGATGAAGGTATTGAAGTTGGTGGCTCACATGGTTCTTACAAACAATCATCAAGATTCGATCGCTACCAAGAAGTTGCAGAAAATCTCTTATCTAGGAATTTAGCCTACGAAGATGATGGTGCAATAAGATTTAAAGTACCTAATGATGGATTAATAGAATTCGAGGATTACATAAGGGGTAAAATGTCATTTAATCTTTCGGATGTTGAAGATTTTGTTATTCTTCGTTCTGACAAATCTCCAACATATCATTTAGCTTCAACTGTTGATGATTTAGATTATGGAATAACAATTATTGCTCGGGGCGAAGACATACTATCCTCAACTCCAAAACATATTATGTTATTTAAAGCAATGGATGCTAATCTTCCAGATTTTTGTCATCTTCCTTTGTTGTTTGGCCCAGATGGAAAAAAACTAAGTAAAAGACATGGAGATACTTCTGTAGAAGCATTCAGAAGTAAAGGCATTTTAAGCGAGGCCATGTTTAACTATCTGTGTTTACTCGGATGGTCGCCAGGTAAAGACCTAGAAAAATTTAATATTGATACTGCAATAAATAAGTTTGACCTAAAGAACGTACTGCCAAATTCTGCGATTTTTGATGAGAAAAAATTATTGTGGTTAAATGGTCTTTATATCCGCTCAACAGATACTAAAGATTTTCAAGCTAAAGCATTGTCTCAAATTGAGAATGATATAGCAAGGGAGCTTTTTGATGAGGAAAAAAGTAGACTTATCAAAATATTTCCTTCAGTACAAGAACGAATTGAAACTTTAGCAGATCTTACTCACCAGATTATGTTTCTGATAGATGAACCTTTTAATGTCGATACACTAGATTGGCAGGATGTAAACAGTGAAGAAGCACAAAAGTATTTGTTCTTATTAAGGGAAGAACTAATAAAGTTAGATAATTTTAGTTTAGAAATAATAGAAACAATTATGAGAAAAATACTTAAAGAAATAAATGTTAAACCTAAAGTTGGATTTCAAGCGGTACGGGTTTCAATCACTGGAACAAAAATTAGCCCCCCACTTTTTGAATCAATATTTGCTTTAGGTAAGCAAGCAGTGATTGCACGTTTAGCTGAAAGTATTGAAAAATTATAACAACTAATAATTAAAATACTTTATTCTTATTGTTTATACGGCCCCGTCGTCCAGAGGCCTAGGACGCTGGGTTTTCAACCCAGAAACGCCGGTTCGAATCCGGTCGGGGCTGCAACATTCGGGGATAGTGTAATTGGCAACACAATGGGTTCTGGTTCCATTATTGAGGGTTCAAGTCCTTCTCCCCGAGCAGAGGCCCCGTCGTCTAGAGGCCTAGGACGCTGCCCTCTCAAGGCAGAAACGCCGGTTCAAATCCGGTCGGGGCTGCTAATCTTCGAGTTTTTTAAACCAACGAGGTGTATTTAGTAAAAATTCTGAGAAATCTTTTTGAGTATCTAGTTCAAAATAAAGCTCCCTATTAAATACTTGCTTATAATTTAAATTTAATTTCTCAAATTCTATGATGTGTTTTTTGAAACTGTTTTCTCCATATTTAAAATTTTCAAAAAAGACATTCCCTCCAATTAGAGGCGTTCCATTGTCTGAGCTTTTTGAGATTACAATTTGATTATTTTGAATTTCTTGAAGAAAAACGGAAATATTGTATTTGTTAAGGTACGGCAAGTCAGCGTGACAAATTGCCCAAGATGAAAATTTGTTCGCTAACTTTATAAATTCTTTGACCTCACTATTTAATCCATTTGATTTTGAACTGAATGTAGTGACCTCAATTTGATTAGCTAATTTAACAATTTCAAGATCATTAGAAATTAGATAGATTTCAATGTTTTCATTTTTGAATGAGTTAACAGTGTTTTTAATTAAATTCAATTGAATTTTTTTTCTATCGAGCAATGAAATTGATTCTGACAGTCTAGACATAGGATTATCTAAACTCTTGATCGGTATTCCAATTAATATATTGCTATTCATATTCTTAAATTTGTTATACCATGCTATTAAAGTATTTAATCAATATGGATAGAAAAACAAAAATTATCGCAACTGTCGGCCCAAGTCTAGCTAGCGAACAAAAGATTCATAGTGCTATTAATTTAGGAGCAGATGTTATAAGGATAAATTTTTCACACGGTACCCTAGAAGACCATAAACAATTTATCAATTGGGCTAGATCTTCTGACAAACAAGTAGCGATAATGCAAGATATTCAGGGACCAAAGATTAGAACAGGCTTTGTTAAAGAAAATACTATATTGCAAAAAAGCGAAGAGATTAATTTAACTAATCAAGAGAGTGAATCTTCAAATGAAAGTATTTTTATAAATTATAAAAACTTATTTAAAGATGTTGACTTAAACGATAGAATTTTCGTTGATGATGGCCAAATAATCCTTAAAATTATTGATAAACAAAAGAATAATTTAAGGGCTTTGATTCTGATAGGTGGTGAACTTAGGGACAATCAAGGAGTTGCTTTTCCAGATTCGAATTTATCAGTTTCTGCAATTACCAAACAAGATATTGAACATTTAAAATTTGGAACTGAGCACGATATAGATTTTGTAGCTGTATCTTTTGTTCGAAATGGTAAAGACATAAAATCTGTGAGAGATATTGTTCCTAAAGATGTAAAGATTATCGCAAAGATAGAGTTGAAAACTGCTTTAGAAAACATTGATGAAATTCTTCAGGTTTCTGACGGAGTTATGGTTGCAAGAGGCGACCTCGGAGTTCAGCTTCCAATCGAACAAGTGCCTTTTGTTCAAAAACAAATTTTAGATGCTGCAAATAAAAAAGGAAAAATTTCTATAACTGCAACTGAAATGCTTCAATCAATGAAATCATCCTATAGGCCAACCAGAGCAGAAGTAACAGACATAACAAACGCAATTTTAGAAGGTTCTGATGCAGTTATGCTCTCAGCAGAAACATCTATAGGAGATCATCCAAATAGAGTTATAGAAGTGATGTCTGGTATTTGTGAAGAAGTGGACTCGAGAAATGATACATCATCTTTGCAATCGAAAGAGGACCTGAAAGAAGATTCATTCACCACAACTTTGGCAAGAGCAGCTGTACAAATTGCTGACGACATAGACGCAAGAGCTATTGTTGCATTTACTGAAACTGGTAAAACACCACTTCTAATTTCAAACTTTAGACCTAAAGCTAAGATAATTACTTTTACAACAAAAGTTAAAACCCTCAATCAATTAAATCTATTTTGGGGTGTTGAGCAATTTCATATTGATAGAAAAGAACATTTTTCTGAAATGCTTAAATCTGCTAATGATTTCCTCTTAGAAGAAAAAAAATACAATAAAGGTGATAAAGTTATTGTTGTTGCTGGTACACCACCAAATATGGAAGCAGCAACCAATTTAATTAGAGTACATAATTTAGGGGATGTTTGATGGGTCAAATTATCGAAGTAAAGACTACAAAGTTAAACAAAACACTAATTTTTGATTTAAACAGGTCAGTTTCGGGTCAAGAGGGTATGACATTTAATAATATTTCCGAAGCTTCATTGATTGCTGATGTAAGTGGACAACTAGCACTAAAACTTTTTCAACAAATTGATGATATTGATACAATTTTTATTCAATCAAATATGGTCACGATAAATTTTAAGAGAAATATTGGAAATGATACCTCGGATGTAGAAAATACTTTACAGAACTTTTTTATATTTTACGGTGAGGAAGAATGAAGATTGGTGTCACAGGCTCTTCTGGATTTATAGGCAAAAGACTTACAAAAAAGCTTGAAGAAGATGGGTTTGAGGTTTTTAAATTCGTTAGAAGAGATGTAAAAGCTGAAAACGAAATTTTTTGGAGTCCATCAAAACAAGAAATTGATATAGAAAAATTTCAAACTCTCGATGCAATTATTCACCTTGCAGGTGAGTCTTTAGCTCCAAAAGACATCTTCGGATTTTTACCTTTGAGTGGAGGAAGATGGAATAAGGAAAAGAAATCTAGAATTTATTGGTCAAGAAAATGGGGATCCGACTTATTTGTAAAAACCTATAATGAAAGTGACATCTATCCAAAAATATTTATTACAGCTTCGGGTACAACAATATATGGTGATCATGGTGATGAAGTAATAACTGAATCCACAACTAAGTTCAATAGAGGAACTTTCGATCAGCTAGTTGCTGAAGAAGCATGGGAATCGCCCCTTTCAGCCATCAAACACAAAGATGTGCGAATTGTAAAGGCTAGAAATGGATTCATTTTGGGAAAAGGCAATATTGCAACTCAGCTAATTACTTTAACAACCAAACTTAATTTATCTGGGCCCTTAGGTAAAGGTGATCAATATTGGTCATGGATTTCTATTGAAGACGTTGTCAATGCTTATAAATTCTGCCTGGAAAATAAAAATATTTCTGGACCAGTCAATTTTGTTTCACCAGTCCCAATCACACAAAAAGAGTTTTCAAATAGATTCGCAAAAGTATTTAAAAAATTTTCAATAATTCCTGCACCTCAGATTGCAATAAATTTACTAATGGGCTCTGAATTGGCGCATGGCCTAATATTCTGTAGTCTTAGAATAATCCCAGAAAAATTATTAAAAGAAGGATTCAGTTTTGAATATCCTATTATTGAGGACTACGCAAAGGCTTTAAAAGATGAGTAAAAGTTACGAAGAGAGAATGGCAGAAAAATATAACTTTCTTAAGAAAGATAATGACAAAGCCCCCGAAATAAGTGAAAAAAATTTACAAAATAATCCAGATACATCAGAAAATGATACAAATAATGAAGAGAGTTTACTTGTTCCTTTAGATGCATGGAATACTGTTCTCAATCAACTTGGAAATTTACATGAAGCAAGTCAACAAATGGCAGAAGCAAGAGAGAGAGCAGCAAAAGCAGAAGCTGAGGCAGAGTTTCTCAGAGAAAAGTTAAAAAATACGAGAGAGCAATTAGATCAAGTAAAAAATAAAAAGAGATTCTTCTTTTTTTAGTAGTTTTTATTATCCGAAACTCCAGAAATAATATAAAAAGATATGATTAATAACAAGATAAGTGACCCCATTGCAACGTTTCTTCCTAGATTTAATCCATCAACTATAAAACCCCACAATAACGGACCTAATATAGTAGCGAACCTTCCAATTGTTGAATACAAACCATAAAACTCTCCAAGGTGTTTCTGGGGTGAAAGTCTAGTCATGAATACTCTATCAACAGCGAAAATTCCGCCAATATTAAAACCACCCAATACTCCAGTTACATAAATCAACCACATTTGATCAAACTCTGTAGCAACGATTGCTAGTGAAAGTGAAATAATCCAGCAAAATATACTAATTAAAATTAATCTTCTTGGGCCATACTTATCTGCAGCTTTACCAAAGATATATCCACCAATAATGGATATGACTATAGCTAATGCAAGGATGTTTTGACTATCTGCAGGAGTCAGTCCGGCTTCTTCAACTAAATATACTGCTAATAATCCACTGATAAGTGTATTTATTGCATCAGCATAAAAAAATCTTCCTACAAGAAATCTTGTAAGCCCCTTATATTGTCTTGAATGTTTCCATGACTTAATGACAATATTCAATGAACTTAGAATGCTAATTTTTACTTTTTCGGCACTGACGAATTTTTCTTCGACAAAAAGAAATGCTGGCAAGGAAAATATTAAAAACAATATTGCAACTGATCTAAATATTTCTACATAGCTATATCCTAAACTCTGTAAAACTGTGGCAACTCCAAAACCTATCAAAGACCCCATGTATCCAAAAGCGACACCCATTCCTGAAATTTTTCCTCTATTTTCTTCATTACTTACAGAAATCAGAAGTGCATCGTAAACAACTGATCCCAGATTGAAGCCAATAAGTGAAATTACAAATAATATAACTGAAATTTGTACATTAAATGTTCCTAATAGAAATGTTGAGGCTATGCACATTATTGTCATTAATAAAAGTAGCCTTTTTTTTCCTTCTGATCCGTCTGATTTTCTACCGACCCATGGACCAAGGATTGCAACTATTATCATTGCACTTGAAGTTGCAAATCCAAGTTGTTGGTCAGTCCATCCTTTTTCACTAACTAGCCAAACTGAAAAATACAATCCCGGAATTACAAAGGCATAAACTGTGTTTGCAAGATCAAAAAGTAGCCAAGAAATAAGACTTTTTGGTTTAACTTTATCCATTTAGATCTTCAACTGCCTTATTGAGACGTTCAAGACCCTCACTTAATTCATCATCACCTAGAGCATAGGATAATCTCATGTAACCGGGAACACCAAAAACTTCTCCTGGTACAAATGCAATAAAATATTTATCGAGAAGCCAATTACAAAAATCTATTGATGATTTGATACCTTTGTAATTACCATTACAATATTCACTTACATCAACAAACAAATAGAATGCACCAGTCGGGTTACCAACAGATATATTATTGATCTGATTTATTTTTTCAATAGCATATAGCCTTCTTCTGTTAAATGATATTTTCATTTCTTTAGTTTTATCAAGGCCATTTTTTAATGCAGTTTCTGCAGCAATTTGCGATATATTTGAAACATTAGATGATATTTGAGATTGTATTTTTTTTGCTAATCCTATGACATTTGAGTTAGCAACTAACCACCCAACTCGCCATCCAGTCATAGCATATGCTTTTGAAACTCCATTTATAATTATCGTATTTTTTAACTCTTTATCATATTGTCCTGGAGAAGGTGATGTCTCACCTTCATATACCAAGTGTTCATAAAGTTCATCAGATAAAATCCAAATATTATTTTTAAAAACCCAATTGTATATTTTTTCTGATTCTTCTTTTGAATAGACAACACCAGTAGGGTTCGATGGAGAACACCATATTAATAATTTTGTTTTTGAGCTTTTTGCTTTCTCTAAGTCAGAAACAGAAATTTTAAAATTATCTTTTTTATTAGGTTCAATAAAAACGGGTTCACCACCAGCAAGTTTTACCGCTTCAGGATATGTTGTCCAGTATGGTGCGGGAATTATTACTTCATCACCTTGATCAAGAACTGACATTAGTGCTGTGACAATAGCTTGCTTACCACCATTGGATACAACAACATTATCTTCAGTTACTCCAACACCTGAATATTTCAATGTTGTTCTTGATATTTCTTTCCTTAAAGATTCAAGTCCTGCAACAGGAGAGTATTTGTGGTTTTTTGGATCTTCTGCTGCAATCTTTACTTCATTAATTACATAGTCTGGTGATGCGAAGTCAGGCTCACCAGCTCCAAAACCTATAACCGGTTTACCTTCTTTTTTTAAATCCCGGGCCTTATTAGAAATAGCCATAGTTCCAGAGGGATTAATTTTTTTATCTAATTTTGATATATCCATTACTAAATCTTTCAGAATTATTTTAATAAAGTTATTCATTAAATACGTTTCATAAATATTAAACTGTTAAAAATGGAACAATTACTTTACGGCGATCCTGTAGCAAGACAGCTTGACGAAATAAGTTTTAAAGCATTTCAGGATGCTAAATCAAACAATAAAACTCCTCATTTGACTGCAATTACTGTTGGTGATAATTCGGCATCGTTACTTTATGTATCCAGAAAAAAAGAAAAAGCTGAACAATTAGGAGTTGAATTTAATTGGCTTAAACTTGATGAAAATACTACTCAAGAAAATTTAAATGAGCTTATTCAGGAGCAATCAAAAACTACAGATGGTCTAATAGTTCAGTTGCCATTACCAAATCATTTAAATTCTGAAGATGTTATAAACTGTATTCCCCCAGATGTAGATGTCGATGGCCTAACTTCTTATAATCTAGGAAGTTTGTTTTCAAATGAATATAAATTAATACCTGCAACATCATTAGCTGTACTTGAATTATTAAATTTTTACCAAATCAAGACAGAAGACAAAGCTATTGTTATTGCTGGTCGTTCTAGATTAGTGAGTTCGCCTTTAGCTAAGATTCTATCATCAAAGAGTTACAACGCTAATGTAACAGTGATTCACAGTAAGACATCCAATCAAAAACAATTTATAACACAAGCTGATATTTTTATATCAGCAGTAGGTTCAGCAAAGCTTTATGATTTTTCTTATTTTAAAAAAGGTGCAACCATTATTGATATCGGAATTTCATCAGTTGATGGAAAAAACTATGGTGATATTGATACTCAAAATTTAAGTGAAGTAGTGAGCTACCGATCTCCATTTCCTGGTGGAGTAGGACCAATAACTGTGTCAGCTCTATTTTTTAATTTGTCTAGGCTGGTAAAAACTAGCTAGCATTCCACTCTTCTTCGCTAATTCTTTTATCCATATCTACATTTCTCAATAACAGATATCCAATAAGAAAGAAAGAAGTTATAACTGGTAACGATAATCTTGGATTTCCAGTTGATGCACTGACATATGCATAAATGAGTGGACCCCATATCGCTGAAAACCTTGATAGTACTGAAAAGAAACCCATAAATTCACCTTCAGCACCTTTGGGTAACATAGCCGCATAAACACTCCTACTTACAGATTGTAAACCTCCCATACCCATTGCTGTCACTATTCCCATTACGATAACTGGTATTAATTGTTTTTCAGGTACGAAATATGCGGCATTGCCCACAAGAAATAGAAGAAACATGGTGTAATAGAGAACATTTTTTTGCCCAATTTTTGTGGCTAAATTACCAGCTAATTTTGCTCCAAAATAAGCAACAAACTGAACAACTAAAAACACTATGAGTACTTGAGTTTGATCTAACAATAATACTTCTGTAAAAAATGCAGCTGACATATTTATTAAAGTCTGTAAACCATCCCAGAAAAAAATATATGAGATTAAGAAATAAAGTAAAAATGGAAATTTTCTTATCTTTTTTAGAGTTGTGAAATTTCTACTATACGCATTTGCAATAGAAACTTTACCTGATTTTGTTTCTACAATATTCATCCTTGAAAAACTGAACACAGAAAATATTAACCACCATAATCCAGATTTTGAGATCGCAATTTTGGAAGCAAGACCAGTATCAATTCCCAACATATCTGGTCCCAGGAGAATTATTACAAAAGATAGAATTAAATCTGTCCCACCTCCTAAGTAACCAAGGGCGTAACCTCTCGCAGAAACTGAATCAATTGTGTCATCAGTTGTTATATCTTTTAATACACTGTCATAAAAAACATTAGATCCAGTTGCACCTAATTGTGCTAAGAAATAAATTCCAAGAGTGAAAAGTACATCACCAGAATTTGCAAAATAAAAAGTCGAAGCAAATATTGCACCTCCAAATGCAAAAACTTTAAAGAACCGCATTCTATTTCCAGACATATCTGCGATTGCTCCTATTGTTGGCATTATTAAAAAGAAAATAAATAAGGCTGAACCAATAGCAAATCCCCAAACTTCTGCACCTGTATATACATTTCCTCTGAATTCAAAACCTTCTTCAGGAACAATTACACTGACAAAATAAACAGGTAATACAGCACCTAAAATAGTTGTTTCATATGCAGATTTTGCCCAATCGTACATCGACCAGCCAAATATTGTTCTTTTATTATTCTTTTCGTTCATAATCCCCCTTAATAATGACTTTAATCAAAATATTGATGAGATGAAGAAAAGAAAGTTATTTTTAATTAAAGTTACCGCTATATTTATAAATGTTTTTAATTTTAAAGGTAATACAAATGGGTTTTAAATGTGGAATTGTAGGATTGCCAAATGTTGGAAAATCTACATTATTTAACGCCTTAACTCAGGCTGGCATAGAGTCTGAAAATTATCCATTTTGTACTATAGAACCAAATATAGGTGTAGTTACTGTTAATGACACGAGACTAGATGATCTATCAAAAATTGTAAATCCTAAAAAAACTATACCTGCTGTTATTGAATTTGTAGATATTGCTGGCTTAGTTGAAGGAGCTTCAACCGGAGAGGGTTTGGGAAATCAGTTTTTATCAAATATCAGAGAAACAGATGCGATTATACATGTTGTACGAGCATTCGAAAATGATGATATTGTTCATGTTTCTGGAAAAGTATCACCAATAGATGATATTGAAATTATAAACACTGAACTAATACTATCTGATTTGAGCATTGTCGAAAAGTTATATCAAAAAGCTCAAAAAAATACTAAATCAGGACAAAAAGAAGGTATGCCGATGAAAGAATTGGTTGAAAAAATTTTGACTGCACTTAAAGAGGGGACAAGTTTAAGAAAGCTAACTTATGGTAAAGAAGAATTAGTCTTGTTAAAAAATTTCCAACTTTTAACATTAAAGCCCGTACTTTACGTGGCTAACGTGAATGAGAGTGGGTTTGAAAATAATCCACACATGGATTTAATTTTAGAGTACGCCAAAGAAGATCATTCTAAAGTTGTTCCAATATGTGCAGAAATTGAAGCAGAAATCTGTGAACTAAGTAATGATGAAAAGAAAGAATTTTTGTTAGAAATGGGACAGAGTGAGTCAGGATTAGACAGGTTAATCAAGGCTGGCTATGACTTACTTGGACTTCATACCTATTTCACGGCTGGAGAAAAAGAAGTAAAAGCATGGACAATAACTGTCGGAGATTCTGCCCCGGTAGCTGCTGGTAAAATCCATACTGACTTCGAAAAGGGTTTTATACGTGCTGAAACTATTTCATTTCAAGACTATATAACCTATAAAGGTGAAAAAGGTGCTAAAGATGCCGGTAAATTACGTACTGAAGGAAAAGATTATGTAGTTAAAGATGGCGATATTATGCATTTCTTACACAACACATAAAATAGCATAACTGTTTCTTTGGTAGTTACTATAAATTTAACCCAAATAAGATTTTCAAAGTTGTTCTTTAACTAAAATGTATATGTAGCATAATAAGCACGTGAAAGTAATAATTGTAGGAGCACACGGAGAAGCAAAAGAGCTAATCAACAGGGTTAGTTCTGGATGGTCTATTTCTGTCATAGATTTAGATCAAGAAAAACTAAGAAATTTCACCACAAATAGACAAATAGATAAAATACAAGGCGATGCTACATCTTCCTTGGTACTTAAAAAAGCAGGACTTGACGAAGCTACTGCAATAGTGACATTAACGCTCAGCGATGAAGTAAATTTAGAGATTTTAAATATTGCGAAACAAAACAATATACTAAGACTTTCCTCAATTATTAATGAGTCATCTAATGCAGGTAAATTTAAGGAATTAGATGTTGAGTTAGTCGAACCAGATATATTGCTTGCGAGAAGATTTGAGCATATTCTTGAACCTAGAAGAGTAGTCTCCCAAGCTTTTGCCGGTGGGAGAGCGGAAGCTCTAGAAATCGAAATAAGTTCTGACAGTCCAGTAAGAGGAAAAAAACTTCGAGAAATTGGTTCTGACTACTATATTGTTGGTGCTCTTTTAAGAAAAGGTAAAGTAATTATTCCGCATGGCGACACTGAAATTGAAACAGGTGACCTAGTTACAGTAGTTTTACAATCTGGAGCATTCTCTAATGTTATAAATCTTTTTTCAGGTTCAGAATCTCGTTTTCCTCTTGAATTTGGAAAAGATATTGTTGTAGTGCTCGATGACGAAAAGAACTTAAAAAATTTATCAGAATCTGAATTTTTTATAAGGAATACCAAGGCAACTTCACTTAAGGTACTCACAAAGCAAGATTTATTCGATAATAATTTAGAAACTACCGAAGAAACTTTGAAAGCAGTACTTAAAGATCAAGAATTTGATATTACTTACAAAAATAAAATTACAGTTAAGGATTTAGAAAATTTTATGAAAGAAAATTCAATAGGAACAATTTTTTATCCTGTTATGGACGGTACTGCAAAATCAAAAATAAAGTCGCTTATAAGTATTGCTAATAAAACTAAAGTGCCTATTCTATTTTCAAGAACTACCTATCCATACAAGACTATTGGATTATTGATTAATGACAATTTTGACGAAAATAGCTCAAACTCAATTGCATTCGATTTGTCTTCAACAATGTCGGCTAAATTAGTTGGGGTAATTATAAATCAGCCAAAGTTTTTGCAATCAGAAGGTGAAAATAAAGTCTCAAATACCGTTCAAAAGTTGCAAGATCTTGCTCTTTCAAATGAAGTTCAACTTGATTTTGTAAATTTTGAAGGAAATGAAGCAAAAATATTTTCAGAGCAAACTTCAGAGTATGATTTAGCAATAATCGGTTCAAATTCTTCACAGTCTTGGCAAGATAGAAAAATTATTGAATTCGTATCTACAAACTCAAATTCATCTGTTCTTTATGTACCTAGGTAAATATGGAAGAATTTCAGGCTGAATCTCTAGTAATAATATCTTTAGGAGCATTTATCTTGCCGCTTCTTGCCCAAAGAATAAAAATACCAGGGATAGTTCTTGAAATTGCATATGGAATAACAGTTGGTCCAATATTAGGAATTGTTGAAACTTCTGAATTCATATCTGGTTTAGCAATTTTGGGATTTCTTTTGTTAATGTTTTTGTCTGGATTTGAAATTGAACTCGATACATTTCGTGAGAAAGGAGTAAGGACTCTTGCACTGCCAATGTCAATATATTTGTTAACTGTAGCTACATCTTTCTATCTTATTTCTAATCTTGGATATCCTATATTTCTTGCGCTTGTTTTATGTACAACGAGTGTTGATATTGTAATCACAATATTACGAAGTGACGACACAATCAAAACGGCGTATGGACAAACTTTATTTATGGTTGCTTTACTAGCTGATATACTTACTCTCTTAGCAGCCACAGTTTATGCATCATTTATAAGAGCTGGAGGACTTTCAATTTCTAATTTGAATGTAATACTATATTTTGTAGTTGTTATTTTAATTCTCAGAATTATTAGAAGAGTTGCCTGGTGGAATCCTCAACTATTTTCAAGAATGTTTGACGGCAACGATCCTGATGAACTTGGGATTAGAAGTTCTCTTGCTCTTATGTTAACTTTAGTTGGTGTGTCAGTCATTTTTGATATTGAACCTATCCTGGGAGCCTTTCTTGCTGGAACAATATTTGTGTTTATTTTCTCTAACCGTGGAACTTTAGAAAGTAGTTTAAAAGGTTTTTCTTATGGATTTCTCATACCAATATTTTTCATTAACATTGGTCTCAATTACGATATAAGTGTATTTTCAAATACACAATTTTTTGTAGATGTGGGATATCTGTTTTTAATTGCCGTAGGTGTTAAATTTTTACCTTCAATATTATTAATATTCTCAAAAATTAAATTCAGAGATATTATCGCAGGAGGTTTTTTACTTTCAGCCAGATTCAGTTTAATTATTGCAATGGCAGAAATTGGTGTTCATTTAGATTTAATATCTGTCGAGTTAGAGCAGCAAATTATTTTATTAGCTGTAATCACAGCAACTTTCTCTCCCATACTTTTCAGAATTTTCAGAAGCAAAGCTAATTAATGAATTCTAGAATTTCTTTATTTTTTAAGGGAATGCTTATGGGTGTTGCTGAAATTATACCAGGTGTTTCAGGTGGAACATTAGCCTTTATAACTGGAATTTATAATGAACTTATCAACTCTATAAAATCAATTAATTTTGAATCAATAAGTTTTTTAGCAAAATTAGAGCTCAGGAAGTTTTGGAAACACATAAACGGGAATTTTCTATTGACGTTAGTGCTTGGAATGATTATTTCAATAGTATTATTTTCAAGAATAATTTCATTTCTTTTAACTAATTATAATTTTCATATTTGGGGCTTCTTTTTTGGTCTTATTATTTCATCAGCAATAATAATTTCAAGAAATATAAATGATTTAAGGGTAAAAAATTATGTGTTTTTAATTTTTGGACTTTTTGTATCAGGTTCTATTTCACTTTTATCACCTTCATCGAGTCCAAATTCAAGTTTTTTTATTTTTCTTTCTGGTGCCATTGCAATATCTGCAATGATTCTTCCAGGAATTAGTGGTTCGTTTATATTAATTTTCTTGTCAAAATATGAATTTATCTTAAACTCTCTAAATAATTTCGATATAAATGTTTTAAGTGTCTTTATTATGGGTTGTATTTTTGGACTTCTAACATTTAGTAGACTTCTTTCTTATTTATTTAATAGATTTAATGATGTAGTTATCAGTGTCCTCGTTGGATTTCTGTTAGGGTCACTCTTTAAAATATGGCCATTTATTGAAGTTGTAGAGTATACATCTACAAATGAACCACTTTATACACGTCCTATTTTTCCATCAACTAATTTATCAACAGAAATTTTAATTTTCACAATCTTTTCAATTGTTGGATTTTTGATGATGTGGATTTTAGAAAAGAAAATTATAGGAATTAGTAATTCTAATTAAACTAGTAAAATAAAAGTATGAGATTAGGATTACCAGAATTATTAATTATTTTGTCGATATTACTTTTATTGTTTGGTGCAAAAAGACTTCCAGGACTTGCAAAATCATTGGGTAAATCAACAAAAGAATTTAAATCTGCGCTTGAAGAAGAATAAAATAAAACCATTCATTTTTATGTTATTTTCGCTTGCATTTTTCGCATGCGGTAGCGAAACTGTCTCTGAATCAGGTGAGCTTCTTACAGGAGAAGAGATATATACAGCAAGGTGTTCAGCATGTCATGGTCCTAATTTGGAGGGGAGAGTAGGCCCAGCATTACATAAAGAGAGCTCTGCAGCAAAAATGCCTGACTCATACTGGATTCAAACAATCACTATGGGCAAAGGCTCAATGCCTGCCGTACGATTAAATGATAATGAGGTGCAATTAGTAATTGATTATATAAAATCTAAGTACTAATTCTCCCACAGGAAACATTTAAATTTTTCAACTTTTCTAATGGAGTAATTAAATTTTTTAAGTCTTCAATTCTCCACTTCCAATTGCCTTTTTGAGTTCCTGGTACATTAAATCTTCCCTCAAGTCCTAAATCAAGTAAGTCTTGCACAGTCGTTACTGCTAACTTGCATGGTGATTGCCATGTCATCGAAATAAAATTCCAGACATTTGAATCATATTCAGTAATTAAATTTGTCTTGTACTTATTGAAATACTTGACTTGTTCTTTCGATTCATTAAACCACTGTTTTATTGTAGGACTATCATGAGTACCTGTATAAGCTACAACATTTTCATCCCATAAATCAGGATGAATTTCATCATTATCCTCTTTATTAGGTATTCTTTGTTGCAGTACTTTCATACCTGGAATTGTGTATTTTGTTAATATCTCAGTTGTATCATTTAGTTCAACACCTAAATCTTCTGCTAGCAATTTATCAAAGTTGACATATTTAGCAATTTTTTCAAAAAATGTTTCCCAAGGACCTTTTCTCCAATGCCCATCGAGTGCAGGTTTTCCAAAGGGAATTGCCCAGAATTGAAAAAATCCAACAAAATGGTCAATTCTTAAGTAATCATAATTATCCAAATTGTAATTTAATTTATCAACCCAATACTTGTAATCATCTTTTTGGTGATTATCCCATTCATACAGGGCTGTATTCCAAACTTGTCCTTCTAATGTAAAATCATCTGGAACAGCTCCAGATACAAAACCCATATTTTTATTCTTATCTAGATCGAAAAGATTTTGATTCAGCCAAACGTCAGCAGAATTATGATTAACATAGATTGGAATATCACCAAGTATGCTTACGTTATTGTTATTTGCATAAGATTTAAGTTTCTGCCATTGTTTACTAAATTCAAATTGTAGGAATAAGTTTTTTGAGAATATATCTAAATATCGGTTATAGACCTCATCAAACAAATCTTCGGAATAATTTTGATATCGATCATTCCAATTATTCCATGGGCCTTTATTAATCTCGCTTAGTGTTAAAAATGTAAGATGTTTCTTGATATGTTCATTGTTTAGGTAATTTTTGTATTCTTTATCTTCAGTATTTATTCTGTTTGAGATATTTTTAAAAATATTATTTTTATTTTTGTAGACGACACTAAAATTTACTTCATTACTTATTGGATATGCAATCTCTGACAATTCTTCACTTGTAAAAATTTTATTTTTAATATTGTCCAAAGAAACCAAATAAGGATTGCCCAAAATTGAGGATTTACTTGAGTATGGAGAAAATTCTATATCGTCTGTAATCCCTAGAGGCAATACCTGCCAAATACTCGTTTTTGATTGACTCAAAAGATCTACAAACTCATAACTTTCTTTTCCAAGATCACCAATGCCATATCTACTTGGTAAAGATGTAGGATGAAAAATTAATCCACTACTTTTATTTATATCCATATCACTTCAAATATAGAGTATATAATTACTATTTAATAGTAAATAAATTTTTATGGTAGAAGAACACAGTCCCGAATTCATTGATGCTGGAGAAAAGCAAAAGATAGATTTTTTTGAAGGTGATGTGCACTTAGGTCATTATGACTTTAGATTTGATTTTGACAACAAAAAGCATTTCTCAATTTCAAAAGATGGCATTGGTAGAGTAAGAGTACATTCTGAAAAAAATATTTCAAAAATTTGGATTTTGTTAGAGGATGAAGATTTCAGACCTGTCGAATTAAGAAAATATGCTGAAACAGACAGATTTATTTTTTGGGGTGTACAAGTTGAGTTTAGATCACAAATTGCAAAATTTAGTTTCGCTGCATCAACAGATGACAATTTAAATTTATATTTTGGAACTAGTGGTATTGCAAATTTTATATCACCATCAGAAAAATGGGTTTATGACAGCAGTTCTTTCATGAGACACACAATTCCAGATTGGGTATATGGAGGAGTCATGTATCAAATATTTCCTGAAAGATTTTCAAATGGTGACAGCACGATCAATCCCAAAAATATTGTTGATTGGAATTCAACACCAACAAGATTAGGTTTTCATGGGGGTGATTTGATTGGAGTTTTGAACAATCTCGATCACATAGAATCTCTCGGAGTAAACATATTGTATTTAAATCCTATATTCTTGTCATCTAGCACTCATAAATACGATGCTTGGGATCATTTTAAAGTTGATCCGACACTTGGAGGCGACGATGCTTTAAAAGACTTAATTAATGAATGCCATAATCGTGATATGAAGGTGGTGCTAGATTGCTCTTTAAATCACGTGCATCCAAGACATTTCGCTTTTCAGGACTTAATAGAAAATGGTGAAAACTCTAAATACAAAGAATGGTTCACTGTTTTTGATTACCCGGTCAGGTTTATTCATAGACCACACTTATATGCAAATACTTACAAAGTAGGGTGGGACGGCAATCAGGAAGAGTATAAGCAGTATCTTGACAAAACCTTTGAAGAAACAAAAGTTCCAATTGAAATAAAAGACGATGATGGTCCTATTGTTGAACCTTCATTTAAGGCTTGGTGGGGTGTTCCAGATATGCCAAAAATAAATTTTGAAAGCAAGGAAGCAAGACAATGGGCTCTTGATGTTACAAAGTACTGGATAGAAAATTTTGATATTGATGGATGGAGAATGGATGTAGCGAAAGAACTAGATTTTTCCTTCTGGAAAGAATTCAGAGACATTGCACATGGTGCAAATAAAGATACGCTTTTAATTTCTGAAATATTTGGTGATACATCTCAGTGGCTACAGGGTGATAGGTTTGATGGGACAATGAATTATTCATTCAGAGAATCAATGACTGATTATTTTGCTACAAAAAGAATAGGTAATAAAGAATTTGCTGATTCACTTGCAAATTTATATTCAATGTATTCTTTTGAAGCACTATCCTCTTGCCAAAATCTTTTAAGTTCACACGATGTAAAAAGATTTTTAAACAGATGTGGAAATGAAAAAGATGGCATACTTGGAGCAATATTTCTACAAGCTACCTTTCCAGGGATTGCGGGAATTTATTATGGTGATGAAATAGGATTAGGTGGTGCAGATGACCCATTTAACAGAGAACCTTTTCCATGGGATAATCAGCAATCTTGGAATTTCGAAATATTGAATTATCTCAAAGAACTAATGAAAATCAAACGAGAAAGCCCTATTTTCAAATACGGCCGTTTTGAATTGTTAAATGAACACAATGATTTCGTAGCTTTTAGAAGGATACTCAAGGACGAATCGATGCTGTGTATCATTAATCGTGAAAAATCTAACGATGATTTTCAAATAATTTCAAATGCGCACAGTATTAATTTAAAGTTTGGTGAATGTACAACAAATCTTGATGATGGAAAGATAAAAATTACCAATAATTCAGGTGATATAGGAATTATAATTCACGAACAATAAATCAAATTGTATATTTGTGAAATGTTTTTTCAAATTAAATAGAAATTTTTCAAATTCAGGATTATATTATGCATACATTCTTTAATGAGTGGATATACGTATATACGAAAGGGAGTATATGAAAACTAATAAATTGCGATTTATCGTATTTTTATTAATGTTTTCTATGGTTGCCGTTGCTTGTGGAGGTGATGCTGCTGAAGAAACAACAGAAGCACCTGAAACAACTGAGGCACCACAGGAAACTCTTGCGGCACCTGCAACTACTTCTCCGCCACCGGAAAAGCTAGTTATATGGGCTGAAGAAAAAATTGCCGTTGCACTAGAACCATTAGTTGGTGCTTATGAAAGTGCAGCAGGAGTTGACATAGAAGTTGTAATATATGATTTCGGTGCAATTAAAAACGATGTACTTACTGCTGGACCAGCAGGTGAGGGTCCAGACTTATTCGTCGGACCACATGACATGGTTGGTGAAGTAGTAGCAAATGGTGTAGTCGCACCAATCGATTTAGGTTCAATTTCAGATGATATATTTGAAGTTGGTATTGCAGGCTTTAGTTATGGGGGAGAGGTCTACGGATTTCCATATGCAACTGAAGCTATCGCCATGTATTATAATGCAGATTTAGTTGATGGTGTTCCATCAACATGGGAAGAAGTAAAAGCTGCGTGTGATGCAGCCGGTACAGAGTTATGTGTCGGTGCTCCAGGCGGTGGAGGTGCTGGCGATGCTTATCATAGCCATCCATTCTTCGCTTCAGACGGTGGATACATATTTAAGTTTGATGGTGGTTTTGATCCATCTGACGTAGGACTTGATAATGCATCTGCAATAGCATCTGCAGAATTTCTCGACTCTTTAGTGAAAAATGGAACAGTAGCCTCAACAGATTACGGTGCTTCTATGACAGCATTCCAAGAAGGTCGTTCATTATTCTGGATGACTGGTCCGTGGGCTAGAAATGATGCAGCAGCTGTTAATTACGGTGTCGGTTTAATACCTACATTTAATGGCAATCCTGCAACACCATTTGTTGGAGTTAGAGGAATGTTTATATCTGCATTCAGTGAGAAGAAAGTTTTAGCTCAGAGCTTTATTTTAGATTTCTTTGCAACTGTTGATGTACAAGCAGCCATGTATGCAGAAGATCCAAGACTTCCAGCAACAAAGTCATTATTTGCAATAGTTGAAGCTGAAGATCCAATTGCTGCACAATTTGCAGCGAGTGCGTCTAACGGAATTCCTATGCCAAACATACCTGAAATGGGTAATGTATGGGGACCTGTTGGTGATGCAATGTTAATAATTAGAGATCAAAATTATGGTACGAATGAAGATACAGGAGTAACTGTAAATTCTGCTTCTGACGCTATGAAATTAGCAGCTCAGCAAGTAAGAGATGCCATTGCTGGTGGATAATTACTAATAAATAAATTTATAATCGGGGCTCTTTATGAGCCCCGATTTTTATGTGATATATTAAGTTATGCAGTATTCAACAATATTAAGATATCTATTTTTAGGTGTTTTTAATGGATTTGTAGTTTATTTAGTACCATTAACTATTGCATTCGAATCATGGTTTTTACTAATAATTACAATAATTATTACTCTTCTTGTAAACCTCACATATGCGACAAATAGATTAAAACCACTTAAATGGATAACACCAGGGATGATATTTCTTTTATCATTTGTTGTTTTTCCTGCTGCTTATAGTTTTTATGTTTCGTTTACAAACTGGTCAACAGGACATATTTTAACTAAACAACAGGCAATTGAGAGGTTAGAAGACCTTACATATACAAAAGATGATCAAAGAGGTGTTGAATTTGACTTATATGTTTTACAAGATCAAAATTTGGAATATTATTTTCTTGCAGATCTTGATAATGAAAATTTATTATTTGGAAAAGCTGTTCAAGAAAATGAATTTAATGCAATTGACTTTGCCAACCATGAACCATCATTTAAAAATTCTGATGGTGAAATCTTAATTCCAGACAATCTATATTTGTTGTCTGGCAGGGAACAAATAGCTAATTCTTCTCAACTTCAAGAATTGTCACTTTTAGTAAATAAGAATACACGTATTCAACTTTATAATATTTCAGTATTTGGTGCATCTAGTGGGAGGCTTTTATCAGCTCAACAAAAGTATTCGTATATTGCTGAAACTGATACGTTATACGACAATGTCAATGATTCAGCTTGTACATTAGGTAATAGGGGTAATTTCATATGCAATGGTCAAACAATCGACCCGGGTTGGAGAATCAATGTTGGCACTGAGAATTATCAGCGAATAGCAGATGATGAGAGATTTAGAGGTCCTCTGAGAATAGTAACCTTATGGACTTTTCAATTTGCCTTTTTTGCAGTTTTTCTAACTTTTTTTGTTGGCTTACTTTTAAGTGTCTCATTAAACAAAGATAAACTTAAATTCCAAAAAATTTACAGATCAATTTACATACTTCCATATGCTATTCCAGGTTTTATATCTATTTTAGTTTTTAAAGGTCTTCTAAATCCTGATTTTGGTTTAGTCAATGATTGGTTCGGTCCTTTATATGAATTATTTAATATTGAGCCAATAAATTGGTTTAGAACTAAAGAAAGCTCAAGGGCAGCAGTTTTGCTGGTAAATACTTGGTTAGGTTTCCCATATATGTTTTTAATTACAACTGGTGCTCTTCAGTCAATACCAAATGAGCTTTTAGAAGCTGCAAAAGTTGATGGTGCAACTCCAAGACAATCATTTTGGAGAATCACATTTCCACTACTATTAGTTGCAATATCACCATTACTTATTGGTGCATTTGCATTCAACTTCAATAATTTTACCCTTATATTTTTACTTACAAGTGGTGGACCGCCCATAGTTGGAGCTGATGTAGCGGTTGGGTATACAGATATTTTGATATCTTTTACATATGATTTAGCTATAGCCGGTGGAAGAGGCTATCAATTTGGACTTGCTGCCAGTGTTACCACAATAATTTTCCTAATTGTTTTATTTATATCTGCAGTATCTTTCAGATACTCAAAGCGTTTGGAGCGTGTTTATGGTAATTTATAAATTTATGAAATGGTTCAGAGAATTTGGATGGAGACATCTTATAGGTTTGATATTTGCGATAATTTCTTTATATCCAATTTTGTATGTTGTAACGAACTCTTTTGCAGATTTTGCAAATTTATCTAATTCAAAACTTATACCAGACGGATTTACAACTAAACATTATCAAAGTTTGACTGGAGACCCTCTCATCCCTTATTACAAATGGTTGTTTAATACGTATAAAATAGCCGGAATTGCTGGATTTCTTAATGTTTTACTTGGTACATTCGCTGCTTTTGCTTTCGCAAGATTAAAATTCAAAGGTAGAAGAGTTGGTCTTATAACTTTAGTACTTGTTCAAATGTTTCCATCTTTTCTTGCATTTGTGGCAATCTACCTATTATTTTTTCAGATTGGTGATGTTGCACCTTTTATTGGTTTAGGCACGCATATAGGCTTAATCTTTGTCTATCTAGGAGGATCGATAGGATTTAATTCATGGTTGATTAAGGGCTTCATGGATACAATACCAACTTCTTTAGATGAAGCTGCAAAAGTTGATGGTGCAACCGATTTTCAAATATTTTATAAAATTATAGCCCCGCTTTCAAGACCAATAATTGTTGTTTTGTTTGTAATTACATTTATAGGTATCTATTCAGACTATATTCTTGCAGCAATCTTTTTGAAAGATGCGAATTTATATACTGTTGCTTTAGGAATCAATATAGTGTTTATGGATGACTTTAGTAATGAATGGGGAAGTATTGCTGCAGCATCTGTAATTGCTGCAACACCTATTGCTGTATTGTTCTTATTTTTTCAAAAGCAAATAACTGGTGGCTTAACTGCAGGTTCAATAAAAGGATGACAAAAAAAGCACTTTTTCTATCTGGAGGTTGGGAAGGACATGAACCACAGGAAACTTCAGAATTTATATCGAGTGAATTACAACAATTTAAAATTCAAAGTGAAATAGTAAATGATTTGGACGTTTTAGGGGACATAGATTTTCTAAAAAATTTTGACATCATTATACCAGTTTGGACAATGGGAAAAATTGATGATGATAATTGGGAAATAAAGAATTCGAAAATTGGGAACCTACAAGAGGTTATACATTCAGGAATTGGTCTTGCAGGATGGCACGGAGGAATGGCAGATGCTTTTAGAGACAATACAAATTATCAATTTTTAGTAGGAAGTCAATTTGTCTGTCATCCTGGAGATTTTGTAGATTATCAGGTAATCATCAAAGATGATGAACATCCAATTACCCATAATATTAATCACTTCAGTGTTCACTCTGAGCAGTATTTTTTACACTATGATCCATCAGTAAATATCATTGCGTCTACAACATTTAATGAGAAATATCACAGTTGGATTGATGGAGTAGAAATGCCAATTGCTTATACAAAGACCTGGGGTAAAGGAAAAATTTTCTATTGTTCTATTGGTCATCATATGAAAGATTTTGAAAATTTAGATGTTGTTAGGTTAATTTGCCAGGGTATTAATTGGGCTGTTAAGAGCACATGAATATTGGAATTATTGGTTGTGGAGCAATCTCAAGTCAATATATGGTCGGATTTGATAAGAATAAAAATGATGTAAATGTTCTTGCTTGTGCTGACTTAGATAATGAAAAATCTAAATTATTTGCTAAAGAGTACAATATTGAACATTTGACTGTAAATAATCTTTTTTCTAATCCAGATATAGATATTATTGTAAATTTAACTCCACCGTCTTCGCATTTTGAAATTTCATGTGAATCTTTGAAAAGTGGAAAACATGTATTTTCTGAAAAACCTGTAGCTCTATCAATAGAACAAGGAAAAAAACTTTATGGTCTAATTTATAAACATGACCGATATTTATTTTCTGCACCAGATACAACTTTAGGTCCCGCATTTACAAAAAGTCAGGACTTGATTTTATCTGGAAAAATTGGTGAAATAATCGGAGCCTCAGCTAGTTTTGCGACCCATGGTGTGGAAGGCTGGCATCCTAATCCTTCATTTTATTACAAAAAAGGAGGGGGGCCGTTGTTTGATATGGGACCATATTATTTAACTGCACTTTTCAAGATCCTAGGTCCTGTCAGTGAAATTATTTCATATTCTCAAAAAACATTTCAAGTAAGGAGTGTTGACAATCCAGAAGTTAAGTATAAAAACATTGATGTTGATGTAGATACACATTATCTTGCATTATTAAAATTTAAATCTGGTGTTGTAGTTGATTTTGAAATTAGTTTTGATATTTGGAAACCTTATGAACCAAAATTAGAATTTTATGGATCATTGTCTTCAATAAAATTTGCAGATCCAAATAATTATGATGGTGATGTGTCAATATTTGATAAAAATTCGTACCGGTGGGAAAAAGTTCATTCTTCTACAAATGATGAAAATAATTATTACAGAGGCCTTGGAGTAATTAATATGGTTAAGTCAATTACTGAAAATAACATTTCACAAGATGAAATGTTATTACCATTTCATGTTTTAGAAGTAATGTGTGCATTAGAGACTTATGATGGAAAGGGTAGATGGGAAAAAATCAACCCACAATTTTAAGATAAAAATTAGAGAATTTTCTTATTGAATATTAAAATTCTTTTATAAGACATAGGAGGAAATTTGTCAGAATTACACGATTATTTAAAATCTCAAGAAAGCCTAATTACGTCCTCAATAGAGGGAAAAACACTAATTGATTTTATTGATAGAAATGCAGATGAATATCCAGACTATCCTGCTTTAAATACACCTGCTAATAGTGAGTACTCTGCTTGGGATTCAATGTCATGGTCAGAATACAGAGAAGTTTCAAAAAATCTTGCTTCAGGTTTAATGTCCTTAGGTCTTGGGCCAGGTAATACGGCATTTATTATGTCAAATAACACTAAAGAACACAATATTTCGGATTTAGGGATTGTATATTGTGGAGCTACACCTTCAACTCTCTACAAGCAATTAAAGTCTGAACAAATAGAGTATGTGGCAAACCTCATGGAAGCAAAAGTGGCGATAGTAGGAGATTTAGAGTTATTTGAAGAGGTAAACAAAGCAAAAAATAATTGTCCAAAATTAGAAGCTGTAGTTCTTATAGATGGATATGAAGAAAAACAAGATTTAGATTACGTTTATAGTTATGAAGAATTGATTTCAAAAGGTGAAGAAATTAACCGTCAAGATAGTTCAAAGTTAGATTCTGCTATATCAACTATTACTCCTGACACTCTTGCATGTTTAATTTTCACATCTGGAACAACAGGTAGACCAAAGGGAGTAATGATAACCCATAGGAATGTTCTGTGGACAATTGAAAGCCTTTTTGGACAAATTATTCCCGCAAGTAAGTATCCCAGAATTGTATCCTATCTTCCAATGGCACATATTGCGGCCAGAGCAGGCGATCATTACCAGGCAATATACAGAACTGGTCAAATATTTCCAGTTCCGGTTCTTGAAGATATGAGAGATGCTTTACCTACAATTAAACCCTCAGTTTTTCTTGCTGTTCCAAGAGTATGGGAAAAATTTAAGGCAGGACTAGAAGCGCGTATTGAAGAAAATCCAAAAAAAGATTTAATCGAAAAAGCTATAGCAAACGGTCTTGAGAAAGTTGAATATGAACAAAAGGGTGAGAACGTACCATTAGGAATAAAAATTAAAGATAAATTATTTGCAAAACTTGTTTTTTCAAAATTTAAGGATGGATTAGGAATTACAGATACAGAATATTTTGTAACAGCTGCAGCTCCAATGAACCGTGATGTACATAAGTGGTTTCATGCAATTGGTATTGATGTTACAGAAATATACGGTATGACCGAGGATACTGGCCCAGCAACTATTGGTGTACCAACTAATGCTGCTGAATCTTTTTCAAAAAGGTTAAAAGCTGATGGTATAAGTATTCCTAGTGTTTTAAATCCTATCGGTAAAGTTGGCATTCCAATTCCAGGTACTGAGGTGAAAATCATGGAAGATGGAGAATTATGTATCAAAGGCAATCATGTTGCTCAAGGGTATTATAAGTCTGAAGAACAAACTGCTGAAACTTTTGATGAAGATGGATGGCTTCACACAGGAGATCTTGCAGAAATAGATTCTGAAGGATTCGTAAAAATTATTGGAAGAAAGAAAGAGATTCTAATAACTTCGGCAGGAAAAAACATTGCGCCAGTAGAAGTTGAAGATCTAATAAAACCACACCAATTAATCGGACAAGTTTGTGTTGTAGGCGATGGAAAGAAATATTTAACAGCACTAATTGTTCTTGATGGAGATGGAGGTGCTGAAGCTTGGGCAAATGAAAATGGGGTTAGCTACTCTATTAAAGACATGGCTTCTAATGAAGAAGTCTTAAAAGCTATTCAGGATCAGGTCGATAAAGCTAATTCAAAAGTAGCTCAAGTGCAACAAATTAAAAAATTTGTAATCCTTGAAAATGAATGGACAGACTCAAGTGGAGAGTTGACACCTACATTAAAACTTAAAAGAAGTGTAATTGCTGATATGTATAATGATGAGATTGAATCAATGTATGAGGAGGTCTAAAATTGAGTGGAATTAGTTTTGAAAATAAAACAGTTGTTGTAACAGGCGCAGGCAATGGTTTAGGAAAAGCATATGCACTTGAATTTGCAAATAGAGGTGCAAATGTTGTTGTAAATGATATTGGTGGTTCTGTAACTGGAGATGGTTCAGAAAATGCTCCTGCAGATGTTGTTGTTGAAGAAATTAATTCTTCCGGTGGAAGTGCAGTTGCTAATTATGATTCTGTTGCAACTAAACAAGGCGGGGAGTCAATTATTGAATCTGCTTTAAGTAATTTTGGTTCTGTAGATGCGGTAGTAAACAATGCAGGTATTTTGAGAGACAAAAGTTTTGCCAAAATGGAAGAAGATGATTTAAATGCAATCATTGATGTTCATCTTAAAGGTACTTTTTTTGTGTGCCAACCAGCTTTTATTCAAATGAAAGAACAAGGGTATGGGAGATTTGTAAATGTTTCATCACCATCTGGACTTTTTGGTAATTTTGGCCAATTGAATTACGGAGCAGCAAAAATGGGAATTGTTGGTCTTACTAATGTATTAGCAATAGAGGGCGCCAAATATAATATAAAAGCAAATGTTATTGCCCCTAACGCTGCTACAAGAATGACAGAAACACTGTTTGGAGAAGATATGTCAAAGCTACTAACAGTAGATAACATCACACCATTGGTTGTTTATTTAGCGTCTGAGCAGTGTGAAATTACTCATGAGATATTTTCAGCAGGTGGAGGCAGGTTTGCAAGAATTGGGATTTCTACTGATGTTGGATATTTTAATGCTACTGCAAAAGCAGAGGATATCTTTGCTAATATTGATCAAATTAGAGACTTATCAAATTCAATATACCCAACAAGTTTAGCTGATGAGCTGCCATTATTTAATGAAGCAATGAATAAAGGAAATTAAATTTGGTAGATACAGCAACTGATATAAGTAATCCTGAAGTCTTAGTTCGTGAAAAACTAGATGAACTGATTTCTTTTAGAAATGAAAATCAAGATATAAAAGAATTTTGGGGTAAACAGTATGATTTGGGCTTGGCTTGGGTTCAGTTTCCCGTTGGAGCTGGGGGACTTGGTTTAAATCCCAAGTACCAGCTTTTAGTTACTGAAAAACTAAGAAATGAGGGTGTCTCTCAACAAAATAGGATAGGAAACCTTCTTGGGATTGGTATGGGAGCACCAACAATAATAGAATATGGCACACAAGAGCAAATATCTAAATATTTAAGGCCTATGTTCACAACAGATGAAATCTGGTGTCAACTTTTTTCTGAACCTGGTTCAGGTTCTGATTTAGCAAGTCTTTCAACTAAAGCTGTTGATGATGGAGATGGATATATAGTTAATGGACAAAAAGTTTGGACAACCCTTGGACATCTAGCAAAATGGGGATTGATCGTAACTAGAACTGATCCCACTGTTCCAAAACATAGAGGACTTACGTTTTTTATAGTTGATATGGAATCTGATGGAGTTGATGTCAGACCATTAAGGCAGATTACTGGCGAAGCAGAATTTAATGAAGTTTATTTTACTGATGTAAAAATACCTAAAGAAAATATTTTAGGGTCTTTAGGCGAAGGATGGAGAGTCTCTCTAACAATTTTAATGAATGAAAGAGTTGCAATTGGTGGAAGTGTGAGAGAAAGAGGCAGTGGTGCCCCAGGTCATCTTATTCAGCTTTGGAAAGAAAAAAACCTAAATGATCAAGTTACAAGAGATAATCTTATAAAACTATGGATTGAGCAAGAAGCTGTAAGGTTGACAAATATGAGAGCAGTTGAAAATAGAGAAAAAGGAACTCCTGGTCCAGAAGGGTCAACAAGTAAATTATATGAAGCTGAAATTAATAAAGCCTCATATGAATTTGGTATGGATATGTTGGGTAATGACGGGCTATTGTTTCCAAGAGGTTATGCACTAACCCAACCAGAACTCAATTTTGAAGATGAGTCTTTTGGATTTACTGATACTCAAAGTCTGTTTCTAAGATCAAGAGCAAATTCAATTGAAGGCGGAACTTCCGAAATTATGCGAAATATTATTGCTGAAAGAGTTCTTGGCCTACCTAGTGAACCAAAATTAGATAAAGACAAAGCATGGAAAGATATTCCTAGGTCTTAATAAATAAATGCAAAAACTCCTTTATCACAACTAACATTCAATTCATCTTTGGTAGCAATATTTCTTAAAGTTGTAGTTTCTCCAAATTGAATGTTTTTATTTTCTAAATTCCACTTAGCACCATCTATTGAAAGATTTGATAAATTTGTAATTGGAATAATGCTAAATTTGCTCATTTTTTTTACATTTAATTTAAGTTTTTGTCGAAAGATTATTCTCTTATCTCCATAAAGCCAAATGATATTTTCAAAAAAGGATATTGATGGTATCAATAAAAAAATTGAAATTAAATGATCAATCTCTCCTGATTCTCCACCAATAATATAAATTATTGATTTGTCTACTCCTTCAAGATAATTCAATGCAAGTTCAAAGTCAGTTTGGTCTTTATTGCTATTAAAAGCCATAATATCAACATCATTTTTTTTAATTTTATTTAATGATTTCTCTGATATTGAATCTAAATCTCCTATTAAGGTACTTGGATCTAGTGAAAGTCTGAATAAATGTTCTACTCCTGAATCAACAGCAATTATCTCCTCAAAGTTTTTCTCAATACTTAATACATTGCTTGTAGAATTTCCACCAATTGAAATAAGATAATTTTTCATATTTCTAAGTTTAATGTTAAAAAATTTCTCACATATCTCAAATCTTGTATCATTAATTCTATGAGTAACGAATTTACATTTAAGATTGGTGATGAAGCAGTAAAAACAATTATAGAGTTAAGAGATCAAGAACCTGGGGATAAGCAGTATGCATTATTTCTGCAAATTGACGGTGTTCATGGAAATCAATTTACCTATGACTTAAGTTTCTTAGACATTGAACAAACTAGATCAGATGATAAGAGAATAGATTTTGGAGATTTAGCTGTTGTAATTGCTTCAAAAGATATTGATAAATTCGATGGTGCAAGTTTAGATATGTCAGACGATGACCAAGCACCAGGGCTTACAATGGATAATCCAAATACACCAAGCCCTGCGATGATCGGAAATCCAGCAGATTTGCCAGAATTAAAGGGTGAACTAGCTGAAAAAGTTCAAGCAGTTTTAGAAAATCAAATCAATCCAGCAATTGCATCGCACGGAGGTGCTGCTCAGTTAATTGGTGTTGAGGGAAATGACATTTACTTAAGGCTTGGTGGTGGTTGCCAAGGATGTGGTATGGCACAAGTCACACTCACTCAAGGTATTGAGGCATCTTTACGAGAAGCTGTTCCTGAAATAGGAAACATTATAGACGCTACCGATCACGCAGCTGGTGAGAATCCATATTTTGCTTCTCACTAAACGCTAATAACAGTTTTACCTATATTTTTCCTATTTAAAAAATTTTCTAAAGCTATTGAAGTATCTTCAATTTTGTAATTATTTTTTGGAACAATTTTTAATTTTCCACTTTCAACAAAAGAAACTAATTCACTAAAATCTTCTGCTGTTTCATGAGGGGAAGTATTAGTCCATCGACCCCACCAAACGCCAACAATTGATACCCCCTTTACAAGTGTTAGGTTTAGTGAAATTTTAGGTATCTCCCCATTAGCAAAGCCAATTACTAATAGTCTGCCATTGAATGCTGTAGCTCTTAATGCTTGTTCAGAAACTTCACCACCAACAGGATCAATAACTATATCTACACCTTTCCCATCAGTGAGTTCTTTAACCGTTTCTTTTAAGTCAACTTGATCATATCTTACTATTTCATCTCCACCTAAACTTTTTACATATTCTGCTTTGTCATCAGAACCGACTGCACAAATTGTTTTCAGTCCCATAACTTTTGCTAATTGAATAGTTGCAGTGCCAATCCCACCAGAGGCACCAAGGACTAAAAGACTTTCTCCACTTTGAGCATTTGCTCTCCTTTTTAGAGCATAATATGAAGTACCGTAATTAATTGGTAAGCTTGCCCCAGCCAAAGAATCAAAGTTCATATTTACTGGAATTACCAAATTTTTATTTATTGTAACGAATTCAGCAAACCCTCCAATTGGAGGAATGCCAATTACTTTTGTTCCCACAGGAATATCAACATTTTCACCTTTCTCTTCAATAATTCCACAAACTTCATTACCTGGAATAAATGGTGGATCTATTACAATTTGATACTTTCCTTGAACAAGAAGTGCATCTGGAAAATTAACTCCAGCGACTTCAACTTTTATTAAGACTTCATCTTTATTAATCGTTGGCTTATCAATTTCATTTATTTCTAGTAATTTCGGCTCACCTAGTTTTGTACATACAACTGCTTTCATTGTTCTCTCTCTATAATTCCCGATAATTTTTTGGCAAAGTCTTTTTTTTCTTCAATATTTACTTTCCTTCTAATCTGGACTCTCTGTGCTTGTGGGGAGCCTGCACCATGTAAAGATTCAGTTAAATAAGCAACGGCATTTCTACCTAATGTCATATTTTCAATCAACCTTAAAATTTTTACTCGATCTTCTGAGTTAATATCTTTTTTACCTTTTAAATATTTTTTTAAATCCTCAGACATCGTTCCTTCATTAAAATCAATTCCTGAAGGCATAGATCCGACTAGGCCACCTGCAAGATCTTGTGCAATTCTTCCAATCTCATACGTTTCTTTTGTCACATGCTGTTTACATACATTTGCCAATAGATCATCATTAATAAAGTTTCCTGACTTAGTGCTCGAACCTTGAAGTGATGAAGCGATACCAGTTGCATATATTGTTTCATTGAGTTTATTCATTTCAACAAGCTTATCTTTAATATGCGATACCTCTTCTACACCGTTGTACTCCGCAATTGTAGCTGCAGCTCCAATAAGTACATCACCAACTCCTGATTTACAAACATAAGATCTTCTATGATATGTTGTAA
This sequence comes from OCS155 cluster bacterium AG-426-D23, assembly GCA_003213165.1. Lineage (GTDB taxonomy): Bacteria > Actinomycetota > Acidimicrobiia > Actinomarinales > Actinomarinaceae > Actinomarina. Next base: position 158,259 of record QCNO01000001.1, read on the forward strand.
ATCTCTCAACTAACATAGATGCAAAATCATATTCACCGTTCATAAAAATGTATTCATTTGGTATAAATACATTATCAAAAATCACCATTGCCTCTTGCCCGGCAAAATATTTATTTCCAACATCATATTCACCAGGCTCCATACTCCTTGTATCGCATGACTGTCTACCATAGATATAAGTTATTCCTTCTGCATCTACTGGGATTGCACCAACTATTGCATAGTCTTTATCTTTTTCAGTCAATCTCAAGGTAGGCATTACAACCATCCAGTGTGAATTTATACATCCAGTCTGATGGGCTTTTGCTCCCTTAACGTAAACACCATCATTTGTCCTTTTTACAATTCTTAAGTACACATCTTCATCTTCTTGTTCGTGTGGTAGTTTTGATCTATCACCCTTAACGTCTGTCATTGCACCACCAATCACTAAATTGTATTTATGCATTTCAGTTAGAAAATTAATAAAATTCTTGTGATATTCGGTATTGTGATTTTCATCAATTTCAAAAGTTACAGAATGAAGTGCATTGAATGCATCCATGCCTACACATCTTTGAAAGCAGGTACCAGTTAGTTGTCCAAGCTTTCTTTGCATTTTATTTTGCAAAAATAAATCTTCATTACTTTCTGCGATATGCAAAAATCTATTTATTTTTTTGCCAGTATAGGGTGATATTGCTGATGCTAATTCTGGTTCTCTGACTGCTAGCTCATATGTTTCAGCCATTGCTTCAATACTCGGCCTTATTATTGGATGTTCTATGGGTTCTTTTACAAGTTCCCCCATCAAATAAATTTTTAAGTTTCTATTTCTGATTGAATCTAAATAGCTATCTTTATTAGTTATTTTATTCATATGCAATTATAGTTTTTTAATTCATTGCAAGTCACATATAGATGTTGTTATTTATTTTTTATTATCGATGAAGGAATGAATACTAATCAGACAAATACGTTTCGTTATATTTAGATTGAACATCTTCTGGCCAAATAGAGTACATATATTCAATGACTGACCAGATTTCTTCATCACTTAATTTATCATTTGCATTCATCTTACCTTCATAGTTTGGGTCAAAATAAACCAAACCATATCTAATTGTGTTGAAAATCTGTTCTGGTGAGTGATGCCAACTATGACCATAACCATTTAAAGGAGGTGCTAACCTGTGGCCATCTTCATCTCTGTTAGTTTTCCAATTATCAGCACCTTTTAACTCAGCTTTATGACACTTTATACAATTCGCTTCATATACTTTGATACCCAATGAAATAACTTCTTCTAGTTCTTTGTTTTTATTTGCAGGAAATCTTACATCTGTGTAGTTAACACAATTTGAAATAAAGGTTGTTAAGAGAAGTAGATTTATAAAAACAATTAATTTATTATTTTTTTTCATACAAAATTAAAATTTTAACATGTCTGGAAGCGTGTTTTAGATGATGATTAATTCCTCAAATTACTTCAAATAATCCAGCAGCACCCATTCCACCACCAACACACATTGTGACGACAACATATTTTGCACCTCTTCGTTTACCTTCCATAAGAGCATGCATTGTCATTCTTGCGCCAGTCATTCCATATGGATGTCCTATAGATATTGAGCCACCATTAACATTGTAAATTTCATTATCAATACCTAGATAGTCTCTACAATATAAAGCTTGCACTGCGAATGCTTCATTAAGCTCCCATAAGCCGATGTCATCAATACTTAAGTTATATTTATCAAGCAATTTAGGAACAGCATATATTGGCCCAATTCCCATTTCTTCTGGAGCTAAACCTGCAACAGCCATTCCTCTGTAATAGCCAAGTGGTGTTAGGCCTTTGTTTTCTGCAACCTTAGATTCCATAACCACTACGGATGCGGATCCATCAGATAACTGAGATGCATTTCCAGCAGTTATGAACTTACCCTCTCCATACACTGGGACTAACGATGATAGACCTTCTATATTTGTTTCTGGTCTGTTACCTTCGTCTTTTTCTAAAGTAGCTTCTTGTTCAGAAATTTCCCCGGATTCTTTGTCTTTAACTAACTTAGTAGTCGTAGTTGAAATGATTTCGTCTTTGTAAAGATCTGCTTCTTGTGCAGCAGCTGTTCTTTGCTGACTTTGTAAGGAATACTCATCTTGACTTTCTCTTGTTACATTATATTTTTCAGCAACATGATCAGCAGTTTCAATCATTGGCATGTATGCATGTTTTGCGTGCTCAGTAACATTAGGATCAATATCTACCCTAAAATCTGCAGTTTGCACGAGTGAAATAGATTCAACTCCTCCAGCTACAACAACGTCCATATTGTCTGTAACAACCTGTTTTGATGCGGTCGCAATTGCCATCATTCCCGATGAACATTGCCTGTCTATTGTCATGCCTGGAACATTATCTGGAAGCCCTGCTGCAATACCAGCTAATCTTCCTATATTTATAGCTTGTGAACCTTGTTGCTGTGCACATCCTAAAACAACATCTTCAACTTCTTTTGGATCTATTCCAGCTCTATCAACAGCTTCTTTTATAGAGTAAGAGGCTAGGGTTGGGGCAGCTGTATTATTAAAAGCCCCTCTGTAAGCCTTACCAATAGGCGTTCTAGCTGCTGATACTATTACTGCTTCTCTCAATTTTTTCCTCCTAAATCTATTCGTTTACAACGTATAAAGTTAAAGCCTCTACAATTGCAGCAGGCTTTTCTTTACCTTCAATTTCAATTGTTACAGTAAATTTAACTAACCATCTACCGTTTTTCTTATAGTTGACTTCTGATAAAACAAACCGTCCTCTAATTTTACTATTAACTGGAACAGCTTCCATAAATCTAACTTTGTCAGCACCATAATTAATAGCCATTTGCATCCCATCAGGCATAAAACCATTTTGGGCTGACATGTAAGACAGAAGGCTTAAAGTCAAAAAACCATGTGCGATTGTAGAACCCCACGGAGTTGCTTTAGCCATTTCGGGATCTACATGTATAAATTGATGATCATTTGTCGCGTCAGCAAATTGGTTAATTCGTTCTTGGGTAATTTCTAGCCATTCAGTAACACCAGTTTCTTGACCAACATAATTTTCAAATTCTTTAGCCGGAATAACTTTCAAAATATCTCCTTAAGTAGATTCTTATTAGACGCTTTTTTTGCAAAACTTAATGTGCTTTTACCAAATGCCTCTACATCTTTCTTATCAACATTACCATAATAACCAAGAGAATACCTTACGTAGACTCCTTCCATTATCATTGCATGTTTCCAAAAAGATAGTCTCACATAGAATTCAACATTTTTTAAATCGAGGTCTGATTTAGAGTCATATAGATTAATTATTTCTTGCCTACTTGGGAATCCATCACTTAAGGAGGGTGAATATATAAAAGGAGTATCAGTTTCATTCTTATTTGACCAAGAAGCAATCACAGTTCCTAGATCAGCTAATGGATCACCTAATGTACAGAGTTCCCAATCAACAATCGCTGCAACTAAGTTATTATTTACCCTTACATTATCTAATCTATAATCTCCATGAACAATACTTACTTTTTGTTGCGTGGGGATTGTATCGAATAATAATTTTGTAGCAATATCTAAATCGGTAATATCTCTTACTTTCTGTGAATTAAATTGTTTTGTCCATCTGTTTAACTGCCTTAAGACATAGTCTTCATGTTTTCCTAAATCATTTAATTTTGAATTTTTTACATCGAAAGTATGCAATTCAGAAAGTGTTGTAATAAATGAATTCGTAATTTCTTTTTTATCATTTTTCGAATAATTTTCAGCTACTACATTATCTGCAATAGTTTCCCCTTCAATATATTCCATAATGTAAAAATCATCATCAGAGACTGTTCTATCGGTACATAAAAAAATTGGTTTTGGAACTTTTAAATTATTTTCACTAAGTTCACTAATAATTCTGTATTCACGTTGCATGTTATGTGCAGACTCTAATTTATCTCCAAATGGAGGTCTTCTTAGAACATAACTATTCCTATTATCAAAAATTTTAAAAGTAATGTTTGATCTACCAACTTTAAATTTTTCAAATTTAAATTGGTTATCCAAATCAAGATTGGAAGCTATGTAGTTTCTTATTTTTTCATTAAAAAATTCCATTAACAAATATCTTATGATTTAATTCTCTTGGTCTCAAGTTAATTGATAGAATAAAGCAATGGATTTTAAATTTTCTCAAAAGTCATTAGAACTTCAAGAAAAAATGAATAAATTTTTTGAAGAACATATTTTTCCTAACGAAGAAGCTTACGAAAAAGCAATATTAGATTCAGGAGATCCTTTGCACATTCCTGCATTACTTGATGAGTTAAAAGATAAAGCAAGAAAAGAAGATTTATGGAACTTATTTTTACCCGACAGTGAATACGGTGCAGGACTAACAAATGTTGACTATGCACCTTTAGCAGAAATAACTGGTCAGGTCTGGTGGGCTCCTGAGGTATTTAACTGTTCTGCACCTGATACTGGAAATATGGAAATACTTGCAGAATTTGGAACTCAAGAACAAAAAGACAAATGGTTAAGTCCGTTACTTAATGGAGATATTCGTTCTTGTTTCGCTATGACCGAACCGGATGTTGCCTCATCTGATGCAACGAATATTTCAAGTTCAATAGTTTCAGATGGAGATAATTATATTATCAATGGAAGAAAATGGTGGACTTCAAATGCAATCAATCCACGCGCCAAGATATGTATTTTTATGGGAATAACAAATCCAGATAATCCTCCACACACAAGACAAAGTCAAGTGCTTGTCCCTATGGATACAGAAGGGATAACTATAGTTAGACCGATGCATGTTTATGGCTATGATGATGGGTACACTGGACATCCAGAATTAAATTTTGAAAATGTTGTTGTACCAAAATCAAATATTATCGGTGGGGAAGGTATGGGCTTTCAAATTGCCCAAGCTAGATTAGGTCCAGGAAGAATCCATCACTGCATGAGAACAATAGGAATGGCAGAGAGAGCACTTGAATTAATGATAAAAAGAGCTTTGTCTAGAGAAACATTCGGTACAAAAATATCCGATCATGGTGTTGTGCAGGATTGGATAGCTAGGTCAAGAATTAAAATTGAAGAGGCTAGACTGCTTACTTTAAAAACGGCATGGTTGATTGACAATGTGGGTAAAGAGCAAGCCAAAATTGAAATATCTGCAATAAAAGTTGGAGTTATCGAAGCTGCTTCATATGTAATTGATAAAGCCATTCAAGCACATGGAGCTATGGGAGTTTCGCAAGATACCCCCTTAGCAAAAATGTCAGCTGGTGTTAGAACGTTAAGGATTGCTGACGGACCAGACGAAGTACATTTAAGATCTATTGCAAGACGTGAAATAAACAAACACTTGTGAACGAAAAAATTGCAGTAATTGGTGGCGGCCAAATGGGAAGTCAAATAGCAGCTTTGGCTGCAATGGCTGGTTATAAAACAAGTATTTATGATGAAAATAAAGAAAATTTGGAATATAGATATAAATTTGTTGAAGAAAACATCAAAAATTTAATAGACAAAAAAATATATTCTGAAGATAAATTAGATTACTACAAAGAAAATTTAGAACTCGATTATTCACTTGAAGATGTAATTGTAGGTAAATCATTTGTAATAGAAGCTGTAGTTGAAAAGTTTGATGTAAAGCTTGAAATTTTTAATAAAATTTCTAAATTGATGAATGATGAGGTTGTAATGGCAACTAATAGTTCTTTCATTCAAGCTTCTGAAATCTCAAAACATTGTGAACATCCTGAAAGGTTTATAAACATGCACTTTTTCTATCCACCAATACGAATGGATTTAATTGAGATTTCATATCCAGCTAATGTATCAAAAGGAGTGTTAGAACGTACTAAAACTGTAAGTGAAAAAATGGGTAGATCAGTGGTAGTTCTCAAAAAGGAAACCCCAGGATTTATTGTAAACAGGATGTTGGCTGCCTTGGTAGATGAAGCTTATGAACTTTATGATGAGGGAATTGCTGATTTTAAAGATATAGATCTTGCTATCAAAAAAGGATTAAATCATCCTCTGGGCCCATTTGAACTTTCAGATTATTCAGGATTAGATATACATTACTATGCTAAATTGAAAAAATTTGAAGAATCTGGTGACCCTAAAGATGAACCAAAAAAGTTTTTAGAAGAAAAAGTTATGAATGGTGATTTAGGAGTAAAAACCGGTAAAGGCTTTTATGAATACAAAAAAGACTAATTTATTCAAAATCTTCGTCTTTCAGATTAAACATCACTTCCTTGTTTGATTTTATAACAAGTACAATTCTTTCGCTTTGTATTGGGAACGGATAAGGTTTCTCCCAATATTTTTCAGATAATTTATCAATATTGTCTCTTGCTTCTTGACCGGTGATTTCAGCGATAACTTCACCTCTTATTTCAACAAATTTAAACGGATTGTCGTGCTTCCAAATCGTAACCGTGACTCTTGGATCTTTTAAAATATTTTTGTATTTGAATCTATGTATCTCTGTATTGATTAAAATATTTTCGCCATCTGTATCAACCCACATAACATGTGTTTGAGGAACGCCATTTTTAAATAAAGTTGTTAACGTTGCATAATTTGGGCCAGATGCCATTTGAATTGTTTTATTGTCTAATCCCATCTGTTAAATTATAGTTTATGAAAGTTGTTTTGCAGAGAGTTAAAAGTGCTTACGTAAAAGTTGATTCAAGTATTATTTCAGAAATTAATCACGGCTATTTACTTTTATGGGGGATTGAAGAAGCTGATTCTGAAGTTGAAAGTGAAATTCTGATTAATAAAATATTAAATTTCAGAGTTTTTTCTGATGAAAATTTAAAAATGAATAAATCAATAGTAGACATTTCAGGAGAGATACTAATTGTTAGTCAGTTCACATTAGCTGGAAAACTTTTAAAAGGGAACAGGCCTTCGTTTGTTAAAGCAAAATCTCCAGAAATTGCTGAAGAGATGATTTCAAAAATTGTTCAAGCATTTTCTAAACATGTAGCTGTAAAAACAGGAAGCTTCGGTGCCATGATGGACGTAGGTTTAATCAACGATGGTCCAGCAACATTTGTATTGACTGCTAGAAATGGGGAGTTAATTGATCAGGCAGATTGAAGTTTAGTTTTTTTTCCAATTTCTTTTTTATCAAGTTGTTTATCAAGATAATATTCTTCTCCAGCCCATAAATGTAATCCAAGCCCGAGTTTCATCGCACACCTTTTGAAAGAATCTGACTCTGCATGCTTTGCATTACTACCATCATTTTTTTGATCGTGCTCTACGTCACCGATAGATGTTACAGTGACTAATTTGCCATCAATTTCGACGGTCAACTTTCCAAAGCAACCTACTACTGCTCCTGTAGTTTCCTGTCTGATCAATTCAACAACTTCCCAATTAAATGGACCACAAACTTCTAATAGACGTTGTGTAATTACTGGATGTGGAACGTAATTTCCAAACTTGCCCTTAGGTGCTTTTTTTATCCAATCTTTTGGAAATTTTCTTGATAGTTCATACAATTGTTTCATTTTCTTCTCTCCATTTCTTTCAAATCTTTCGCCCATACTGGAGCGGTATCATTACTTGTTTTAATAACTTGTAACTTAGGTTCCTCATCCCAAATTTTTTCTATAAAAGTATCTCTTGCTAGCTGTTTATCCATTCCTTTTTTTTCAGCAACTGCATCTAGGCCCCTTAATTTTGGTACAAAAGTATTTCCACAAAGTGCTACTAAGTTTTCAATATCATCATCTGAAAGTTTCTTGTTGGTAGCCCAATCAATTAATTTTTTTAAATCTAGAGTTTTTGATTTGTAACTTTTGGAGTAATTAAAGACAGTATCAGATATTTTTATCGCTCCTTTTTCTTGAACATCGAGTGCAATTTTATTATCTACAAATTTATTGATTTTATAAGTACTATCTTTTGCTTCTATAGAAACTCCTCTTGCTACAAACAATTCTTTAGGTTCTTCAATTGTTTGTAGTTCTGTGTTTTCTAAAGCTTCCTCTCCACTTTTGGCAATATCCCAGATCAAATCTTTCATCTATTCTCCTAATTTATGCTGCTTCATCATATATTCTATGACAATTGCATCTGTCATTGTGGTCTATGCAAATAAAATTTGCTTTGATCCCGGACGTTTCAAGTAATTTAAGTATTTCTTTATCTTTCATATTTAATAATTTAGAAATTCAGTGAGACAAAAAAAATAAAATAGCAACCTTTCTAGCCAAAACCTATATATGATGAGCTTGTGATAGTTGAAAATAATCTCTTTGACTCACATATGTATAAAGAAGTCATCAAACAATATGACGAAGTCTCTAATTTCATAAATCTTGATTCCAATATAAGAGAAAGGCTTAAATTGCCCCAAAGGTCTTTAGTTGTCACTTTTCCTTTTAGAAGGGATGAATATGACGAAGTAGAAACAGTTGTAGGATATCGAGTCCAGCATGTTTTGTCAATGGGACCTACTAAAGGTGGTATAAGATATGCTCCAGATGTAAATCTAGGTGAAGTTACAGCTTTGGCTATATTGATGTCTTGGAAATCTGCAATTGTTGGATTACCTTATGGTGGAGCTAAGGGTGGAATAGCCATTGATCCTAATCCTTTAACAAGAGCTGAAAAGCAAAGAGTTACTAGAAGGTATACAGCAGAATTACTTCCGATTATAGGGGTTGATAAAGACATACCTGCTCCAGATCTCGGCACAGATGAGCAAACAATGGCATGGATTATGGATACGTATAGTAACTTTGTTGGCTCTCCTCAACCAGGAATAGTTACAGGAAAACCAGTTTCTCTGGGAGGTTCTATAACAAGAAGAGAATCAACAGGAAGAGGAGCTGTGGCTGTAGGGGAAGCTGCGATGAAAAAACTAGGTAAAAAATATGAGGATTCACGTGTTGTAATTCAAGGATTTGGCAATGTTGGAAGGTATGCTGCTTTAGATTCTTACGAACGGGGAGCTAAAGTAATTGCAGTTAACGATCTAGGTGGTGCAGTATTTAATAAAGATGGATTAAATATTCCGGAACTTTTTAAACATATTGCAAAAACCCCTTCTGTAAAAGGCTTTGAAGGTGGCGAAGACTATGAAGGTGAAATTCTAGAAATAGAATGTGATGTTCTAATACCTGCTGCTGTCGGAGGTGTAATTACTTCTAGTAACGCAGAAAAAATTAAAACAAATGTGCTTATTGAAGGTGCAAATTCGCCAACAACTTTAAATGCTGACAAGATTTTAAGAGAAAATGGAGTAATTATTATTCCAGATATATTAGCTAATGCAGGAGGAATTACTGCTAGTTATTTTGAATGGGTACAAAATACTCAAAATTATTTATGGAAAGAAACTGAATTACATGAAAAGCTTATCGATGTAATGCTTACTTCATTTGAGGAAGTTTGGACTATTTCTCAAAAACAAAACTGTGATTTGCGTACAGCTGCATTAATAAAAGGAATTAAAAGAGTAGCTGCTGCAAAATTAACTAGAGGACTGTTCCCTTAAAAGCTTTTCGATTTCAGTTTGAATTTCATTTTTTTGATTTTCTAATTCAGAAATTTTTGATTCAATATCTGTTCTGTTAGTGTTTCCAATCGGACTATCTACTGGAATTTTATCATCATCTTTAAACATGTCTAAAACTTCAATTTCTTCCTCTAATTCAGCTATTGATTCGTTTATAATTCTGAGATTTTCGGTATTGGGAGCATTTTCATTGAATACTGGACAGATTGGTTTGTAGTAACACCAGTCACACAATGTATTTTTTATTGCAGGAAACTCATTTTCTTCATATGCTTTTTTTATATTTTCCCAAATTTCTAAAATTTCATTTTTTGCATTTGATAAATCTTCTTCGGTTATTTTCAATGTGTGAATAGTTGAATTTTTCAGGTAAATTAACTTTAGCTCAACTGGCATCTCACCGAGTTCTTCTTTGATAAGCAGTGCATATAATTTTAAAGCAAAAAATCTAGGTTCTTTATATTTAGCCATTGGAGCTTTTCCACTCTTGTAGTCCACGATAATTAAATCACCATTTTGATTTCTATCCATCCTGTCCAAGATACCCCTTAAGTTTAAGTCATTAATTGAGCCTCTAACCCAACGCTCGCGCTCTAAAGGTTCAAAACTTGTAGGGTCCTCTATCTCCATATAATTGTTAAGCAATTTAAGACCATCAACACCCCATTCTCTCTCTTCTTCTACATTCGAAAATAAATTATGATGTTCATCATTTCCTCTAACCTTTGTCCAAGCATCTCGAAATAAATTATGTAGTTTTTCAATACTTCTCTCTTCTTTTGGCAAATCAAACAAATCTTCTAGTGCTTGATGTACAGTAGTGCCTTTTGCTTGAACTTCATTTGTGGGTTCTTTTAATTTATCAACATTTGCGAATTTAAATTGTTTGGGACAGGTTTTAAATTGAGATGCTCTTGAAGGAGATAAATTTTTTATCATATGTAAATTATATATATATTATTCGGAATATTTGTAAAATGTAATGGTGAACAGTTTTCTTAAAGTTTTACAAATCGTAGGTATTGCTACTTTTATCTTGTATTTTGTAATTGGTATTTTGTACAACTCTTTTAGCTGGTTTAATTTCCTTTTCAATTAAACATGTATTTTTCATAAATCTTATTGTTGCTAAAGTTATATGAATGAGTAATGACAAAATCAAAGTAGCAATTCTTGGAATTGGAAATTGTGCAAGTTCATTTGTACAAGGCATTGAACACTATAGCAATTCCGACAATGAAGATGGCTTAATATCAGATGTAATTGGCGGATATAAAGTTTCTGACATTGAAGTTGTTGCTGCCTACGACATAAACTCATTAAAAGTAGGAAAAGATTTAAGTGAAGCAATTTTTGCTGAACCAAATAATACTATGAAATTTAGCGATGTTCCAAAAACAGGAGTGACTGTTCAACCAGGTGTCATAAATGATGGAGTTGGTAAATTCGTTAAAGATATTATCAACACTTCTCCTGATTCGGATAATTTTGAGGAATCTCTTAGGGAATCAGGGGCAGAAATATTGATTAACCTTCTACCAGTTGGATCTGATGAGGCAGTGAAATATTATGCACAAGCTGCAATAAATTCTAATGTAGGCTTTATAAACTGTATACCAGTTTTTATTGCTCGCGATGAAGAATGGTATCAAAAATTTAAAGATGCTTCGGTTCCATTAATTGGTGATGATATTAAAAGCCAAGTTGGAGCAACTATTGTCCATAGAGCTCTTGCACAGTTATTTTCTGACCGTGGCGTCAAGCTTGAAAACACCTATCAATTAAACGTTGGTGGAAATATGGATTTTCTTAATATGCTAGAAGAAGATAGATTAGAAACTAAAAGAACAAGTAAAACTTCATCTGTGACTTCTGTTGCTAACAAAGGTACAGGCATTTCGGCTGATAATGTGAGAATAGGCCCATCGGATTACGTTAAGTGGTTAGAAGATAGAAAAAAAGCTTTTATTAGACTAGAAGGAAAAGCTTTTGGTGGCGCGCCATTAAATATAGAGGTTCAACTAGAAGTATGGGATTCTCCAAACAGCGCGGGTGTGACCATTGATGCAGTTAGATATATGAAATTTTTTAAAGAGCAAAATGATTTAGAATCACTCGATTTGGTTTCTGCTTGGTTAATGAAAGCACCATTTAAACCCGTTAAAGACGGTGATGTATTATTGAAGCTCCATGAGCTTACACATAAAGAGATTAATTAGATTATAGAATTTTCAAATATTGCTAAAGCCTCTTCAACATGCTTTATAGGCGTAGTGAGAGGTCCCATAAATCTAATTACGTTTCCATTTTCTCCACAAGTTACTAAAAGAAGACCGTTATCTCTACAATTATTGATTATTTCCTGGGCTTTTTCTTTGTTGGGTGTTTTTGAATCTTTATTTTCCACGATCTCAACACCGATCATTGGACCATAGCCTCTTACATCACCGATAAATTCATTTTCATTCATCAAATTTTTTAAAAAAGAATTCATCATTTCAGATTGTTTTGAAGCATTTCCTAATATATTTTCATTATCAAAAGCTTCTAATACACCTAAAGCTGCAGCGCATGAGACTGGCGAAGCTCCAAAAGTACTTCCTATTCCTGCATCATGAATAGTATCCATTATTTCTGCTTTGCCTAGTACAGCGGCTAATGGAAATCCTCCAGCTATACCTTTTGCTAATGTAACTAAATCTGGATTAACTCCTACGGTTTCTGCTCCAAACATTTCACCAGTTCGTCCATAGCCAGTTTGTACTTCATCAAAAATAAGCAAAATATTATGATAATCACAAATTTCTCTCAAGCTTTTTAAGAAATAATTTGAAGCAGGAATATAGCCACCTTCTCCGAGTTGAATCTCAACAACAACAGCAGCAGTATCATCAGGATTGAGTGTTTTTTTAAATAAATCTTTAATACTTGCCAATGCATCGTCATCAGATATATCCCTATATAAATATGGGTACAATGCATGTTTTACGAATTCTGGGAATGGACCAAACCCTTCTTTATATGGTTTATCTTTGCCGGTTAAACCCATCGCTAGATATGTTCTTCCGTGAAAACCACCTTTAAATGAGATGATTGATTTTTTATTTGTATAATATCTCGCTATTTTTACAGCATTTTCAACAGCTTCAGCTCCACTATTAACCATAAATGTTTTTGTATCTGAAGTAATTGGATATCTTTTATTTAACTCTTCCGATAGCTTTACAGCATTTTCATGAGGTGCAAATGCAAAACAAGAGTGTGAAAAATCATTAAGTTGATTTTTTACTTTTTCAACTACTCTTGGATGAAGATGGCCTGTATTAAGTACTGCGTAACCACCAACATAATCTAGGTATCTTTTACCTTCAGAATCCCAGATTTCAGCATTTTTTCCTTTTACAATGTAATTTTCTAGAGTGCTATACCATGCACTCGGCACATTTTCAGTAATAGCATTGTTCATTAGATTAACCATTAAGGAATACTGTAACTGATTAATTATTAATACTCAATTTTGTAGCCACTAAAATAGATACATGGATTTTTACTATATGGAATTACCTTCATATATAAGTATTGTTATATGTGCATTTGTAGGTCTTGTTTTATTATTTGTAAAATTCAGCAAATTTGAAGTAAGCATTACTTTTACTAATTATTTAATAATATTTTCTCTTGCATCCGTATTACTACAAGTATTGATAGTTATATATTATTCCCAAAGCAATGAAATTGGATCTTTTAGCATGTTCTACAATATTGTTAATTTATTCGTTTTAACATTTCTATATATTTACCGAAATGAGATGAAATTAAATTATTATTTATACTGGTCTTTCGCTTTATTCTTTTTGATGGGAATGGAAATTAGGGCTATTCAAACATTAGGATTAGGACTAAATTAATGGGATATAAAGTTCTTGATGACAATTTGACGCTTGCGAATATTAATTCTGATAAACCAAAAGTCTGCTTTCTTCATGGATGGGGTAGAAGCTCTAAAGATTTTATGAACATAGATAATCAATTTGAATCTATCTCCATTGACATTCCTGGCTTTGGCAAATCTATTCCATTTCAACAAAGCCTATCTCCAAAAAAATATGCTGAATATCTCGTTGATATAATCCCTAGTTCTGTTGAGGTTCTAGTTGGACATTCATTTGGTGGGAGAATAGCTGTTCACCTTTCACAGATAAAAAATTATAAGAAGATAGTGTTAATTGGTACACCTTTGATTAGAAAACAGAATACTAAGAAATCATTTTCTGCATTTAACCTTTATAAGTTAATGAATAAATATAAATTAGTTAGTAACAAAAAGTTATATCAGATGAAAAATAAATATGGGTCTGAAGATTATAAAAATGCGAATAATCATTTAAAAGACACACTAGTAATGGCAGTCAATGATGATTTGAAAGGCATTCTTCCATATATAGACACTAAAGTCGAACTTGTATGGGGAGAAGAAGACTTAGAAGTACCCCTTCAAGTAGGTTTGGACTCAAATGATATAATTCCTAATTCTGAATTAACGATAATCCCAGGTGGTGGCCACAATGAATTAATGCGCAGCTCACAAATTATAATTGGAGTAATTAAAAAATGAATTTTCTTTACACAACCGTTTTAATTTTACTCACATTAAGTTCATGCGTTAATTCTTTAAGATGGGGTAGGATTGCTCAGAGAGAACATTATATCCCTGGGTATGTAACAAAGTTTTACTTTAGATGGGTTAGATTAGTACCTTTTAACAATCTTTATTATTTGACTAGTATCCTTTTAGCGCTTTTAAGCCTCTGGACTCCATACACTGCAATAGTCCTAGCCTTAATAAATCTTTTCCTACCCAGGGGCCTATTATTTAAAGACAGATCCTCAAAGGTTGAATTTACTGAAAGATTAAAACGTTTAAATATTGTTTACTATATTTTAATTATTTCCATGTCAGTAATTTCAATCAACTCTGGATTTGGTTACTTTCTCGCACTTATTGCAAATGTTTTCTCTCATTATGTATTTGATCAAGCTCTAAGGATCACTAAAAGTTTTGAAAAAAATAAATCTCAAGTTTATGTTGTTGAGGCAGAAAAAAAGCTATTAAAATTCAACGGACCAATAATTGCAATTACTGGTTCATATTCTAAGACAACGACTAAAAATACTATTTCTCAAGTAATTTCAACCAAAAGCAATGTGTTTGCTACACCAGAAAGTTTTAATAATCGACTTGGAATATCTAAATCAATTAATGAAGATTTACATTCTTCACATGAAATTGCTATCTTTGAAATGGGAACTTATGGATTTGGGGAAATACGTGAAATGTGTTCATGGGTAAAGCCTCATATCTCAGTTATAACTGGAATAGCACCTGTCCATTTAGAAAGAATGAAATCACTAGAAAATATTCTTGATGCAAAATCAGAAATTGTTGATCTTACAGGTACAGTCATAATTAATGGAGATGATGAGTTACTACTAAATCAAGCTAGATTATGGACTGCACAAAAGATGGTTATCGATTGTTCAATAACATCAAAAAATGCTGCTGTCTTTGTAGATTATGATAATTCAATACATTCAATTTACATATCGGGAAAATTCATAACCTCTGTAGAAGGTTCTAAAATATTACAACTCTCTATTGCATTGACGGTTGGTGTGCTAATAGCTTTAGAGATGGACATAATAGAATATTTTCAAAAGATTAAAAATTTAGAGAAGACCACGCATCGCCAGAATGTATTAAAAGGCAACATGGGACAAACTATTATTGACAATTCTTTTAATTCAAACCCAATTTCAAATCTTGCAAGTTTAGAACTTTTGCACTCATATGAAAATAGTGGTAAAAAATATTTAATTACCCCAGGTATGGTAGAACTAGGTGCCGAACAGTTTACATATAATTATGAATTTGCTTTTAATGCAAGTGAGATTATAGATGAAGCTCTCATAGTAGGATTTACAAACAAAACGGCACTTACACTGGCTTTTGAAGATAACAATGTTCCAGTTAAATTTTTTAAAAATAGAGATTTAGCTGTTTCTTATCTAAACTCTGTGGTGAAAGATAATGATGTTGTATTATTTGAAAATGATTTACCTGACCATCACCCTTAAATCATGAATAACAAATTAGCAGTCATTTATGGAGGTCCTTCTCCAGAACACGACATTTCGATATTGACTGGCTTACAAGCTGCAAAAATATTGTCTTCAAAATATGAAGTTACGAACATCTATTGGTCTCGTGACAATAGATGGTTTTTAGTTGATAATGATCTTGAATCTAAAGATTTTATTGAAAATAAAGATATTTTTAAGAAAGAGATAACAATAAAGTACGATTCAAATCCTGGTTTTTACATTAAAAAGAAAAAAATTGAAATAGATTTAATCGTAAACTCCTGTCATGGTGGTCCAGGTGAAGACGGAACATTACAGAGTTTATTTGCCTTATTAGAAATAGATTTTACTGGTCCGTCGTTGACCACATCTCAATTATGTATGGACAAGTACGCATTTTTTTCGTTAATGAATAGTAATAACATGCCAGTTTTAGAAAAACATTTAGTATCAGAAAAAGTTTTTCCAGAATTTGAGGGACCATATATTCTTAAACCTAGATTTGGAGGGTCCTCAATTGGAGTAGAAGTAGTAGACGATTATAAAACCGCAATAACCATTTCTTCAAATTCAGATTTATATATCCAGGGTGCAACCATTGAAAAATATCTTGAAGAATCATCCGATTTGTTAGTAGCTGTAAGATCATTTCCTCAAATTGATTATTCAGAAATTGAGAAGCCAATTAGATCAAACAATTTTGAATTGTTTTCATATACTGACAAATATCTTGAAAATGGTGGATTAGAAGGATCTAAAAGAGAATTGCCTGCAAATATATCGAAAGATATTAAAGATGACATTTATCGAATTTTAGATTTATTTATGTCAATTGTCGATATAAGAGGAATAGCAAGGGTAGATTTTCTATTGAAAGATAAAGAACTATATATAAATGAAGTTAATACAATACCAGGAAGCCATGCACTTTACTTATGGGAGTCAAAAGGGTTTAGCAAATTTGAGTTAATGAATGATATGATTTCTGAGGCCAAAAATTCTCTGTCATCTTGGTCCACAGAAGGATCTGATGGGACTGCTTTAAAATCAGCAAAAGATATTAAAAGTAAGTTAGGTTAATGTACGGAATACTTTGGGACTGTGATGGAACAATCATGGATACCGAGAGACTCTATGCCTACGCATGGCAGACCCACTTAAAACAATTCGGATTAAGTATTCCTGAAGACGAGATAAAGCAATTTGTTGGAGTTGATGACAGGATAGTGCATTCGTTTTATTCGGATCAGGTAGATTTAGAAAATTTCGATCAAACGATGCATAAATTAGGCTTTATAATTGAAAATTCCTTAGATGAAAGAATAATATTTCAAGATGCAAAACAATTACTTTATCAATTATCACATCTTGAATTTAAGCAGGCTTGTGCATCTGCAAGCCCATATAATTTGTTAAGTAAAAAACTACAAAAGTTCAAAGTTGATTCTTATTTTGATTTTATTATTGGAGGAGATCAGGTTAATAGAAACAAACCATATCCAGATATTTACAATAAGGCGATAGAAAAATTGGGAACTTCTTATAATTTAGTTATCGAAGACAGTCCGACTGGAATTTTATCCGGCAAAGCATCGGGATCTTTTGTTTTAGCTATAGACAGAGGTATGTTTTCTAAAGAACAACTGAGTGAAGCTGATCAAATAGTTGAAATGTTAGATATAGAAATCATAAATAAGATTTTTAAAAGTCTATAAACAGGGGATATTTTTAAAATAAATTACAAAACTTTCTTAGGCACAAAATGTGACTAAGAAATGTTAAGAACTAATACAGGAATTTTTCTTTCCGTTCTTCTTTGATAAGCAGAGTACCCACCATTATTTATATAATCCATTTTGTTCCACCACTCATTTCTTTCATCTTCATATATTTCTCTTGATACTGCTTTAAATTTATCTCTTCCGATTTGAACTTCACACTCAGGATATTTTTTTAGATTGTGATACCAGCCTGGATTAGTATCACTCCCACCTTTTGAGGCTACAATACATATTTCATTATCCTCTTTGAGGAAAACCAAAACATTTTTTCTTTCCAGATTTGTTTTTGCCCCAGTTGTATGAAGTATTAAACAAGGGCGGTTATTTAAAAATTTACCGATTCTTCCGTCTGAGTAAATATAAATATAGTTATGAAAGAAAAGAAATAAAAATAGTAAATATCTTTTCATATATTCAATTCTATTCTTTTTTTCCAAGAACTATAACTCGATGGATAAAAGTTAATTGGCTTTACTAATCTAACAGAGGGGAATTCTGTAGTTGGAATATTTACACGAGTTATTTTTTTGTATTTTGGGACTGCTGCAAATGTGCTTGCAAAATTTTTATTTTTAAGATATTCAATTGGATTATCTAAGTACACCTGAGTACTTCTTTTGTTAGCTAATTCCCTTAAACAATCTAATAAAAATATAATTCTTTTAGTTGAAAGTTGTAAATAATTTAATAAAGGTTTATCAAAAATAAAAACAGCTGGAAGATTTGAATAATAATTCAATGCTGGATCATTGTCTCCTATTGACTCAGCATTCATCCAAACAAATTCAGGTTTTGAATCAATATTATCTTTTATATTTTTAGGTCCAAAATTAGTTTCAATATCCAAATCAACATCTATTGTTTTTTTAGTTATGTTGATTTCTTCAGGCCAATTTTGTATAGGACAATCATATTTGACTTCACAATTGTCACAAAAACTTTTTGCTCTTTTGTCTACTTGGAATTTTGAAAAACCATACACTTTACCAGTTTGAGACCCCATAACCCAATGCCAACCTAATCTATTTGCAAATCTTGATCCATCAACTAAATGTTTAAACATGTAATCTTCATAATTTCTCCAGTTATCTCCAGTTCGTAATGAAAAATGTGATGCAAACCACATTCTTGTTTGATTAACCATGTATCCAGTACTTTCAAGTTCGTTTTTAATTGAATTAATACAATTCATATTTTGATAGTCTTTTTCGATCTTTTTATTTGATTTGATTACATAATTTAAATAATCGTTTGTATTTTTACCTACAATTGCGTACAAATGCCTCGAAAACTCTTGCCATAACAGCTCATCTCTGAATTTTGTTTTATCTTGGTATTCAAATTTTTCTACAAAATTCCATACTTCGGGTAACGAAATTAAACCATGTCGTATATAAGCAGATAAATAAGACGAACCTCTTTTTTCAATTGGCAGTACATTATTCCTTGTTTTTGCATAATTATTAATATCTAGTGTATTTAAGGCATTATCTGCATTTGATTGGCCACCCTTTATTAATGGTTCTGTATATTTATCGCAACATAAATCATTAAAGTATTTGTTAATAATTTCTTCGTTGGATAAGTCTAAATTTATTGAGGACATTAAGTTATTTAGTACTTATCTTGTCCAATTCGGATATTTTTGACAACATTTACATCATCTTGTGCTTCAATCTCGAAATTAATTCTCTGACCCTGTCTTAATGTTCTAAAAATAGAACCTTTAAGTGAACCTGGAACAATAAAAACTTCTGATTTGTCTGTGTCTAATAAAATAATCCCGTTTCCGGTATTTGGGTCATACGATTTAACAACACCTTGTGCCATTAAACTTTTTCGCCTCTTTGTCTAATTTCCTTAACAACTGACTCTATTCCGCGTTTATCAATTATTTTGTTTCCTCTTGTACTAACTTTTAGCTTTACCCATCTATTTTCACTTGCAAGCCAATATTTTTTTGTTTGGATATTTGGTTTAAACCATCGGGGATTTCGTTTATGAGAAAAAGTGACGTTTTTCCCAGAACGTGGTTCTCTTCCTGTAACTTGACATCTATTTGCCATAAAATTTCCTCCAAAATACAATTCTAACTATAACTAATTTATTAATTTGTAGGTACTTTCATTTTAAAACTTTTTAGGTAATGTTTGATTGTGGTTGAAAGAAGCTTTAAATATTTAGATGAAATAGAACTTAGTTTTGTTCGAGGAATAGGCGAAAAAAAGTTTGCAAGTCTAAAAAAAAGTAAATTAAAAACTGTTGCTGATTTAATTCGCTATTTTCCAAGAACACATATTGACAGATCAAAGGTTAAGTTAATATCTCAAATTGATAAAAATGATGAAAATAATGAAGTAACTATCTTTGGAACTATTGACAAAGTTTCCGTTTTTACCACAAAGACAAGATTAAGAATTGCAACACTAAGTATTTCTGATGAATCAGGAAATTTAAAAGCTAAATGGTTTGGTCCTCAATATATAGAGTCTAGATTTAAAGAAGGTGAAGTAGTTGCTATATCAGGAAAACCTGAAGTTAAAAAAACTGGAAGTGTTGATTTTAAAAATCCAGCTATTGAAAAATTTACTGATATTGAAGAATTAAACGAAACGGGTTCTTTTATTCCTATTTACAAAAAAGTAGAGGGTATGACAAGTGCAAGCATTAGAAAAGGGTTAAAGGAAATAATCGCTATATTAGAGTCAACAAAAGATGATTTCACACCCGGATTATTTGATGTTTTACCTTCTGAAATCATTAAAGAACATTCCCTTGAAAATAGATTACAAAGTATAAAAAAGATTCATTTTCCAAAAAACGAAGTTGATTATAAAAATGCAAGACGGAGATTAGTCTTAGATGAGTTTATTTATTTAAGGTCAATATTTGAAAATCTAAAGTCAAAATATAAGCATGAAAATAAAGGATTGGTTTACACATTTTCTAATTCAGATATAGATGAATTTATAGACCAACTCCCTTTTCAATTAACTCAATCGCAATTTAAGGCTGTAAATGAAATTTTAGAAGATTTTAGAAAAAATTATCCTATGAAAAGACTGCTGCAAGGCGATGTTGGTTCAGGAAAAACAGTCGTAGCTACTATTGCGTCTTATGCTGCAATTAAATCAGGCTATCAGGTTGCATTAATGGCTCCAACAGAGGTTTTAGCTGAGCAACACTTTGCTTCAATTAATCAATTTATGAATAAAGATCAATGTGACATATATCTACTTACTTCATCAATTAAAGATAGAGAAAATATTTTAGAAAACCTAAATAATGGTAAACCAGCCCTTTATATTGGTACTCACGCACTAATTCAAGAAAGTATTAAATTTTCAAATCTTGGATTTGCAATTATTGATGAACAACAGAGATTTGGTGTTGAGCAAAGAAAAAAGCTAATAAATGAATCTGGAGATATTCCTGATCAGCTAGTTATGACTGCTACACCAATTCCAAGAACTACAGCATTGTCAATTTATGGAGATTTAGAAATTTCTTCGATTAATGAATTACCACCTGGGAGAAAAGACATTACTTCCCATCTGATAGAAGGATCAAAAAAAGATAACGAAACCATTTATGATATTTGTGAGTTTCATCTTCAGAAAAAATCACAAATATTTGTAGTCTGTCCATTTATCGAAGAAAGTGAATTGGTGGATATTCAAGCTGCTGAAAATGTTTTCATTGAGTATAAAGAAAAGTTTAAAGATTACAATGTTTCAATTCTTCATGGGAAGATGTCCTTTGATGAAAAAGATCAAATAATGCAAGATATGAAGAATGGTATAGTAGATATCCTGGTTTCCACAGTTGTTATTGAAGTTGGAATAGACATACCTAATGCAACATTAATGATTATTGAAAGTGCTGAAAGATTTGGATTAAACCAATTACACCAATTAAGAGGTAGGGTTGGGAGAAGTGACAAACAATCAGAATGTATTTTTCATGTTTCCAAGAAGAAAACATTAAATACAATCAGTGAAGACGGAAAGAGAAGATTAGAAGCGATTGTAAATATAAAAGATGGCTTTAAATTGTCTGAAATTGATTTAGAGATTAGAGGTGAAGGTAAAGTTACAGGTACAAGCCAATCTGGACAATCTGATTTAAAGATAGCCGATTTGAGATACGACTATGAACTGCTTTTAGAATCAAAAAATATATTTGATAAAATTGAATCTGAAGATATTAAAAAACTACTATTTGAGGAAGCACAAATTCTGTTTCCAAATTATTTTAAAGCAAGTGGAACTACATGAGAGTTCTTGCTGGAAGATATAAGTCAAAATTAATTCGAACAATTAATGATCCATTAACTAGACCTATGATGAGTAGAGTAAGGGAATCAATATTTAACTCTCTACAATTTAATATTGAAAATAAAGATATCTTAGATCTTTATGCCGGTTCAGGAAGTTTAGGAATTGAATCTTTGAGTAGAGATGCAAACTTTGTAACTTTTATTGAAAATTCAGATGACTGTATAACTATTTTGAAGCAAAATTTAAAAGAATTTGAAAATAATTATAAAATCACTAAATCTAGTGTCGATAAGTTTTTACAAACGTCATTGAGTACATACGATATTGTCTTTTATGATCCCCCTTTCAAAATAGAAACTGATGTTGTTAAAAACGAAGTCATGAAAATTCATAATATATTAAATAATGATGGATTTGTTGTAATACACCGCCATACAGCATCAAAAGAATTTGATATTTTAAAAAATTATAAAATTCATAAAGAAAAAAACTATGGTCAAAGTAATATTCTTATATTGAGGAAATTATGAAAATTTTAATTCCAGGCTCTTTTGATCCACCAACAAATGGCCATATAGATGTAATAAAAAGATGTTCCAAAATCTTTACTGAAATCCTTGTTGGTGTTGTGGTAAATCCTTCAAAAGAATCATTATTTTCACGTGAAGCGCGATCATCAATGCTTGAGGCAATATTTAAAGACTACAAAAATATAAAAGTTATGAGTTTTGAAGGTCTTTTAGTTGACTTTGCCTCAAAAAACTCTGTAGATGCAATTGTTAAAGGATTAAGAGCAATGACAGATTTTGATTACGAGTTTCAAATGGCCCAGGCAAATTCTACACTTGCTGGATTTGAGACAATATTCATTCCTTCTTCACCAGAATTTGGTTATTTATCTAGTTCAATGGTTAAAGAAATCCATTCTTTTGGTGGGGATGTCACATCTCTAGTTCCACCAGAAGTTTTAAAAAGGCTAAATAATGAATAATTCAGAAACAAACTTTGAAAATGTTTTAAAAGGTGAAAGTAAAATCGAAATAGTAGACAAATTAGAAAATTTAAGAAATCAATTAAATTCAAATACTCTTAAGGGGAGAATTAACAAAAAAGATATATTAAAAAGTATTGATGAAATAATTGACTCTATGCCAGTTGAGATGCGGACTGCAAGATGGATTGTAAGAGAACAAGAAAGTTTTATGAATCAAGCCAAAATTGAATCAAAAGCTCTTTTAGATGATGCCAAGGCAGAATCTGAAAAATTGATTGCAAATTCATATGTTATTCAAGAAGCTGTAATTGAAGCGAATGCATTAATAAAACAAGCTGAAGTTGAGATGCAAACATATAGAACTAACATTGAAGATACAATTGATCAGAGAATAGATGACATTCAGAATAAAATTGATCAACTTTCAAATTTTTTAGAAAATGAAAAAAATAAATTACGTGAGCCTAGAAACATAGAAAATCCAGAAAATTAATGAAGCTCAATTCAAAGATAAAAACCATTGATATAGTGAATTCTCCTGTTCCTTTAGTAGTCAATCTTTCAGGGAAATTTGAAATTTCTTATGCAAATCATTTCACTGAAGAACAAGATTTGGTAAATTTAATTTCGGAACTTTATGTTGATGATTCAATATTAAATATCGATATTAATTTAGAACTCTCTTATCAATCCGAATGCGTAAGATGTCTTTATAAAAAGGCAAATAAGATGAAAAATTCAAGATCATTCAAGCTGAATATAGATGTAGAGAATGATTATGAAATTAATTTTGATAGAGAATATGTAGATATAGAGCCATTTATTTCAGAAACAATAATCGATAATTTAGATACACTTTATATATGTAGTAATAAATGTAAAGGTTTATGCAGTGTTTGTGGTAACAATATGAATAAAATTAAGTGTAATTGTGAAGAAAAAAACTTAAAAGAAAGTCCATTTTCTTCCCTAAGTCAGCTAGATTTGTAGTTTGAAAGGAATATAGCTATGGCAGTACCTAAGAAGAAGATGTCTAAATCAAGAACTAGACGCAGAAAAGCTACGCATAAAATATCTCGACCTCATTTTGTAGTAGACCCTGAAACAGGTGTAGCAAAACAATCTCATAGAGTAAATCCTGCTGATGGTACTTATAACGGTCGTCAAGTAAAAGAACCTGAAGTAAGTTAAGTTTGCTATGAATACTATTGCTGTTGATGCAATGGGTGGAGACTCTGCTCCAATCGATATCGTTAAAGGAGCTATTAAAGCGAAAGAGCAGGGAGTCGATGTTGTTTTATGTGGTGATAAAGATTTAATTAATCCTTATTTAGAAAATTATGAAATACCTGTTTTTGATTTTCCCCAAGTTATTTCTATGGATGAAGATCCACTAAGAGCTATTAGAAATAAAAAAAATGCATCAATAGTTGGATGTATGCAATTACTTAAAGACAAAAAAGTACAGGCAGTATTTTCTGCAGGTTCTACAGGCGCAACATTAATAAGTGCAATTTCAATTCTTGGAAAACATAAGGGAGTTATTAGGCCTGTCATAGCCTCTGTCTTGCCTTCGTTAAGTGGTAATACAATCCTTCTTGATTCAGGAGCTAGTTTAGATGTAAAGCCAAAAGTTCTTTTTCAATATGGAATAATGGGAGCAAAATTAGCTGAAGTAATAATGGATATAGATAATCCTAAAGTAGGTCTTCTAAATAACGGAGAAGAGGAAACTAAAGGTCGAGATGTAGAAAAAGCAGCATATAAATTATTAAAAAATAGTAATTTAAACTTTGTTGGAAATATAGAAGGAAGAGATTTTTCAACAAAAAAAGCTGATGTGTTTGTTACTGACGGATTTACTGGAAATGTAGTATTAAAAACATTAGAAGGTACTGCAAAATTACAGCAAAATCTAATCTCTTCAGCACTATTAGATAATCTATTTAAACCTTTGTTAATTCCCGTAAAAAAAGCTTTGAAACCTGTTAGAGATCAGCTTAATCCAGATAAATCTGGTGCTTCATACTTATTAGGTGTAAACGGAGTAGTCACAATAGGTCATGGTTCTTCTAATTCTGAAGCAGTCAAAAATGCAATTTTATATACAGAGACTGCTGTAAAAAAAGATTTAATTAGTAAGTTTTCGTCCGCATTAAGTGAATTATGAAAAGTATAGAAGATTTCGAGAAAACAATAGGATACAGCTTTAAAGACAAAAAACTTTTAAAAATTGCTTTAACCCATAGATCTTATTTAGACGAAAACCCAGATTTAACATCAAATCAGCGCTACGAGTTCTTTGGAGATACTATTTTGGATTTTGATTTAACTGAGTACCTATTTAAACATTTTCCAGATTTAGATGAAGGAAGTCTTACAAAGATAAGATCAAGTGCTGTTAATCAGACAAATTTAGTGAAATTAGGTAAAGAAATAAATATAGGATCTTTTATGTTTTTAAGTAAAGCAGAGAATTCTACCGGAGGTAGGAACAAATCATCCATAATTGAAGATGCAGTAGAAGCTTTAATTGCAGCATTATATTTTGATGGGGGATTAACCGCAGTAAATGGTTTTGTTTCTAAATACATATATCCGAGCATAAAAGAGCTTTCTGAAAATCCTGGACAGAAAGATTATAAAACAAGACTTCAAGAGTATTATGCGAAAGTTGGGAAAAAAGTAAATTATATGGATTCATCTACTGGTCCAGATCATGATAAAAGATTTCAAACTCAAGTTTTTTTAGATAAAGAAATAATCGGAATTGGAGAAGGCAAATCAAAGAAAAGTTCACAACAAGAAGCTGCGAAACAAGCATTAGAAAAAATAAATGCCTGAGTTACCTGAAGTAGAATCAATTAAACGTTCGTTATCTTCAAATATTGTTGGTCAGAAATTAAAGAATTATAAAATTTATGATCATAGAACAAATAGATATAATACTAAAAAACCAACAATTAATGAATCTCTATTAGCAATATCAAGAAAAGGAAAACTTTTAATTTTTGATTTTGAAGATTATTCGATCATCTTTCATTTAGGAATGAGTGGAAGAATCCAAGTAAACGAAAAAAAGAATAAACATACAAGAGCCCGTTTTTATTTTGACAAAGATAATGTAAATTTTGATGATATTAGAAGATTTGGATTTATAAAAATCATAAAAGCGGAATTAAAAATTGATTATTTGAATAAAATTGGTCCAGATGTGTTGAAGATTAGTACAAAACAATTAAGAATAATTATTGATAAAAGTAAGAAATCAAAATCATTGATAAAAGATTTTATACTTAACCAAAAATATATGAGTGGAATAGGCAACATTTATGCAAACGAAATATTGTTTGCGTCAAAAATTCATCCTGAAACAAAAGTAAATGCTTTAAGTAGCAATAATTGGAAAGATTTTTTTAAAAACACAAAAAAAATTATGCAGTTAGCAATTAAAAACAATGGAACAACTTTAAGTGATATGACTTATTTTTTGCCTTATGGTGAATTTGGTTCAAATCAGAATTTTTTAAAAATATATAGCAAAACAAATTGTTTTAATTGTGAACATATAATTGATAAAATATACATAAATCAAAGAGCTACATATTTTTGTAGGAAATGTCAAAAATTAAAAAATTAAAAGTTTCACTAAATAGAGATGGTTCTCTTGAATCGACTCACTTTATTAATGTATACAAACATGATCAAAAAGAATATGATTATTTTTTTCCAAGATCAGCAGTGAAACCTTTTCAACTCATTCCTCTTCTTTATGAAGCTCAAAATCAAAATTTATTATTAACAAGTGAAGAAATTGCTATATTTTCATCTTCTCATTCTGGTCAAGAAATTCATACAGAATTAATTAAAGCAATTGCAAATAAATATGATTTAGATCTTGAAAGGTTAGTTTGTGGAAAACAAAGACCATTTCATGAACTTACCGCTGATAATTTACTTCAAAATAATAAAGAATTTACAAAATTACACCATAACTGCTCAGGAAAACACCTTGCTATGCTTTTATTTTCAAAAATTCTTAATGAGGATAACACAATTTATCATACCTTGAAAAGTAAGACACAATCGATAGTTAAAGAGTTCTTTCAATTTATTTTTTCTGATAATGATATTGGTTTTGGCACAGACGGATGTGGCCTTCCCGCAATACATTTACGAACTGATAGTTTTTTAAAAGCGGTTAATAAGATAAAAAATACAGAATACTCTAATAATTGGTCTGATATGTTTAATTCTTACCATACAAACCCACTACTTATTGGCGGTGAAAATCGAACAGACACAAATATCATTCTCAATTCAAGCAAAACAGTACTAGCTAAATCTGGTGCAGAAGGTGTTCTATTTGTTACAAACAACGAAGAATCATATTTGTTTAAATGTATTGATGGAAGTAAAAGGGGCGTAGATTTAGCTGCAACTAAATACTTAAAAGAAATAGGAATGGTTAATGAAAAACCCTTTCAATATTTAAGCAATCTTTATAGTTTAAATACTCAAAACACTAAGGCAGTCACGATAACTGTTTCTTAAATTTTTTCAATTTAAAGCATATTATTCTATTATTTACTATTATTAAATTAACAACAGGGTAAATAATGTATTTAAAATCTTTAAATATTAATGGCTTTAAGTCATTCTATGAAAAAACTACTGTTGACTTTTCAAATAAAGTCAATGTAATTGTTGGACCTAATGGTTCTGGTAAATCCAATGTAGTTGATGCAATTTCTTGGGTATTAGGTACTCAAAGTCCAGCAACATTAAGAACCAATAAAATGGAAGATGTCATATTTGCTGGTACTGAAAAGTTGTCTAAAAAAGGTTTTGCAGAAGTTTACTTGAATTTTGAAGTGGATGAAAAATTATTCAATGGAAATTCTGAAATATCTATTGGGAGAAAATTGTTTAGGGATGGTACATCAGAATATTTTATGAACGGATTAAATTGCCGTTTGTTAGATATTCAAGAATTTTTAAATGATGTTGGAATTGGAAAGCAGCAACATATCATTATTTCCCAGGGGCAAATAGCTGAAATTTTGAATTCTAAACCTGAAGATCACAGAACAACCATTGAAGAGGCAGCTGGAATTCTTCCACTAAGAGTTAAGAAAGAAAAATCATTAAAAAGAATTGAATCTGGCGAGAAAGAAATTAAGAGAGCAAAAGATGTTCTTCGTGAGATTAGAAAACAACTTAAACCTCTTCAAGATCAAGCAGAAAAAGCAAGAATACATGAAGAGAGTACAGTGCTCTTAAAGAGTAAAGTTATTGAACTGAATGTTATGATGTTCAGAAAATTTGATGATAAATATAAAAGTTTTGCAATTGAAGAAAATTTCTTAGATCAAAATCTTGCAGATATTGATAAAAAAATAAATACATTAAAAGACCAAAAAGGTCAGATAAATAACGAACTTGGCGATGGATACTCAATAGGTTCAACATTTAAAGATTATTCTGGAAAATTTATAAATCTATCTGAGCAACTTAGGTCTTTAGCTCAAGTTGCAAATGAGAGAAAAGATAATTTAGAACGTGAAGAGATTAAAGCTTCCGAAGAGCTTTATAAAACTATTAATAAAATAAATGAAAATAATAATCAAATATCAATGCTCACCTCTCAGTTGATGGATAAAAAGCAGAGTTTAACTAATTTAGAAAATCAAAATGAAGACATAAAATATCAAATAGAAGAGATTATTAAAAAACTATCTGCTTCTACAGAGGTAAATGAAGCAGTATTAGAAAGTGAAATCAAACAAATTAGACAATCAATTGATATTACCAATAAAGATTTACAACTTTTTGAAACAGAATTTTCAAAGTGGGAAGAAGATCTACAAATTTCAGAGTCTTTGTTAAATGATTTAAACATAAAATTAGAATCGTATCAAATTCCAAAAGATGTAGTTGAAGAATTTCCGGCTTATACGAAAAAAATAATAAAAAGAGAATTAGACATTAATAAAAATAATATTATCAAAATTAATTCGGATTCTGAAAATTTAAATTCTGAACTACTCAAGAAAGAAGAGCTCCTTTCAAATATTTTTCATAAAGAAGAATTTAAATCTGATGTAAACAAACAAAAAGATGAGCTAGAAAATAAACTTAAACAATTAGAACAAGATATAAATCTTATTAGTAATCAACTTATTACATCTCAAGAAAGAATAAAAAATCTTTCTAATCAGAATACTGAATTAAATATTGTAAAAAAGAATCTTGAGGGAATTGATAAATTACATCAGAAGTCACAGTTATCTGAAATAATCAATTCTGCAAAAACTTTTATAGAGTTTACAAACTCAACTTCTAATAAATTAGAAATAGAATCTGAAAAATTTGACCAGAAATATGGAAATTCTAATAAGAAAATTGAAAGAATAGATGAACAAATTGAAAATTTAAATAATGAGCTTTTCAATACAAAAGATAAGTTAACCAATGTAGCAATCAAAAAATCTGAAACGGAAATTTCTAAGGCCAATCATTACTCTAATTTAGTAAATATATATGGTTTGAATATTGATGAAATTAATCAATATGAAATTATTGCTGCAAATCAAAGTGAATTAGAAAATGAAATTAAACTTCTTGAAAAAAAGTTAGAAGAGATAGGTACTGTCAATTACCTAGCAAAAGAAGATTTCGATTCTTTAAATCTCAGATATGAAGAAATACAGTCTACCATCGATGATTTACAGCTTTCAAAAAAAGAGTTGTTGTTAAACATTAAAGAAGTAGAAACTGAAATAGAATTCAGAATAGAATCATCATTTAATTCTATATCTGTACATTTTTCTGAAATATTTGAAACATTATTTCCAGGGGGTAAAGGGTCACTTTCCTTCACTAATAAAACAAATATTTTAGAGACTGGCATAGAGATATCAGTACAACCAAGAGGCAAGAAAGTCAAAAAACTTTCATTATTATCTGGTGGAGAGAGATCATTGGCTGCAATTGCATTTCTATTTTCAATATTTAAATCCTTCCCAAGTCCATTTTATATTTTAGATGAAGTTGAAGCAGCTCTTGATGATGCAAATCTTCACAGAATGATTAATTTGCTCGATAAAATAAAAGAAGATGCACAATACATAATCGTTACACATCAACAACAAACCATGCATGCTGGAGATGTATTATACGGTGTCACTATGGAGCCAGGTTCTGGATCTAGAGTGTTCACAAAGACAAAAGAAGATTTTGAAAGTTTAATAGGTACTAATGAAAAATAGCGACTTAGCTGATTTAGCTAGAAATATTGCAGAAAAAGCATATGCACCATATTCAAATTTTAGAGTTGGTGCAGCACTGATTACCGATTCTGGAAATATATATACTGGTTGCAATATTGAAAATGCATCATATCCAGCAACAGTTTGTGCGGAAGATGTTGCAGTTGTTAAAGCTATATCAGAAGGTGAAAAGAGTATTGAAACAATTGCGGTTGCATGTATTGATGCCGAATCAGACACTGCAATATTTCCATGTGGAATTTCACGTCAGAGATTAGCTGAATTTGACACAAAGAACGTAATTGTTGTTGATAAAGATGGTTATAAAGAATATACCTTTGACGAAATACTTCCTTATAATTTTAAATTTTAAAGGTTTTGATTAATTTTAGGAATAACACTTAAAGTATCACCAACAATACCTAAATCAGCTAATTGAAATATTGGTGCCTCTTCATCTTTGTTAATTGCAATTATGAATTTTGAATCTTTCATCCCCACCTGGTGTTGCGTAGCTCCAGATATTCCACAGGCAATGTAAACATCCGGTTTCACTGTTTTACCTGTTTGACCTACTTGCTGTGAATATGGCATCCATCCTGCATCTACTATTGCTCTAGTTCCTCCAATAGCTGCGTTTAATTTTGATGCTAATTCTTCAACAATAACTAAATTTTCTTTATCTACCATTCCTCTTCCAGCTGAAATCACCACTTTTGAATCTTCCAATTGCGGTCCAGTTTTTTCCTCTTTATAAATGTCAAAAATAGCAACATCAGAATTTTCTACATCAATAGTTTCAAAATTATCATTTAATTCAACATCAGCGGGTTCAAAAGATTTTGGTCTTACTAATAAAAGCGAATGATTAGATGCAATCTTTGATTTATATAAACTTTCACCGCCATTTATGGAATTGATTGTTGAAACAGCATCTCCATTAATTTCAAAATCGATAACATTTGATACAGGACTTGAATTTAAGTCTACAGAGATAAAAGAAATCAGATCTCTACAAAGATATGTGGATGACCCTAAGATCAGATTTATACCTTCATCATTAACAATTTTTGTAATCAAATCTGTTACGTTACCAAATTGTAAAGATTCACTACTCCTTTTGATATAAGTTTGCTTAAAAGATTCGGAACCAATTTTTGGAGCATCACTACTTCCTATTGTTATAACTTGAAAATCAAGATTTTCGTCTTGTGCTTTTTTAATTATTTCTAATGTCCCACTACTTAGTGTTTCATTTAAAATTTCACCCAATATTAAAGTTTTCATATAACTTTTAACTCCTTAAGTTTGTCCACAATAATTTGGAAGGCTTCACCTTCATCAGTAATTTTTTCACCATTTTTTGAATTTTCAAGTGCTTCAATGCTCATAAATTCTAAGTTCTGTTCGGTCGTGATGTTTAGTGTGCTTAACTCGACTTTTTCTATTGGTTTAGACTTTGCAGCCATAATATCTTTAAAATTTGGATATCTAGGTTCTACACCTCCAGCAGTTACTGATATAACACAATTTTGTGGCATTTTTACTTTTTCGGATCCCTCTGATGTTTGCCTAGTAAGTGATACATCGTCACCAATTTCTATGGCTTTAACATAAGATATACAATTTAAGTTCAAAAATCTTGAAACTTGCTGCGGAACCGTTCCTGAATAACCATCAGTAGATTCGGTACCAAAAATAACAATATCTGCGTTGGTTGTTTTTGCGAGTTCACTTAAAACATTAGCTGTCATTAAAGAATTAGCACCTTTTAAAGAGTCATCATCTACATATAAAGCTTTGTCTGCACCCATCTGTAATGCTTGTTGCAAGCCTTTCATAGTTCCTGCGGGACCCATAGAAATAATCGTAACTTCAGCATCAAACTTTTCTTTTAACTGAAGTGCTACCTCAATACCATACCTGTCAGTATCATCTAAAACTTGTTCTTCAGGCCTGACGATAATCCCGTTATCATATGATGTCTCGTTTGCTGGATCCGGAATCTGTTTAGCGCATACAGTGATATTCATAGATTTTATATTAATTAGAATTAATTATTACTGATATTTATTTCAGACAAAAATTCTTGCATAAAGTTCTGAAGTTTTACTTTAGATTCTTCAGCAATTTCAATTACTTCATTGTGATCTAAAGGATTCTCGCTTATTCCAGCTGCTAAATTTGTAACTAATGAAAAAGCTACAGTTTTTATACCTGCATGCTTGGCTACAATTGCTTCAGGAACAGTTGACATTCCAACTAAATCAGCTCCAATATTCTTAGCAAAATTTACCTCCGCAGGTGTTTCATAAGAAGGACCAGTAAACCAAGCATATACACCTGTTTTAAACTCAAAATGATTTTCAGCTACTTTTTCTGCTAGCGTCAACAATTCAGAATTGTAAACGTTAGACATATCTGGAAATCTTGGTCCAAATTCTTCTAAGTTTTTACCAATTAATGGATTATCACCAGTTAAATTAATATGGTCAGTAATCGCAACAATATCACCAGGAGTATATTTTGAAGAAATTCCTCCAGCGGCATTTGTAAGAATTAGAGTTTTTGCTCCAAGCGATATAAATGTTCTTATTGGTATCACTAATTCCTGAATAGGATAACCTTCATAAAAATGTGCACGACCAGAAAGAATTGCAGTTATTTTTCCCTCAATATCTACAATACTTAATTTCCCAGAGTGACCATCGATAGAAGGTTGTAAAAAATTTGGTATTTCAGAATAATTTAACTGATATAAGTGTTTGTAGTTTTCTTCAAAACCACTCATTCCAGATCCTAATACAATCACAGATTCTATAGTTTTTCCTTCAATGATTTCTGAGATGAAGGCTTTAGACTGTGTTATTTTTTCAATCATTTGATATTAGGTTAATAAGTTAAATTTGATTTAAAAAGCTTTTGCCTGGAAATATATTACTTAATTCAAAAAAATCACATATCGTTGAAGCTACATTATAAAAACCATCAAGATCACCAATATATTCACTTTTACCATTTTTTTTATAAGCAACCATCGGAACATATTCTCTTGAATGGTCTGTTTTACCGTCTGTTGGATCTGTACCATGATCACCTGTAAATATTATTAGATCGTTTTCACTCATTACATCTAAAATTCCTTGAATTTTTCTATCTATTAGTTTTAATCCCTCGTAATACCCTTTTGGGTCTTCTCTATGACCGTACAGCATATCTAAATCAACTAAATTAACAAATACAAAATCATGACTACCATTTTTTGCTTCATCATGAAGGTATTCAAGTCCATTTGAGTCACCCTCAGTATGTACAGCAGTCGTTAAATACATTTCTCCAAATAAATCACTGATTTTACCAATTCCATAAGTAGAAAGATTATTTTTAAATAAATAACTAAGAATTGTTTCGCCTGGGGGATTCATGCCAAAATCTTTTCTATCATAAGTTCTGAAAAAATTGCCATATGTTCCAACAAATGGTCTAGCTATTACTCTTCCGATATTGTATTCATCACAATATTTTCTTGAAATCTCGCATATTTTGTAAAGTTTCTCAACAGAACAAATTTTTTCATGAGCAGCAATTTGAAAAACTGAATCACCAGAAGTATACAATATTAATTTTCCTGATGATAGATGTTCTTTTCCAAGTTCATTTAATATTTCAGTACCAGATGCATGTTTATTACCTATAAATTCAATATTTGCTTCTTTTTGAATTGAGTGAATTAAATCCTGAGGAAATCCCTTGGGATAAGTTGAAAAATCTTTTTTGGTGATCAAACCTGCAAGCTCCCAATGTCCAGTAGTAGAATCATTTCCGATCGACTTTTCCGATAATCTTCCGACTGTTGCAATATGGTTAGAATTCATATTTTTAACTTTTGTAATTTTTCCAAAACCTAGCTTTTCCATAGTTGGTAAATTGACACCACCAACAGCATTTGCAACATTTGAGAGAGTATTTGCTCCTAAATCACCATATTTATCCGCATCAGGAGCTTCACCAACACCTAATGAATCAATAACTACAAGAAAACATCTTTTCATTAAGTTGTACCAAAAAGCCTATCTCCCATATCTCCAAGGCCTGGAACTATATACCAACTTTCGTTTAATTTTTCGTCAATATTACCTGTTATTAATGTAACATCTGGATGCTCTTTTTCTAATCGTTGAATACCTTCAGGGGCAGAAATAACAGTTAGAGCAATAATATCTTTTGGTTTTTGTTCCTTCACTTTATTAATAGCAAAAGATAGAGAACCACCAGTGGCAAGCATGGGTTCTAATATAAAAACGTTTTTGTTATTTAAATCAGGTAAATTTTCATAATAATATTCAGGTTCTGCAGTTTCTTCATTTCTTTGAACACCAATATAACCAAATGAAACATTTGGTAAAAGCTCTTTAACACCATCAATTAAACCAAGTCCTGCTCTCAGAACTGAAATTGCAACACTGTCGTTTTCTACTTCATAACCCTTAGTATCTACTAATGGCGTAGTTATATTTTTTTCTTTCAAAGAAATATTTTTAGTACCCTCAATAAAAAGTAAATATGAAAGCTTGGTTGCATATGATCTAAATTCTTCACTGTTTGTATTTTCATTTCTAAGTATTGTTAAATAGTGGGATTTAAGTGGGTGAGATAATTCAATTACTTGCATTAAAAATCAGGTTAGCAAAACATTAAATCTTTTCTAGTTATTTTTATTAAGAAGTTAATCTAATAAAAGTACATTTTATGATTTACTTAATGTAATATAATGTATTGCTATTTAAAAAAGGAAATTAATGCCTGTAAAAATAAGACTTGCTCAAAGAGGTAAGAAAAAGAATAGAACATACAGAGTAGTTGTTGCTGATTCTCGCTCACCAAGAGATGGAAAGTTTATTGAAGACTTGGGTTACTATGATCCACATCATAACCCTTCAAAAGTTGATATAAATGTCGACAAAGCTGTGTCATGGTTAGACAAGGGAGCTCAGCCATCAGAGCGTGCACAAAAATTGTTAGAAATTTCTGGGGCATGGGCTCAGTGGCGATCATCAAAGGGAGAGGTTGTTTCTATTCCTACTCCGCCTGCAGAAAAAGTTAAAAGTAGTTCAAAGGCAAATAAAAAGAAAGAAGAAGCTACTCAAGAAGAAACTTCTGAAGAATCTTCAGAAGAAACAGAAGAGGAATAATTTATGGCCGCAGGTTCAATTGTAAAAAATGTAGTTGAATATATTGTTACTCAAATTGTTGAAGACACGAAGTCTGTAAAAGTTGATATTGCAGATTCAGATGATGAAAATGTAACAATTGAAGTTAGAACTTCTCCAGATGATATGGGGAGAGTTATTGGTAAAAGAGGAAGAGTTGCCAGAGCGATTCGTACAGTAGCTCAAGCAGCAGCAGATGAAGAAGGTCTTCAATCTAGCGTAGAATTTATTGACTAAAAATACTTTATATCAAGTTGCTAAATTAGGTAAACCTCACTCCCTAAGTGGATTTCAATATATAAATATAGACAATTTTTTTAGAAGATTTGACTTAAGCAATATATCAATGCAAGTTGGTAATGAAGAACTAGTAGTTGAGAATTTTAAAACCCACTTAAAAGATAGAAATCTAATTAAATTTAAAGATTTTGACACAATAGAGTCAATTGAGAGATTTAGGGATAAGGTTGTCTTTATTTCAGATAAATATAAAAATGATTTTTTGAATGATTGTAAGTTACCTTGGCCTGGATTTTTCATAAATAAAAACTTAGGCAAATCAGATTTAGTTTTACAAGGATTTAATTTTTCTCAAAACTTTACTTTTTGCGAAGTTTCTAATTTAACTGATTTTCCTATTCCTTATAACGATAAGTTTTTTTCCTATCAGAATGATGAACTTGTTTTAATTAATGACAACCTAACTATTTAACCAGTCAAAAA
Organism: OCS155 cluster bacterium AG-426-D23; assembly: GCA_003213165.1. Lineage (GTDB taxonomy): Bacteria > Actinomycetota > Acidimicrobiia > Actinomarinales > Actinomarinaceae > Actinomarina. The sequence continues at coordinate 194,233 of QCNO01000001.1, forward strand.
TTAAATTACTGTATTTATCTTCTATCATATTCTCTGGATGCCATTGAATACCAATAGCATTCCATTCATTAGTAGTTTCTATTCCTTCTATAACACCATCATTTGATTTTGCAGTAATTTTTAAATCTTCACCTAATTTATCGATGCCTTGATGATGTATAGAATTTACCATTATATTTTTTTCTTGAATTATTTCATATAGTTTTGAGTCTTCGTAAACTTCAATATCATGAATGTGAGATCGAGCATCTTCGAAAGGTTTATCGTGCTCGATGTCTTTAAAACCTGAATCACCCAGATCTTGATATAAAGTACCTTTTTTATAAACATTTAATAATTGATGTCCTCTACATATTGCAAGAGTTTTAACATTGTTTTTTTCTGCAGATTTCAGTAGATTCAATTCAGTAGAATCTCTATTGTCTGATATTCGAATTGTTTTAGAATCAATTTTTTGATTATACCTTTCTGGATTAATATCTCCACCTCCAGAAATTATCAAAGCATCAAATTTTGCAGCATCAATTTCCAGGTTATCATTTTGTGGACCAATAACTATCGCAGTATTCCCAAATTTGTTACATAAGTTTATAAAATCATTGTTTATTACAACAGATGGAATATTTCCAGGCGCCATTTGAACATCTTTTATTCCAGTTGAGATTCCAATTAATTTACTCATACACAAAAATACATTGAACTTCCACTGATGCATTCAGTGGTAAGCTGGCAACCCCAACAGCAGATCGTGTTGACTTTTTATCAAAATACTCTGCAAGCTTATCTGTAAAACCATTCAATATTTTTGCATGATCTTGAAAACCATTATCAGCATTTACGAACCCTAATACATTTACTGGCTGTAGATTTTCAATTTCACCATTTGCTAAAAGTGTAGATATAGTTAATTCAGCACATAGTGAAGCAGCTTCATAACCATCTTCCATTGATACCTCAGAAGGTATCTTTCCTTGAAATTTTTTCTTATCAGTAAATGGAACGTGACCAGATGTATATATATAATTTCCAACTTTTTTATATGTTACATAATTTCCAATAGCCTTTGGTGCAACTGGTAATTCTTTATCCATTGTTTAGTAAGTTTCCAATTAAATCTACAACTCTGTTTGAATATCCCCACTCATTGTCATACCAGCAAACTACTTTTACATGATTACCTTCTAGTAGCTGAGTTGAAGAAGCATCATATATACTTGAGTGCGGATTATTTAAAATATCTGTAGATACAAGAGGCACCTCAGAATACTCTAATATTCCGTTCAACTCATTGTCTGCAGCATTCTTAACTGCTTTGTTGATATCATCTATAGAGACTTTTTTTTCTAATTCAACGACGAGATCAACAACGCTCCCATCAGGAACAGGCACTCTCATTGCCATCCCATCTAGTTTTCCATTAAGTTCTGGAAGTACCATACCAACAGCTTTTGCTGCACCTGTTGATGTTGGGATAATATTCTGTGTTGCACTACGTCCTCTTCTAAAGTCACTATGGGTAGTTTCAGCTAATGCTTGGTCATTAGTATATGCATGTACTGTGGTCATTAATCCGGATATAATTCCAAAATTATCATCTAAAACTTTTGCTATAGGTGCTAAACAGTTTGTAGTGCAAGATGCATTTGATACTATTTTATCCTCAGGCTTAAGATCACTATCATTTACCCCGAGGACAATTGTTGCATCTATATCATCTTTAGGAGGTACAGTTAGTAATACTTTTTTAGCTCCGGCATCAAGATGTTTATTTAATGATTCACTATCTCTGAATATTCCAGTAGATTCAACAACAACATCAACATTCATCTCTTTCCATGGAAGGTCCGCAGGGTCTTTAATTGAAGTCAATTGAATTGACCTGTCATCTACAATTAATTTGTCCCCAGCAACGCTCACATTACTATCTAATATTCCCATTACTGAGTCATGTTTAAGCAAGTAAGCAAGATTTTCGTAGTTTCCTAAATCATTTATTGCCACGACATTTATATCAGAATCATTTTCTACAATAATCCTGAGAATTGATCTTCCAATTCTTCCAAAACCATTTATAGCTACGTTACCCATTTAAAGCTCTTGTCCTAATCGTTTAATGGTGTCTATTATTCTTGAAGCGTAACCCCAACCGTTATCAAACCAAATTATTAATTTTATTTTCTTATTATTAATACCCATTGTAGCAAGACCATCTATCAGGCCAGAAAGTGTGCTTCCGACTACATCAGATGAAACGATTGGGTCGTATGTAATTCCGATTATGTTTTTTAACTCATTTTCTGAATAATTTTTAAGGAGATTGTTTATTTCTTCAATAGTCGTTTCTTTTGTAATATCTATTGTTAGGTCTACTGTACTTCCATCAGGAATCGGAACTGTCATTGATGAGGATGCTATTTTATTTTTTAAAAAGGGAAGTACATTTACAATTACTTCGGATGATTTAGTAATACTAGGTATTATATTTTCTCCAGCAGCCCTATTTAGTCTAAAACCTTCACCAGCTACATCAGCTAATCTGTTTGAGTTTGAATATCCATGTACAGTTGTTAAAAAAGCTCTTTCGACGCCTACATCTTTATTTAAAGCCTTTAGTATCGGTGCAACAGCATTTGCAGTATTCGATCCAAGTGAAAACACATCAGAATTAAAGTCAGTGTATTCATCGTTTGCACCAGGTACATAAATTTGAATATCTTTAAAGTTTTCTGGTGTAGAAGCAATTATTACTTTTTTACACCCTTTTGATAAATGTATATCAACTTCTTCTTTTGTTTTTGGTTTACCAGTTGCAAGTATTACAACATCTGTTGCAATTGCTTCCCAATCTGCTTCATTTCCACCCTTCCAAGAGTTAAATATGATTTCTTTATTATCTACAACAATACCTTTTTCAGTCTCATGGATATCAGCATTTAATTTTCCGTATATTGAATCATATTTGAGCAAATAAATTAAGTTTTTTTTATCTGCGGTATCAGATATTGAGACTATGTTAATTTCTTTGTCTCCCAATGTTTGTCTAAATAGATCTCTACCTATTCTTCCAAAACCAACAAGTGATACGTTTGTCATTAACCCTCACAAAACTAATGAGTAATTGTTGTTACAATCAACTAATAATATACCTTAAAAACACAAAGCATGAGAGAATTAAGAAGAAATATTCACGATTCAATTTTTGGATCTGAACCAACTGAAGATTTGCTTACTAAAGCATTTGATAGAAAAAAAAGTAATTTTGGGAATACAATAACCTACAGCCCAAAAGTATTCATACCGCTTACAACTATGTGTAGAGATAGTTGTGGTTATTGCACTTTTGTTAAATCACCAAATGAAGGGGGAACGTATTTAAACGAAGATGAAGTAATAAGCATTGCTGGTGCTGGCGAAGAAGCCGGTTGTTATGAGGCTTTATTTACATTAGGGGATAAGCCTGAATTAAAATGGGACTATGCATTGACTCAACTTAAGCTACTTGGATTTTCTTCAACCCATGATTATTTAGTCAGCTCGATGCAAAAAGTAAACGAAACATTTACATTATTTCCGCATGCAAATCCTGGATTGATGAGTTTTAAAGAAATTAAAGAGTTAAAAAAATATTCACCATCCGGCGGCTTAATGATTGAAACATTTTCAAAAAATATATATGATAAGGGACAACCTCATTACAAAACTCAAACCAAATTTATTGATCTTAGAATTAAATCTCTAGAAAATGCTCTTCAAGCAATGTACCCCGTAACCACAGGACTCCTCTTAGGGCTTACTTCTACCGCTGATGAAGTGGTAGATGATGTTACAAATCTCATTTTATTGATACAAAACAATAAGGCTATTCAAGAGGTGATTCTTCAAAATTTTAGAGCTAAAAAAAATACGATTATGAAAAATAATTCTGAAATTACGAATGATTTATTTTTAAGAATAATTGCGACAACTAGAATATATTCTCCATCTCATATTTCAATCCAAGTTCCACCTAATTTATCACCAGACATAACTTTATTTCTCATGAGTGGAATAAATGATCTTGGTGGGATTTCGCCTTTGACAATAGATTGGGTAAACCCTGATCACCTCTGGCCAAATATTAATAAATTAAAAAATGATACTTCAGCTACTGGACAGGTACTCAAAAAGAGACTTCCTGTATATCCAGAATATATAAAAAAAGAATGGTTAAATGACGAAATTTTTGAAAAAGTTAATAATATTATTGATACAGATGGATATCCAAAAGATTCAAATGAATAATAATATTTCTTTTTTAAGAATAAGACCATGCGATAATAACAATGAAATTTATTTAAATTCTAGAAGGAAAGAGGGTACATCTGCTTTCTTAATTAAAAGCGAACTAGAACTTGATATTAATGAAATACATAAGAAAGATTTTCAAACTTTATCTAAAGATGCAGGTTTAGATTCCGATTGTTGGATAATTAATGACAATAATTGGAAAAATTTTATAGGCATCAATCCGAAAAGAATTGTTTATGATTTTAAAAACAATAAAGAAATTTCACTTGAAGTTATCGATAGAGTAAAGCCCTACACTGTACTGGTTTCAAATCCATCAGATATTAATTTTTTAAAAGCAATAAACACAAAAACAAAATTTATAACAACAGCATACGTTGATACTATTGATGCAGCGGTTGAGTACATTAATAATGGAATTTCTGATTTATTGCTAAGAGACTGGAGTTCATCACAAATTGATGAATTACAAAAAATTGAGGGCTTCAATTTTTATGAAAGAACATTGTTATCCCCAGTTTTTTCAATTGATGAGGCAAGGAATGAATTTTCTAAAGAACGTTTCTTTAGATATTTAAGTACACGAAATGTGCGAGGATTTAGACGAGAAAAAACTGATTGGTTTCCTGGAGGCGGAAAATCAATACCGAAGCTAAATAATTTTGTTTACAACAATAAAAGTCAAATCAAACATTTTCAAATAGACGAGATTTTAAATAGCGTGCTAAATGGTTATCAAATTAATGATGAAGAATTAAAAATTTTATTCAATACTGCAGGTGAAAAAATTAATGATATTGCCAGTGTTGCGAATCAATTAAATTTTCTTAAAAATGGGAACAAAGTATCTTTTGTTAAGAACAGAAATATTAACTATACAAACCAATGTTATTATAAATGTGGTTTTTGTGGATTTTCAAAAGGTCCAAAAAGTTTTAATCGTAAAGAAAAACCGTACTCTATTGATATCCAAGAAGTAGTAGACAGAACCACTGAAGCTTTTGAAATGGGAGCTTCAGAAGTATGTTTGCAAGGTGGTATACATCCTGATTACACTGGTGAATTTTATTTGAATATGGTAAAAGAAATAAAACAAACTACTCCAGACATGCACATTCACGGCTTTACACCACTAGAAATATGGCAAGGTGCTGAGACAATAAATTTGAGTATTGAAGAATATTTAAAACTTCTATTAGATGCTGGTCTGAATACCTTGCCGGGAACTGCAGCTGAAATATTAGACGATAGAGTCAGGAAATATTTGTGCCCAGATAAAATAACATCATCTCAATGGGCGTATGTGATGGAAGTAGCACACGGTTTAGGATTGAAGTCAACAGCTACTATCATGTTCGGACATATAGATGATATAGATTCATGGGTAAATCATTTTTCCCTAATAAAGAATATCCAATTAAAAACAGGTGGTTTTACAGAAGTTGTACCTCTACCTTTTGTACATATGGGATCTCCTATTTATTTGCAAGGAAAAAGTATGCCAGGTCCTTCGTGGGATGAAGTTGTCTTAATTCATTCACTTGCTCGAATATATTTTTCAAATCTAATTAATAATATACAGGCAAGTTGGGTCAAACTCGGACATGAGGGTGCTGGTAAATTGTTAAATGCTGGTGTTAACGATTTAGGAGGCACATTAATTAATGAAAATATCAGTAGGGCTTCTGGTGCTGATCATGGTCAGGAAACTACAGAACAGCAATTTGTAGATTTGATTGAAAATTTCAACAAAATACCTGTATTAAGAAACACGCTTTATACAGAATTTAAAGATCCTAAAACTTTAATCAAATATTTATGAATACATATAATGTCATTACACTTTTCCCAAATTTAATTGAGGAGTGGAAAAATATAGGGATTGTTAGACAAGCTATTAAAAATCAGCTGGTAAATATTCAAACAACAAACTTAAGGGATTTTGGAATTGGTGAATATAAACAAGTAGATGATGCCCCATATGGTGGGGGACCTGGAATGGTATTAATGCCTGAGCCATTAGATAATGCGATTAACTCATCAAATGCAGAAGTTAATGTTTTTCTAACACCATCAGGAGAGCAGTTGGATGAAACTCTATTGATTAAATTATTATCATTTAATTCCATAAATTTAATTGCAGGAAGATATGAAGGTTTTGACCAAAGAATCTTAGACATCCATGCAGATTATAAAATATCTGTGGGACATGCTGTTATTTCTGGAGGAGAAATTCCAGCTATGTATATCCTCGAAGCTTTAATAAGAAGGATTCCAGGTGTATTAGGAAATCCAGATTCATTAAAATTTGAGACATTTACTGATAACAAATATGATTTTCCTGTCTATACAAGGCCTGAAACATTCAATGATTTGTCAGTCCCTGAAGTTTTATTATCAGGCAATCATAAAGATATTGAAGAGTGGAAAAAGAATAATTTAAAAGACATATAAAGTATATTTACTTATATAATTCACTCTTGGAGAGCTTATGGATTTAATCGAAAATATCGAAAAAGATTATTTAAAACAAGATTTACCAGATTTTAATTCTGGAGATACTGTAAAAGTAAATGTTAAAGTATCTGAAGGCAATAGGGAAAGAATACAAACATTTGAAGGTGTGATTATAGCTATCAATAATGTAGGCATTAACAAAACTATCACAGTTCGAAAACTGTCGTTTGGGGTCGGCGTAGAAAGAATATTTCCTGTCCATGCACCAATTATTGATTCAATTGAAGTTATTAGAAAAGGTAAAGTAAGGCGTTCAAAGCTATATTACCTACGTGATCGTGTAGGTAAATCTGCAAAAATTAAAGAAGATCGTAATTAATTAATTATTATTAAATTATTATCAAAAAATTACTAAAACCAATTACGACTATTGTTCTAGCGATACTCGTAGCAACATTAGTCAGGACGTTGTTGTTACAAATATACTTCATTCCCACAACCTCAATGGAGCCTACACTAAAAACAGATGATAGAGTTCTTGTTTTAAAAGATACAATTGTACAGTTTGATATTAGTAGTGGGGATATTGTGGTTTTTCATAATATTAACTCTGATTATTCAGAAAGTATTTTGCAGCAATATTTTGATGAACTTCAAATCTGGAAAATTAACGATGTTAATTCACAAGAAAATGCAGCACTAATAAAAAGAGTAGTGGGGGTAGGTGGAGATGTTGTTGAAATATTTGAAAATGGTGAGGTATTTGTTAACAGTTCAAAATTTTATATACCTAATATAAATGAGGGAGTGAACTTCAAAAATGAAACTTTTGTAATTCCTGATAATGAGATATTTGTATTGGGTGACAATAGACCCAATAGTCAAGATTCTAGATATATTGGAACTATACCTATTAGTAATATCATTGGCAAAGCAATATATTTGATATATCCATTTGAAAATTTTAAGAAATTAGATGATTGAAGATAAAATTTGGAAATCAAATCCTGACAAGTATATTATCGGCAGTGATGAAGTTGGAAGAGGTTCTTTTGCTGGCCCAATCGGAGCAGCTTCTGTCAGAGTAAATTATCATCATATAAGTTTGCTGGCAGATGTAAAAGACTCAAAAAAATTGTCTCCAAAAAAAAGGAATTCTATTTTTGAATTAGTTCAGAAAAATGAAATTGAATTCTCCTACATGGAACGTGATAACAAATTTATAGATCTTTATGGAATAAAATTGGCAAATGAAAAAGTTTTAGAGGATTCTATTTCTTCAATATTCCATCATGGAGATATTGTATATGTTGATCATTTTAAGATATCAAAATTTAATGCTGTTTCACTTATTAGAGGTGAAGATAATTGTAGGCCTATCGCTCTTGCAAGTATTATTGCAAAAGTTCTTAGAGACAAATTTATGGTTGAGATATCAAATAAGTATAACAAATATGCATTCGAAAAAAACAAAGGTTATGGAACTAAAGAGCATAGATTAGCTATTCAAAAATATGGTCTTTCAGATATTCATCGTAAATCTTTTAACTTAATGCCCAAATGACAACAATAATAGTAAGTAACAACGCTGCAATAATATTTAAGTAGTCTGTCTTATTAGCTTTGTAAGGTTTGTTCGGATCAAATCCCATAACTACATTCTAAATAGATTTGTATTAAACTTTCTTATATGACACTTGAATCAAATATCGTAAACGAGATTAAATTTTTACAATTCAATGATGAAAAAGCTCGTAACGCTATAAGTGCAGAAGATTGGATAAATCTACAAGAAGAAATTGAATCATTTGAAAATAGTGACTTAAAGTACTTAGTCATAAAGCATATTAATGGAAACTATTCTGCAGGTGCTCAGTTGGGAGAGACTGTCAGTGCGCTAATGGATGATGTTTCAAAAGCTGCTGTAAAAATGTGGAATTGTAAAAAACCGATTATTTCACTTGTTGATGGAATTGCAGCTGGTGCTGGAGCAAACATGATGCTTTTAAGCGATTTTATTATTGCTACACCTGAAACAAGATTTATTGAGGTTTTTGTTAGAAGAGGATTAGTTGTTGATTTTGGAGGTTCTTGGGTATTGCCAAGAATAATTGGCATACAAAAAGCAAAAGAATTAATGATGACATCGAATGAAATTAATGGTGAAGAATTAAACAAATTGGGAGTTTTGTACAAACTTACTAACGCTGAAAATATGGACACTGTATTTAAAGAATTAATAGAAAAATTAAATGAACAAAGTTTTATATCTATTTGTATGGTTAAACAACAAATTAGAGATGGATTAAATTTAACTTTTGAGAAATCAATAGAAAATGAAACTGTAAATCAAAATAGTAGATTTCAACACCAAGATGTTGTAGAAGGAATGACTGCTTTTTTTGAAAAAAGGCAACCAAATTATAAAAATACATTAGATGAATAAAATTATTGAATAAAAATTCATTTATTTGTATATTTATGCAATACTTTAAACTTAAGACACTGGAGGTTTATTAAGTGAAAACAAAAAAATCACTCCTGTTAATTTTTATTTTAGCAATGGTCGCTGCAGCTTGTTCAACAACAGCAGTTCCTTGTGATGAAGTAGAAATTACTACTGGAGAAAATGGATTACCTGATTTGGGTGGTTGTGAATTTACATTTGCAGTAGAAAATGCATATTTACCATTCAACTATATTGATGCATCTGATGGTGTAGCAAAAGGTTGGGATTATGATGTATTTAATCATATGGGGGAACTGATGAATTTTGTCCCTGTGTATGTACCAGCAGCGTGGGATGGAATGATTCAAGCCGTAGCTGATGGACAATTTATGGTCGCTGGTGATGGAATCACAATTACCGAAGAAAGAGACAAAATTATTGATTTCTCTGATGGTTACATAAATCTTGCTCAAAGAGTGCTTGTAGCAGTTGGTAATGACGATATTAAAAGCATTGATGATCTTAAAAGTGGAGATTACATAGTTGCAACACAAAAAGGAACTACAAACTATGAGTTTGCAGTTGCTGAATTAGGCGAAGACAAAGTTAAAGCATTTGATGATTTTAACTTTGCAATTCAAGCTGTAATTTCTGGTGATGCAGATGCATCAATTATCGATGAAACTGCTGGTTTAGGTTATATGGGTGCAAATAAAGACCAAGTTAAATTGGTAGGTGGAGATTTGACATCTGAACAATTAGGATTCGCTTTTCCAAATGGAAGTCCATTGGTAGATGTTGTTAATCAAGGCCTTGCAGCTATGGAGGAAAGTGGAAAACTTGCAGAAATTAATGCAAAGTTCTTTTCACCAGATTTCTCAGTAACTTATGATGATATAGCAGAGTGTGATGAAAACATTCCTGAAGAATATCTTCCTGAAGGTTGCGATCCGGGAAGTGATGGTTAAGTAACTTAATTACTTATATATTAATTTGTAATAGGCACGGAAAACCGTGCCTATTGCTTTATTATTAGAAAAAAGCATGAAAGTTAAAAATTTATTCAAGCCAGATAATTGGTGGCTCTTGATATTGATTGGAATTATAGCATGGATGATATATGTCATATTTTCAAACCCAGAATACAACAAAGCATTTTATTTTATTCTTCCTGGACTTTCGATAACATTTCTATCAACAATTATTTCATTTGTTATCGCTTTATTCTTAGGTCTTATATCTGGCATTGGTCGCATCTCAGATAACAAAATAGCGAGTACAATCTCAAGAACATATATTGAGTTCATAAGAGGTGTTCCTGTATTAATTTTGATTTTTACAATTGCTTTTGTAGTTGTTGTTAGAGGTGCTGAATTTTTTAACATTAATAACGGTAATGTACCAATGCTCGTGAGAGCAATAATTGCTTTGTCAGTATTTTATGGTGCATATATTGCAGAAGTTTTTAGAGCTGGAATTGAATCAGTTAATGTTGGACAGCGAGAGGGTGGTGCATCACTTGGGTTAACAGACAGACAAGTGATGAGATTTATTGTGCTCCCACAAGCTTTTAGAAATATGCTTCCAGCTTTAGGAAATGACTTTATATCAATGATGAAAGATTCTTCATTATTATCAGTATTAGCAGTTGAAGATTTAACTTACAGAGGAAGATTGTATTCAGGAAGCACATTTAGATTTGCAGAAACCTACTTGGTGCTTACAGTTTTATATCTAATAATTACTCTGATATTGTCTGGATTACAAAGAAGGCTTGAAAAAAGACTTGAATCTAAATAATCAACTAGACAGAGAAAACATTATTAAAGAATATTTAATTTATATTAAGGATGTTAAAAATTACTCACCCAATACCGTTAAGTCATACAAGTCTGATATAAATCACTATATTAAAAATAGTCAAAAAATTGGAGAATTCTCTGATTACCTTAGACAGCTAAATAAGAATCAATACTCAAAAACTTCCATAAATAGAAAAATCACATCAATAAATTTATTTTTATCTTGGGCAGTTGAAAACAATTATCTTAACAAAAATAAAATTAAAAAAGTTAAAAGTCTTAAGGTTGAAAAAAAATTACCAAATGTTTTAACTTCCTCATACATTAATAATCTCTTGGATAACCTTCCTGAATTTTCTGAAAAGGATTTGAGGGATAAAGCTATTTTAGAGCTCATGTATTCATCCGGTTTAAGAGTAAGCGAAGTATCAAATTTGAATACAAACAGTATAAACAATAACAACTCTGTCAGAGTTATTGGGAAGGGAAGTAAGGAAAGAGTATTGCCAATAACAGGTAGAGCTTTTAAATGCTTAAAAAAATATATTGAAATCTCAAGACCAAAATTAGAAAATGAGAAATCAAATTCTTACCTTTTTCTTGGAATTCGGGGCGGGCAATTAAGTGATAGAGAAATTAGAAGAATTGTTAAATTAAGAACCGGAACATTCCCGCACAGTATTAGACATACTTTTGCGACTCATTTATTAGAAGGTGGTGCAGACTTGAGAATTGTGCAAGAACTTCTTGGGCATAATGATCCTGCTACAACACAAATATATACACATGTTTCAAAGAAGCAATTACAAAAAAAATACAAACAATCTCATCCGAGAGGTTGAATAATATTTGTTTGATATTAGAATTTGAAAGAAAATAGACACCATATTTGCAAGTTTCCTTGGTGAACGAAAGTTTGGAAACCGCTTAGGCATGAAATATGGGATGAAATAACCAAAGGAGAAACATTGAGTACAACAATGAAAGAGCTGCTGGAAGCAGGTGTACATTTTGGTCATCAAACACAAAGATGGAATCCCAAAATGGACAAATTTATATATGGCGCTAAAAGCGGTGTTCATATTTTAGATCTAAGAATCACTTATGATGCAATCGAACAAGCTCAAGAATACGTACAAAAGACAGTTGCAAATAGTGGAAAAATTTTATTTGTTGGAACCAAACCACAAGCTCAACAAGTGATTGAAGACCAAGCTCTGCGTGCTGGAATGCCTTACGTTAATTTCAGATGGTTGGGCGGTATGCTTACAAACTTCAAAACAATTATCAAAAGAGTTGTTTACTTAAAAGAATTAAAGTCATTAGAGTCATCAGGTGAAATAAATGCATACACAAAATCTGAAAGGCTTCGAATCAAAAGAGAAATTGAAAAACTCACAAAATCAATTGGTGGAATTGTCAATTTAAACAAACTTCCAGACGCGATCTTTGTTGTAGATCTTGCAAACGAATCAACCGCCATAACAGAAGCACAAAAATTAGGCATTCCTGTTATTGGTTTAGCAGACTCAAATGTAGACCCTGAAGGAGTCGAAATTGTAATTCCTGGTAACGACGATGCGATCAGGTCAATTGAATTAATTGCTTCTGCAATTGCTGATGCATGTCTAAAAGGCTCAGGAAAAAGAAGTGAAGTAGAGAATAAGGAGAACGAATAATGTCAATTTCAGCAGCTGATGTGAAAAAATTACGCGACATGACTGGTGCTGGAATGATGGATGCCAAAAAAGCCCTTTCAGAAACTGATGGAGATTTCGATAGTGCTGTTAAGTATCTGAGAGAAAAAGGTCTAGCAGACTCAAAAAAACGAGCGGATAAAGAGGCCAATCAGGGAACAATTGGTGATTATATACATTTCCAACAAGATAGAGCTGTTGCAGGTGTTCTTGTTGAGCTTGCCTGTGAAACTGATTTTGTAGCTAAATCAGAAGAATTCAAGAATGTTGCTAAGCAGGTGGCAATGCACATTGCAGCTTTAAAACCTGAATTCTTAAATGTCGAAGATGTGCCTGAAGAAAGAATTGATGAAGAAAAAGAGATTATCGAAAAGCAATCCGAAAATGATGGAAAGCCATCTGATGTTATATCAAAAATTGTTGAAGGGAAAATATCATCTTTTTATAAAGACAATGTTTTAAATGAGCAAACTTTTTGTAACCCAGAATTTTATGAAGGTCAAGTTGGTACAATGATAGAAGAGCTTTCAGGTAAATTAGGCGAAAAAATTTACATTAAGAAGTTTTCAAGAATTGAGGTTGGTACATAATAATGACTAGGGTTCTACTAAAACTGTCTGGAGAATCCTTTGCCAATCCCAATACTAATTTTGGTATTGATCCAAAAGTTATTGAAAGAATAGCTTCTGAGATAACTAAAGCGAATAATGAGAATATACAAATAGGTGTTGTAGTTGGTGGTGGCAATTTTTTTAGAGGAGTACAAGAATCGGCTAAAAATATGGCACAAGCAAATGCAGATTATATGGGAATGTTAGCTACAGTTATCAATGCAGTTGCTCTAAAAGATGCATTAGATAAAAATGGTACACAAACGAGAGTTCAATCAGCTATAACAATGACTTCAGTTGCCGAACCGTATATTAGACTACGAGCAATTAGACATCTTGAAAAAGGTAGAGTTGTAATTTTTGCTGCAGGTACGGGTAATCCGTATTTTACGACAGATACTGCGGCTTCTCTAAGAGCAGCAGAGATAGAAGCAGATTTAATGTTGAAATCAACCAGAGTTGAAGGTGTTTTCAACAATGATCCAGAAGTTGATGATAAAGCAGAATTGTTTAATGAAATCTCATACAAGGATGTAGTGTCTAGCAAATTAAAAGTTATGGATTTAACCGCTATAACTTTATGTGAAGAGAATGAAATGCCTATAAGAGTATTTGATGGAACTAAAGATCAGAATATCTACAAAGCTCTTACCGGAGAACAGCTGGGAACTTTAATTAAATAATGAGTGAAAAACTTATAAAAGATGTTGAGCAAAAAATGATTAATTCAATAAATCATCTAATAGATGAATTTTCAACAATAAGAACAGGAAGAGCAAATCCATCATTAGTGGATAAATTGAATGTCGAATATTATGGTACAAAGACACCTCTACAGCAACTCGCAACAATATCTGTTCCAGATCCTAAATTGTTAGTTATACAACCTTTCGACAAAACAGCTTTAGAAGAAATAGAAAAATCAGTTTTAAATTCAGATATTGGATTAAATCCAACAAATGATGGAGAAGTAATTCGTATACCAATACCTACACTATCGGAAGAAAGAAGAAAAGAGCTTGGTAAAGTAGCATCTAAATCATCAGAAGATGCAAAAGTTTCAGTAAGATCACACAGAAGATTTGGTATTGATGAAATCGCAAAATTAAAAGATGAAAATTCCGCTGATGAAATAAAAAGGCTTGAATTAAAAGTACAAGAATTGACTGATAAGTTTGTAAATAAAATAGATGAATTACTTTTGGTAAAGCAAAATGAATTACTTGAGGTATAAAAAATTATATCAATCAGATAATGATGGAACGTTCTGGCCTGGATATGTTGAACTTCCTGATGAAGATGACTCCTCTCAAATAAATAAGGACCAAGAAGAGGGAACATTTTTTTCGACAAATCCAAGAATTGTGACTGGTATAGTATTGCTAATTCTTGTTGCAGTAATGTTTATAAATAACACCTCTGCATTGATTTTGCTAATTATTGTCTCTCTTTTAGCAACAAAAGAATGGTTTGATATGTTTGAATACGGGCAAATACTTCCATACCCATTATTACTTTATGCTTCACTTGCTCCTTTACTTGTTGTCTATTTCTTTGGTTTAAACAACTTTCACGTTCCATATTTGATATTTCCCATAGGTGTGATTATTTATACTGGAACTTTTGTAAATTATGGAGTTTATGATAAATTCGGTAGCTCATTTTTGTTTCTTATTTGGTTTGGTACGGGTTTGGCATCAATTGGATTTATTTTAAATAATTTTGGATCTTTATTTACTTTTCTCTTGTTAATTTCAATTTCAATAAATGATGTTTTCGCATATGAGTTTGGGAAAAGATATGGCAAAAGAAAGCTTTCAAAAAATATCTCACCCAACAAAACAGTAGAAGGATTTGCTGCTGGAATGTTCATTGGGACTGTGGTTGTTTTCTTTATGTTTAATTATTTTTTAGATATTACTTTTTTGCAAAAAATATTAATTTCCTTTTTATTTATTATATTTGGAACCTTAGGAGACTTATTTGAATCAAAAATAAAACGCTCTATTGAACTTAAAGATACAAGCACTTTATTGCCTGGGCATGGTGGTGTACTAGATAGAATTGATTCACAATTACTAAGTTTTCCAATTCTTGTCCTATTCGTACATTTTTTAGATTTAATCCAATAAGTGTAATAATTAATATATGAATGCTGTTTTAACTATTTTGTTACTTACTTTGTTTGTAGTGCTGCACGAGTTAGGTCATTACATTTCCGCAAAAAGATCAAAAATTGCAGTATCAGAGTTTTTTGTTGGTTTTGGACCAAAAATATTTTCTTTCAAAAGAAACAATACTGAATATGGACTAAAAGCTATTTTGTTGGGTGGATATGTGAAAATACCAGGAATGGATGAAAACGAACCTGTATCAAACTATAAAAAAGAGGAATTGTTTCATACAGCATCTTGGAAAAAAAAGCTCTATATTGCCTCCGCCGGAATATTGGTCAATTTTTTTCTCGCATGGATAATCTTATTTTCTATTTTTGCTTTTTATGGGATAGATCAACCTACGCTCGAAATAGCTACTATTGGAAATTCGATATCCAATCCAAATGATGACTCTCCATCTAAAAAAGCAGGTCTGATGCCTGGAGATTTCATTTATTCATTTAACGGCTTGGAAGTAAAGAGTTGGGAAGAGTTAGTTTCAATTATTGAATTGAATCCTGAAAAAGATGTATCTATTGGATATATTAGGAATTCCCAGCTGTACTTGACAACCACTAAATTGGAGTCAAGAAATTTAAATAATAAACCTTCAGGTTACTTGGGCGTATCACCTGTACTTGAGAGACAAACTCTTGGCTTACTTCAAGCTATACCTGCAACAACACTTGTAGAAATCGACATGACAAAGGCTGCTGTTAAAGGTATATTTACTTTATTCAATCCATCTACTCTTGGAGCTTTACTTGGTACTTACATAGGTGAAGAAATTCCCGATGAAGTAAGACCTTTGAGTCCTATTGGTTTAGCACAAGCGGGAGACCAAATAGCTGAGGGAGGCTACGTAAATTTATTTAGCTTGCTTGCTTTTGTAAATATTTTCTTAGCTGTTTTCAATTCAATACCTTTAGTTCCATTAGATGGTGGAAGAGTTGTTCTAGCATTATATGAAGGAATAACAGGTAAAAAGGTAGAAGATAAAAAATTATATCCAATAGCTGCTGTTGTTATTGTTATCTTTGTATTCTTAGGAATAACTGCATTTTATCTTGATATTACGCAGCCGATAAGATTATGAAATTTAATAGAAGAAAAACACGACAAATTAAACTAGGAAAGGTTGGAGTTGGTTCTGACTTTCCTATATCTGTTCAATCTATGACTACGACAAAGACCAAAGATGTGGAATCTACGCTCTCACAGATTTATGAACTTGCTTCTAATGGTGCTGATATTGTGAGAGTAACATGTAATGAAGTTGATGCTGCAACAGGATTGGTAGAAATTACTCAAAGAAGCCCAGTACCAGTTGTTGCCGATGTCCACTTCCAGTACAAATTAGCACTTGCAGCTATTGATGCAGGAGTAAATGGCTTGAGACTTAACCCTGGAAATATTAGAAAAGAACAGCAAATTAAGGAAGTGGCTAAGGAAGCTTTGTCAGCAAGCATACCAATTCGAATCGGTGTTAACGGTGGTTCTCTTGATAAAGATTTACTTGAGAAATATGGTGATGCTACTCCGGAAGCTCTTGTTGAATCAGCACTAAAAGAATTAAAATATCTAGAAGATGTTAATTTCTATGATATAAAAATTTCAGTAAAACATTCTAACGTTCAACTAATGATTGAATCATATAGGCTATTAGCTGAAAAAGTTGACTATCCATTACACCTTGGTGTTACAGAAGCTGGACCATTACCCGGTGGATTAATTAAATCAACAGCAGGAATTGGTACTTTATTAAGCGAAGGAATTGGTGACACGATTCGTTATTCTTTGACAACTGATCCAGTCGAAGAAGCGAAAAGCGGTAGGGCATTGTTAGAGTATCTAGGACTCAGAGAAAGAAACTCTTTGGATTTAATTGCTTGTCCCAGTTGCGGAAGAGCCGAGGTGGATGTTATAAAAGTTGCAGAACAAGCTCAAGATGTATTAGATAATGAGAATATCCCATTACAAGTTGCTGTTATGGGTTGTGTTGTCAATGGTCCTGGTGAAGCCAGATCTGCAGACTTAGGTATTGCAGCAGGGAAAAACAAGGGACACTTATTTATAAAAGGTGAGGTAGTAAGGGTAGTAAATGAAAATGAAATGGTAGATGCCTTACTATCAGAGGCAAGATTAATTGTTGAGCAGGGGATAGATGCAAGACTTGCAGCTGCAGATGAAAATGCAGCAGATATCGCACGTAAAGACGCAAACGACCTTATAAATTCTCAGGGAGATATAAATAAATTCTTAGAAAGAAAAAAATCAGTTGTGGAGATATCTGCAAATACTGATATTGAAAGTTAAAACCTTTAATATAAAGACATGGTTGAAAAAATTACACCTATGTCTGAAGACTTTAATGAATGGTATACCGATATAATTCAACAAGCACAATTGGCTGACTATTCCCCTGTAAAAGGCACAATGGTTATAAGACCTTATGGTTACTCGCTTTGGGAGGGAGTTCAGGGGTATTTAGACAAAAAATTTAAAGAAACAGGCCATGAAAATGCATATTTCCCACTGTTTATACCTAATTCATTTATCAAAAAAGAAGCAGAGCATGTTGAAGGTTTCTCTCCTGAATTAGCTACAGTTACGCATGCTGGTGGTAAAGAACTTGAAGAACCGCTAGTCGTAAGACCAACATCTGAGACAATTATTAATCATATGTTTGCAAGATGGATAAAAAGCCATAGAGATTTGCCAATGTTAATAAACCAATGGGCAAACGTAGTTAGATGGGAAATGAGAACACGATTGTTCCTGAGAACTTCAGAATTTCTCTGGCAAGAAGGTCACACTGCACACAAAACTCAGGAAGAAGCAACAAGTGAAGCTTTGCAAATGCTAGATATATATGCTGAGTTTGCAGAAAATGCAGCCGCAGTTTCCGTGGTCAAAGGCATCAAGTCTGCCAATGAAAGATTTGCAGGCGCTACAACAACTTATTCTATTGAGGCAATGATGAAAGACATGAAAGCATTACAAGCAGGTACATCACATGAGTTAGGACAAAATTTCTCAAAAGCTTTTGAGATTCAATATTCTGATGAAAATAATGAGTTACAACATCCATTTCAAACAAGTTGGGGTGTTAGCACTCGATTGATTGGGATGATTATTATGGCTCATGGTGATGATAAAGGTTTACAACTACCTCCAAACCTGGCACCTACTCAGTCAGTCTTAATTCCAATAATCCCTAACGAAGATAGTAAATCAATTGTTTTAGAAACTGTTAATAATTTACATGAAGAATTACGTAAAGATTACCGAATAAAAATAGATGATAGAGATAATATATCACCCGGCTTTAAATTTAATGAATGGGAATTAAAAGGTGTGCCTTTAAGAATTGAAATTGGGCCAAAAGATATAGAAAATAATTCTGTTATCTTTTCTAGAAGAGATGGTGTTAATGGCAAGAGTTCAATATCTATAGATGACGTATCTCAGAAATTAAAAGAAAATTTAGATGATATTCAATCCAATTTATTAGAGACTTCAAAGAATTTTAGAAAAGAAAACACAATTCATGTAGATAGTAAAGTTGAACTAATTGATACTTTGAATTCAACTCCAGGTTTTGTTACATGTTATTGGGACGAAAATACCTCTGATGAAATTGAGATTAAGGACTTAACCAAAGCTACACTAAGATGCTATCTCTTAGACAATGAAGATTCCGCCAAGTCTGTAAACAATGAATCTGTTGAGGGTAAAAAAGCAATTTTTTCTAAAGCATATTAAAAAAGGGTTTAATTAAACTCTAATGTTTGGTACAATAGGCGTGAGACAATTTAACTAAGTATAGTGGGTTTCAAACCCGCTTTTTTTATGAATGGAGGTTTTTATGGTTTCTGAAGAGGAAATCCTAGCAGCTTTCGATTTGTATCTAACTGAAGAAAATCTCGAACTTTATGACCTAAACATTGCAAATTACCCTGCTATCTCCAGAGTTGAGGTTTTCATAGTTAGTGATTATGAAATAGATGTAGATTTAACCTCAAGATTAAATAAACAACTTCAAAGGCTTCTCGATAATATGGGTATCGAAAAAGGATCGTATGAAATGATTGTTTCAAGTCCAGGAATTGAAAGAAAATTAAAAACAAACAGACATTTTGAATTAGCTCTAGGTCAACTTGTAAAAATTAAATTATTTGAACCTATAAAAGGTAACTATGTCTTAGAAGGTTATATAGGATCTGTTAGCGAACAAGAAATCAAATTAATTATCGACTCAGAAGACATTGTAATTAATTTTTCTAACATAAAAAATGCGAAAATTGAATTTAAACAATTTAAAGAAAAAGTAAAAGGATAAAAATGAAATTAGGTAATGAGAGCAAACAAGCAATTGAGGCATTAGCACTAGAAAAAGGTGTAGCTGTTGAAAGCATGTATGAAGCACTTGTTTCAGCATTTAGGTCAGCCTATATGAGAATACCTGGAGCTGCAGAGGAAGCACGTGTTACTTTAAATCCAGATTCCGGAGAAGTTCTTATATATGCTCAAGAGCTAGACAACGAGGGAAATGTCATTGAAGAATGGAAAGTTGAATTAGATGAAGATGAATTTGGAAGAATAGCTGCACAATCTTTTAAACAAATGATGACTACAAAAATTAGAGATGCAAAACGAGCAACTGTGCTTGATGCTTATATCGGCAGAGAGGGAGAACTTGTCACTGGTATAGTAACTCAATTTGATCCTAGATTTAATCAAACAATACTTGATCTTCAAGATGCTGAAGCAGTTATACCAGCTGGCGAAAGGGTGCCATTTGAAAGATTAGAAAGAGGCAATAGGGTAAAGGCACTTATTACAGAGGTAAGAGAAGATGCTAAAGGAGTACCAATTATTGTCAGTAGAAGTAGGGCCGAATTTGTACAAAGAATGCTAGAACTTGAAGTTCCTGAATTGACAGATGGAACAGTAGAATTACGAGCTATTGCAAGAGAACCCGGCAGCCGAACAAAAATTGCTGTATTTTCAAACGACCCAAATGTAGATCCCAAAGGTGCTTGTGTTGGATCAAGAGGTAATAGAGTAAGACAAATTGTAAACGAGTTAAGAGGCGAGAAACTAGATGTTGTTGAATGGAGAGAAGACAAAGTAAGGTTCATCAAAGAAGCTCTTGGGCCTGCTGATATTGATGAAGTTGAGATAGATGAAGATTTAAAAACAGCAAGAGTAGTTGTAAAAGATAGCCAACTTTCTCTAGCAATAGGAAAAGAAGGGCAAAATGCTCGCTTAGCTGCGAAATTAACTGGTTATAAAATAGATATAGAAGGACTTGGAGACTCTCCACAAATAGAGGAATCTGACGAAGAAGAGAGTGCGTCAAAAGAGGAAGAGTAAATGGCTAAAAAGCGAATTCACCAAATCGCAAAGGAACTTGATTTAGCATCAGCTGACATATTACATCAAGCAAAAGTGCTTGGTATAGAAGTAAAAACTGCTTCATCTGGCTTAACGGAAGAGGAAGAAGAATTAGTCAAGTTAGCTTTAACACCAGCGAATGAACCAGAAGCTGAACCTGAGGAAGTCTCTGAACAAGAAGAATCTAGTCAGGATGAACCAGAAGCTGAACCACAACAAGATGTAGAAGATGATGTACAGATTATTGAAGTGTCTAGGAATTCATCTCCAGAAAGAATTAGCTCACTTATAGAAGTTGAAGCCACACAAATCGTAGGTGATTTAATGGGTCTAGGAATAATGAAAGCTATAGATACACCTTTAGATGATAGTGATATCGAAAAACTTTTTGAAAAGTACAATCTGATTCCTGATTTGATAGATGAAGTAACAGTCTCAAGAGAAGATATTATTGAATTTCAAGACTTTGAAGATGATCCAGATAAATTAAATTTAAGAGCACCAATAATTACAGTTATGGGTCATGTGGACCACGGTAAAACTAGCTTGTTGGATTATATAAGAAATGAAAAAGTTGCAGATGGTGAGGCTGGCGGTATAACACAACACGTTGGAGCTTATAAAGTAGATACTGGAGAGTCAGGAATTACTTTTATTGATACCCCTGGTCACGAAGCATTTACACAAATGAGAGCTAGAGGTGCAAATGTTACTGATATAGTTGTCTTAGTAGTAGCTGCTGATGATGGAGTCATGCCTCAAACAATTGAAGCGATCAACCACTCAAAAGCTGCAGATGTACCTATAGTTGTCGCCATAAATAAGTGTGATTTACCTGAAGCTAATCCATCTATGATTAAAGCTGAGCTTACAAAATATGAAGTAATTTCTGAAGACTTAGGTGGAGATACACCTGTAGTTGAAGTTTCCGCACTTAAAGGTGATGGAGTTGATGATTTGCTTGAAACACTTGCACTCGTAGCAGAAATAGAAGAACTAAAAGCAAATTATAATACAAATGCATCTGGGTATATTGTTGAATCACGCATGGAAGTTGGTAGAGGTAATGTTGCTACGGTAATAGTTACGAGAGGTACTCTAAAACAAGGTGATTTTCTTTATGCTGGTCAGGCATTTTGTAGAGTGAAGTCAATGTTTGATCACAACAATAAAACAGTAAAGTCTGTAGAGCCAGGTTCTCCAATAGATATAATTGGCTGGGATGAATCACCAACTGCTGGTGATCAATTTGTTTCTGTTAAAAATCAAAAAGAGGCTAAGGCAAAAGCTGAAGAAAATAAAACAAAATTAAAAGAGCATGACAACTCATCATTTTCAGTTGAGTCACGAGTTAGTGACATGATGAAACTTTTACAAGAAGGTGAATTAAATACAGTAAATATAATTTTAAAAGCTGACACCAACGGTTCAGTTGAAGCAATTAAAGATGGTATTAACAAATTAGCGACAGATGATGTAAATATTCAAGTTGTTCACTCAGCAGTAGGGGGAATTGTATTATCTGATGTTGATTTAGCCAGTGCCACAGATTCTCTTATCATTGGTTTTAATGTTAGACCTGATAGTCAGGCAAGAAATATGGCTCAGAGCAAAGGTATTGACGTAAGAACATACAATATCATTTATGAATTGCTAGACGATATTTCTGAAGCGGTACTTGGACAAATGACTATAAAAACTGAAGAAGCAATTATTGGCATGGTTGAAGTTAAAACTACATTTCGTGCACCAAAAGTTGGTGTAGTTGCTGGTTCTGTAGTTTCTGAAGGTAGAGTAGAGCTTGACGCAAAGGCACGACTGCTAAGAGACGGTGTAGTAATTTATGAAGGCACCATAGTTTCATTAAGAAGATTTAAAGACAATGTTGAAGTTGTTAACGAAGGTCTTGAGTGTGGTATTGGTCTTTCAGATTATAAAGATATTAAGGAAGGCGACACAATAGAGATACTTGGAGAAGTAGAAGTTTAGAAAATAACAATGAGTAATCAAACACGTGGTGGAAGAATAAATAGAATAAACCCCCTCATTCAAAAAATTATCTCAAGCGCACTTTTAAGAAATTCTGATCCAGTCCTTAACAAAGCAACTATTACTCATGTTTCTACTTCACCCGATTTAAAGAAATCAATGGTATTTGTTTCAACACTCGATGGTAATGAAGGGTCTTTAAAAACTGCACTCGAGAAAAATAGAACAAAAATTCAAAAAGTATTAGCAAGAGAAATGACAACAAAAAATGTACCCAAAATCATTTTTGAAGTTGATAGTACATTTAATAATGTTCTAAGAATTAACGAACTGTTAGATAGGACTATTGAGAATGAGTAAACTTTTTGAAGATATTAAAGATTCCTCTAATTTAATTACAGGCCATATAAACCCTGACGGCGACGCTTTGGGTTCTGCCTTAGCATTTAAATTAATACTGGACAACAAAGGCATAGATTCCGACGTATCTTTTCATATTAAAGGTAACGTTCCCTCTAATTTAAATCACTTACCTATTGAATTAATTATGGATAAGCCAAAGGAAAATTATGACAATATATATGTTTTTGATTGTGGAAACTCGGAAAGACTTGGTGATTTAGAAGATTTAGCATTAAATGCTAAAAGAGTCATTGTTGTAGATCACCATATCAATCCTTCCTTTGGTGATATTCAGGTTATTGATTCAAATGCTGCCAGCACTACACAAGTACTATTCAGAGAAATTCTTTCTGCAAACATAGACATTGACAAGAATATTGCCAATTGTCTTATGACAGGATTAATCACTGATACAGGTAGATTTCAATATTCAAATACAGATAATGAAGTATTTGAAATCGCATCAAAACTAATGTTAAGTGGTGCTGAGCTTACAAGTATAAGTGATAACATTTATGGGTCTATTCCTATGAATGCAATCAAGCTACAAAGTAAAGTTTTAAACAGAATTGAATTATATGAAGAAGAAGAATTAGTTGTTTCGTATGTTTTACAAGAAGATTATCTTAATTACAATATTGCATCTTCTGAAACAGATTTTTTAATTGATTCAATTAGATTAGTGAAAGAATCAAGTGTGGCTTTATTGTTAAAAGAACAAGAAGATAAATCATTTAAAGGAAGCTTAAGGTCTCGTAATGCATTAGACGTTCAACAGATTGCTTCTCTGTTTGGTGGCGGTGGACATAAAGCAGCGTCTGGATTTTCTACAAATTTAAGTATGGAAGAAATAAAGAATAAAGTTAAGAATGCAATTAAGTCACAAGTCTAACTTTTATCTATTAGACAAACCAAAAACATGGACCTCTCAAGATCTATGTACTAAATTAAAAAAAAATTTTAAATTTAAAAAAGTAGGTCACTCAGGTACCTTAGATCCAAACGCAGATGGCTTAATGCTCCTTGCTACTAATGGGTATACAAAATTATTTGATTACATAGATAACACAAATAAAACTTATAAAGTAATTGCAATATTAGGTTACTCTTCTCCAACTCTTGATGTTGACTCAGAAATTACAAAACATGATGATATAAGTGTGGAACAGTTGAAACCTCAAATACAAGAATTTCTTACTAATTTGGTTGGTGAGTCTACCCAGACTCCACCAATTTATTCAGCGATTAAAGTAAAAGGAAAACGATTATATAAATATGCACGTCAAAATCAAGATGTAGAAATTCCTGATAGAAAAATATTTGTAGAAAGAACAGAATTGTTAGAACTATTAGATAATAAAGTCACTTTTGAGATAACAGTAAGTAAGGGAACATATATTAGAAGCATTGTTCAACAATTAGGTGAGTATCTAAACACTTATGCAATAGTATCAACACTCACAAGGATAGCTGTTGGTAATTTAAATATTAATCATAAGTGTCTAAATACAAATGTTGAAGCTATAAATCACAACTCAAAAATAGTGTCAATAGATTGGGCAGAGGTTTTAAATTTACCAAAAATTGAACTAGATGTAGAAATGCATAAAACAATAAAAAATGGTCAACTTCTACCTAGAAATATGTTTTCAAATGAAGAAAATTATATAATATCTATCGAGAGCAATATTGTGGCAATTTATAAACCTTTTAATGAGAAATATTACAAACCAGAAAAAGTACTCTCATGAGAATATATGAAAATTTTACTTCCGATAATTTTATTGATGATTTCATTACAGATGTGTGTATTGGTGGATTTGATGGAGTACATTTAGGCCATCAGGAACTATTAAAATTTACAAAAGAAGCAAGTAATTTATTTCAAATAGTTACTTTTGATATACTTCCAAAAAAATTATTCAATAATGAACATAAGCTACTTACAACCAATAATGAGAAGATTGAATTATTTAAAAAATTTGAACCTAGTAATTTAGTATTTATTAATTTTGAACATGTAATGAAGTTTTCACCTAAATCTTTTTGTGAGATGTTAAAAAACAATATGAAAGCTAAAAATATATATGTAGGTAATGATTTTAAATTTGGTGCAAACCGTGAGGGTGACGTAGATTACTTAATTAAATATTTTGGTGAAGATTCTGTACATACTATTGCTGATTATGAACACAACAACGAAAAAATTTCTTCAACCTTAATTAAGTCATTTTTGAGTGAAGGTTTTGTTGAACAGGCTAATCAAGCTTTGGGTTATGAATATTCTATAAGTGGAACTGTTATCAAAGGTGATCAAAGAGGTTCTAAGATTGGATTTCCTACTGCAAATTTGAACATAGATAAGAATATTCAAATACCCAAAAATGGAGTATACAAAGTAGATGTGCTTTTAAATGGAAATCTTTATCAAGGAATTATGAATATTGGATATAAACCTACTGTATCTGAAGGTGTCAAGCAAAGTTTTGAAGTACATATTTTTGATTTTAACGACGATATTTACGGTGATGATTTAACTGTACAATTTAAAAAATTTATAAGAGATGAAATAAAATTCTCAAGTATTGATGATTTAACTCAACAAATATCTAAAGATATTGAAGATATTAATAAAAATTAAATAATCTCACATTAGACATAGCAGCTACTATTATTATCTCGAATGAAAACAAAGCAAGAAATTATAAAAGAATACGGTAAATCCGATACAGATACTGGTTCTGCTGAAGTTCAGGTTGCTTTATTGAGTAATAGAATCGATCATTTAACAGATCATTTGAAAACACATAAAAAAGACCACCACACAAGAAGAGGATTATTAATGCTTGTTGGTAAAAGAAAGAGATTACTTCAGTACCTTCAGAATCAAGATGTACAAAGATATCGTGATCTTATAGATAAACTTGGCTTAAGAAGATAATAAATTTGACCTTGCGTTGTTAATTGAGAGCTTTTGTTGAAAGCTGACAATTAATAACCTTGGTCACGAAAGAGGTTATATGTCGATCGATAATGTAAAAGTAAATATTGGTAATGCAGAAATTGGATTTGAAACAGGTAAATTAGCTCTGCAAGCACCTGGTTCTGTAGTTGTTACATCAGGTGATACTACAGTTTTAGTGACAACAGTTTCTAATAAAAGTGTAAGGGATGGTATTGATTTTTTCCCATTAACAGTGGATGTAGAAGAAAGAATGTATTCTGCTGGAAAAATTCCTGGAGGATTTTTCAGAAGAGAGGGTAGGCAAACGGAAAAAGCTATATTAGCTTGTCGATTAATAGATAGACCTCTGCGACCTTCTTTTAAAGATGGTTTTAGATGTGAAACACAAATAATTGCAACGGTTTTAAGTGTTGATAGCGAAAATGAATATGATATTTTAGCTCTCAATGCTGCATCATTAGGTCTTCAATTAGCAGGGGTTCCACTTGAGTCAGCTGTAGGTGCTGTGAGAATGTCTTTAATTAATGACAACTGGGTAGTTCAAGCTACAAATACTGAATTAGAAGAATCAGTTTTTGATATGGTTGTTGCAGGAAGCCTAAACCCTAAAGGTGAAATAGATATTGTAATGGTTGAGGCTGGAGCAACAGATAATGCTTTTAATAAAATTGATGAAGGTAGTGCTGCACCATCTGAAAATATTGTTGCTGATGGAATTGATATGTCCAAAGAATTTATTTCGAAATTAATAGAAGCTCAAAAAGAATTAGTTGCTCAAAGAGATGTTCCTGAGATTGACTGGCCTATTGTTGAAGACTACTCAGATGAACTAAAGTTACAAATTAGTGATGCATTTGGTTCCGATATTGAAAGAGCAGTGGCTTTAACAGATAGATCTGAAAGAAGTGAAAAGCAAAATGAGCTTGAAGAGCTAGCTGTTAAGAAATTCTTAGATGAAGAAGATGACAATACTAAAGCAATTAAATTAGCTTTCAAGTCTATTGTTAAAAACACAGTCAGAGATAGAGTTTTAAGTGGTGGTGCTAGATTAGATGGACGAACACCAACTGATATTAGAAATATATCTGCTGAGATAAATTTACTTCCAACTGTTCACGGTTCTTCATTATTTTTAAGAGGAGAAACACAGGTTTTGAATGTTACAACCTTAGGTATGTCAAGGCTTGAACAGATGTTAGATACTATTGATACAGTGACATCAAAAAGATATATGCATCATTATAATTTCCCTCCATACTCAACAGGAGAAGCTTATCCAATGAGAGGCCCAAAGAGAAGAGAAATTGGTCATGGTGCTTTGGCTGAAAAGGCATTAGTTCCTGTCATTCCTCCAAAAGTTGACTTTCCATACACTATCAGAGTTGTAAGTGAAGCAATTTCATCAAATGGTTCTACTTCTCAGGCTTCAGTTTGTGCATCTAGTTTGTCATTAATGGCTGCGGGTGTTCCTATTAGAGAACATGTTGCAGGTATCGCTATGGGGCTTATTTCTAAAGATGATACCTATGTTACTCTTACAGATATCTTGGGTGCTGAAGATGCTCTTGGCGATATGGATTTTAAAGTTGCTGGAACAAGAAATGTCATTACTGCATTACAACTAGATATGAAAATAGAAGGTCTGCCTGCTGATGTATTAAGAAAAGCATTAAATCAAGCTATGGATGCAAGACATCACATACTCGACATTATGGAAGATACCATTGCTGAACCAGCAGAAAGTCTCTCTGGTAATGCACCAAGACTTGAAACTATCGAACTTCCTAAAGACAAAATTGGTGAAGTCATTGGACCAAAAGGTAAAAATATCAAGAAAATCGAGGAAGAAACTGGATGTTCTGTCGAAATTGACGATGATGGTATTTTAACTCTCGGATCAACTGAAGAAGAAGCAATAGCAGCAGGTAAAGAAATGGTTATGTTAATAATCGATCCACCTGAAGCGGAAGTTGGGGCAGAATATGATGGAGAAGTTGTAAGTGTTGCAACTTATGGTGCATTTGTAAATATTTTGCCAGGTAGAGATGGGCTTTTACATGTTTCAAAATTTCACTCTACAAAACGTGTAAACAATACAGAATCAGTTGTAACAGTGGGAGATAAGATCAAAGTCAAAGTAGATTCAATTGAGAATGGAAAAGTTAGCCTTTCTCCTGTTGAAGATTTAGATGTTCCCGATGATGCTGTCAGCGAGGGTAACAATAAATCCAACGATCGAAGACCCCCAAGAAACAGATCTAATAACAGAAACAACAGGGGTGAAAGAAACTCTAAAAATAGTGGTAAGTCTTCAAATCGAAAGAGAGTATCTTTTGAAGACGATTTTGAAAAGGGTCTCTAAGTCACTTTCTGTTTAATTTTGTTGGGCTAGTAGGTTCTGTTGTCACATAAGCTTCTGGGCAAATACTTTCAACAATACTGATTACTTTTCTTAATTTTTTTCTTGGTGTTACACACCATGAGATTACAACTTCTCCATCCATGCCTTTTCCATTTATAACTGTGACTCCAAATCCGGCTACTCTAAGTTCATCAGACAATTTTCTACTTTTTTCATTTTTGGATGTAAATATTCTTACCACAACATCACCTATTGCAATAGATGATTCTATGTAAGATCCAACAATTGTTCCAGCTGCAAATCCAAGTGCATAACCAAATATTAAGAGTGGATCATTCAAATCTTGAATAACTCTTGATATTGCAACAACCCAAATAGCAGATTCAGCAAATCCCAAAACTGCACCTAAACCCGGCCTACCTTTATTAACATATAGTAATCTCAGTGTTCCAAGAGTTTGATCGAGTAACCTAAGCAAAAAAATAGACAAAGCCGCAATAATTATGTTCATGCTTTTATTGTAAGTTTTAATTTATTTTATTGAATCAGTTAATTCTTTATAAATCTTTGCCATTTTTTCTTGCGTTTCAAATACGAGTTCATCAATAGTATCTTTGGTATATTTTGTAATATCAATTGGATCTAGAGTATTAATTATAGCTTTGCCACTCTTCATAAATTTACTTCCTTTCGGCCAAATATCTCCAGTTCCTGCAATTACAACGGGAAGAATTGGAACATTATTTTCAAGTGCGATATGAAAAGCACCACTTTTAAATGGAAGAAAGTTTTCTTTTTGTGCTCGAGTACCTTGTGGATAAACCATCAAAGACCAACCATTTTTGAATAAATTTCTAGCCTGAGTATTTATATTCTCATTGTCATTTTTTATTGATCTATCTACTTTTATAAAATTAAATGCTCTGGCGGCAGTTTTGAAAACAGGAAGTTTATAAACTTCTTTTTTAGCCATAAAAACCCATTTAATTTTTAGGAATCTAAATAACAACATTGAGTCAAGGTTTGATAGATGATTAGAAATGACTACATAAGGTTCATTTTTTTTATATTCAAAATTTTTTATAAATGTAGTTTTTGCTCTTGCAGCCCACATCCATGGAGAGACCCAAGTTTGTGCAATGTAATATTTAATTTTTGTATATTTGTTAAAAAGACTAACAAACCAAATTGAATAAGTAACTGGGATAGTATAAATTGCCATAATTGTTAGATTTAACCACGTAAGAACTTTATTCTTTAACATATGAATATTGTAACCTACAACTAAAAACAGGAATAATTATGATTTCAAAAAATAAATTAAGAGGGAAACTTAAATCAACACCATACAGTCATGAAAATTATTCTGGAATAGTGTTAAAAGAAATAAATAATCTTATAACAAACAAGACAGTTTGTACATACATCCCATTACCATCAGAAATTAGGTTTAATGAATATCTTTTAAATTCAAAATTATTGACTACCTCATGTTTGATAGGTAATAAATTTAGTATTTGTGAGTTGTCCGAACCTTACGAAAAAAATAAATATGGAATATATCAACCTGTAAAAATTAGTTTAGTACAAGATGTTGACATTTTTTTTATACCTGGATTAGGTTTTGATATGAATGGTACTAGGCTTGGCAGAGGTAGGGGTATATATGATTCTATTTTATCTAATTATTCAGATTCTGTTTTTATAGGTGTTACAGATGAAAATCACATATGTAAATCAATTCCTTTTGAGGACCATGATGTACCAATGAATGCTTTAGTCACACCTAAAAGGTTTATACCAATTAATTTATAGTATCCTTAATTTATGGATGTAAGTGTAAACGTAGGTTATTTTGGTCCGCATATCACTGGTGAAAAACAATTAATAAAAGATCTCGATGATTTAGGTATTTCATGTATATGGACAGCTGAGGCTTATGGTTACGATGCTGTAACCCCTCTGTCTTATTTTGCTGCTTTGACAAATCGAATTGAGTTAGGCTCCGGAATTATGCAGATACCTGGAAGATCTCCCGCGATGGCTGCTATGACGGCAGTTACAATTGATAAACTCTCAAATGGAAGATTTAGATTGGGATTAGGCGTGTCTGGTCCTCAAGTTGTTGAAGGCTGGCATGGAGTATCTTATGGGAAACCACTAAAAAAAACCAGAGAATATGTTCAGATTGTAAAAGATATTTTAAATCGTGAAACAAAAACTACATTCCAAGGAGAATTCTACAATCTTCCATATGATGGACCTGATTCAACTGGCTTAGGAAAACCATTAAAATTAATTGAAGAGCCACTAAGAAAAAATATACCCATCTACTTAGCTGCAATAGGACCAAAAAATATTGAACTCACTGCTGAGATTGCTGATGGTTGGTTACCATTTATGTATTCACCGACACTTGGTGATAAGTTTTTTAATAAATTTTTAGAGAATGGTTTTGAGAAATCTGGTGACCTAGATAAGAAAAGTAAATTTAATATTTCTGCTCCTGTATTTGCCAAACTTTGTGATGAATCTGAAAGAGAGATTTATTTGAGTACTGCAAGAAATAATTACACTCTTTACGTAGGTGGCATGGGAGCAAAAGATAAAAATTTTTATTTCAATTTAATGTGTGAATATGGATATGAAGATATCGCAACTCAAATTCAAGAGTTGTATTTAAAAGGAAGTAAGTTAGAAGCTGAAGCATTATTTCCATCACAATTATTAGATGATCTAACTTTGGTTGGCTCTAAAGAGCGTATAAAAGAAAAAATTGAAGATTGGAAAAACTGTAATGTAACTGAAATATCAATTTCAATACCTCTGGATATTGATACAATTCGCTTTGTGAAAGAGTGTATGTGAATGAGTGAGTTACAGCCTGAAGATATTAATGTCTCTACATGGAAGATACCAAGCCCGTTAGGAATTATTGGTAGCCATTCTGATGGTGAATTTAATGGCATGACTGCAAGTTGGATCACTCAAGTGAGCATGGAACCAGCGTTAATTGGTGTTGGAATCGATAATAAGAGTGTCACATTTAAGCTAATGAACTCAAGCGATTATTTTACATTAAATATGTTTTCACCGGAATATACAAAAGTATTTGTAAAATTTTCAAAACCAGCTGAATATTCTGAAGGTTTTTTAAATAAAGAACCAATTCATTTAACAAAAAACACCGTACCTATATTTCAAAATGCATCAGTTTGGTTTGAATTAAAAACAACAAATAAAATTGATTTAGGAACCCATACCTTTTTTATTGGAGAAATAATTGATTGTAAAACTAAAAATCCTGATGAAAGAGTAGCGTATATGGGGGATACTCGAATGAAATATGGCGGCGTTCCAAGAGGTGGGCATTAGTTCACAATATTTTAATATTTTAGCTTTTGTAAACTTTGATAAATTTTTTATAATTTAATTATGAAAATTAGAATAGGTGACACAATTGATGAATTGTCACTTCCAGCTATAGATGGTTCCGTGTTTGACCTTGAATCAGTTAAAGGTAGTAAAATGCTTATAACTTTTTACAGATATTCATCATGTCCATTTTGCCATCTCAGAATTAATGAAACTATTAACAATAAATCCAAGTTTGGTGAAAATTTTCAAAAAATTGCAATATTTAACTGTAAACTTGAGAGCCTTCAAAAAGCATCAAATAAACATGACGATTCTGTATTCATACTTGCAGATGAAAATCGATATTATTTTGATATGTATAACGTTGAAAAAAGTGGTTTTGGTGTATTTTTAGGTTCGATTGTTGGTTTTTTTAGATTTATGAAAGCAATTTTCATAAAAGGATACAACCCTTTTACGAGCATGAGTGGAGCATTTACAGGACTTCCTGTTGATATTCTTATTAATGAAAATGGGATAGTTGAAACCGTAAAATATGGAAAAACAACAATTGATCATATTCCAATGTCAGATGTTATTGAATTTTCAAATAGTTAGTTAAGAGACTATTGAAAAAATTTGTATTTAAATTTAGTACGTATGTTTCAATATTTTTAATACTTCCTGTTCTTAAATTATTTGGAAAAAAATTTTATGAGTCTAAAGTACTTCCAAAACTTTTAACAGTTCTTTGCAATACAAAACCAAATCACTATCAAAGAAAAAAAGTAGTTCCACTAGCGATTGGTGATGTTGTTGAAATAGGTGTAGGCCCAGGCTTGAATTTGCAATATTACAATTTAGATAATGTAAATAAAATAATTGGAATAGATCCATCTGATGAACTTAACAAAATCGCTAAAAAAAATGCCAATAAAGTTAATTTAGATATCGAATTTAATTTATCTTCAGCAGAGAGTATTGATTTGCCAACATCATCTGTCGATTCTGTTGTGTGCACATTTTCACTATGCTCTATTCCAAATCCTCAAAAGGCCCTTAAGGAGATTTATAGAATTTTAAAACCAGGAGGTAAGTACTATTACTGCGAACATGGAATCTCGCCAGATTTATCAACTAGAGTTTTTCAAAATGTAACGAACATATTTTATCCAAAGTTGTCAGGTGGATGTCATGCAAATCGAGATATACCAAAACTGATAAGTGAATCAGGTTTAAAAATTCTTGAGAAAGATACTATGTACTTACCTGGTTCTGTAAAGTTTCTTGGCTTCAATTATTGGGGTGTAGCTATTCGTTAAAGTTCTTTTATCGATAAAATCGCTTCAACACAAGCTTCAGGTTGATCCTCTTGTAAAAAATGACCTGCATTTTCAATTGTAACGTGCGGCATACCTTTGCATCCGGGGACTAACTTTAAAAAAGAATTCTCAACACCTTCAAAAATTGGATCTTTGTCACTAAATGCACACAAAAAAGGTTTTTCCCATTGTCTTAAAATATTCCAGGCTTCTTTGTTAGGTTCAGCGCTCGGAGTTCTTAGTGTTGCTGGAACTAAATTTGGAAATTGTCTTACGCCTTGCTTATGGCTCTCATCTGGAAATGGAGCATTGTATGCTGCTAGAGCATCATTATTTATCCCTTTTGTAGTTCCATTTCTTACTTGACCTCCTACGTGTAAATCAGGTTTGATTTGTAAAAATTCTCTAAAAATTCCAAAAGCATCGCTTAACTGAACTTTTCCAGTTGGAAGTCCAGTATTTGCAGTGATTATTTTATCAAATCTATCAAAGTATTTTGTAGCTAATCTTAAACCAATTAACCCACCCCAATCTTGACAGAAAAGTGTAATATTTTTTAAATCAAGTCCTTCAACAAATTGTGACATCCAATCAACAAAACCTTCATATGTGTAGTTATACCTTATTGCAAATTTATCTGATTTTCCAAAACCTGGTAAATCAGGAACAATAACTCTATAACCATTTTCTTTTAAAGGGTTTATCATATTTCTGTAAAGATATCCCCAAGTTGGATTCCCATGCATTAATAATGCAATCTCATCACTATCTTGATTTTCATCTACATAGTGAATATTTATCTCACCAAATTCTGAAGCAACTGTCAAAAAATTTTCTTTAAATTCCCAACCAACGATATTGTTAAATAAACTTAAATCAGTTTTTAATATTGTCATTGTTCATATATTAGTTTTAAACATTCTATTTTTCACCTCAATCCTTTTTTAACTACCAACTGTCTTTGGTTTTAATTAATATATATGTAATGAACAAGTCATTAAAAAAACTAGCTCCATATTTAGTTGGAGTTACTCTAGGAATATTAAGTTTTATACCTTTTACCAGACAAACAACAATCGCTTCTTTTCTGACTGGTTTTGGAAGCAATACTGTCAATCAATGGAATTACTTTTTAGATTATGGTTCTGAATCTCAAAATATGTGGCAAAGAGCATATGTATCGCTTCTTGGCTTACTTCCCAGCGCAAGTCCAGAAGTTATTTATCTATCAGCTTCGGTTGACGACAATGGCGATGGACTTGTTGGTAATTGTGAATATACATTAAATGGTGTTGTTCCAAAAGCACGATATTGGAGTTATGCAATATATGGAAATGACAATTATTACCTACAAGATCCGAATAATTTAAAAGATGATCCAACTTACGAAGATTTATTTGCTCAGGTTGCAAATGGTTACGAACTTACAACAGATATTGGTGAAAAATATGAAATTAAAATAGGAAATAATTTCATAAATCAAGAAGGTTCCTTGAGTCATTTTGGAAATGATTTTAATTTAATTCTAAGAATTTACGGACCAGACTTAATATATTATGACGATCCAAGCTTGATACCAGTTGCAAAAATATTAAAAGGAAGTTGTAAATGAAAAATTCTTACTCAAAAATTTTATTAATTGCATTATTAACTCATCTACTTTTAATTTTCTTCGGACCCTACATTGTAATGAATCAGTTAGATAGAAATATTGCAGATGCTATCGCTAATCCTTATGAGGGGTGTGAAGATACTTACGATGGTATCGTAGGTAATTTAGATCAAGTATGTATATCAAGAAGATCTGCTGCTCGTATGCCCAATTATGATTTTATTTACACTATGTGCAGGTATGACTTGTCTAGTGGTAATTTGTACGTATCAATGCCAGTTCCCGAAGACGATAGATATTGGGTTGTTCACGTCCATAACAATAATACAAACGTAGTATTTAAAATCAATAATTTAGAAATTGATACAGACAGATATGAATTATTAATTACTAATGATGAAAATAATAAAAGCTCCATTAAAACAATTAATACAACAAACAAAGGAACTGTTTTTTGGAGGTTGTTAGTAAATAGTGCTGATGAAATAAGCATGCTGGATAATCAAAGAAGGAGTACAGTTTGTGAGTACAGATAATATTTATGATCCTATTCAAATCTCAAACGAATTTTTGTCAGGACAGGAAATCTCCAATCAAGTAAGCATTGAACAAGGATTCAATGTAGAGATTTTTGAAGTTTCCAAAAATTTGTCATTCATCAAAAATTTTGGCAACGTTGCGGTCTTTAAGTATGGCACCAAAGCTCTTTTAATAGATACGGGAATGGCTATCTCATCAAATCAAGTAGTTAAAATACTTAAGCAGTGGGGAATAGAGGAAATTGAATACATAATATACACACACGGACATGTGGATCATGTTAGTGGAACTGATATTATCCTAAACGCTTTTAAAACCGATCTTCTTAAAATAGTTAGTCATGAAAAAGTAGTTGAACGATTTGATAGATATAAAAAAACCATTGGATACAATGGAATAATCAATCAAAGACAATTTGGTCTGCCAACGCCAGTTTTTCCAGAAGACTTTAGATATCCCGATATTACTTACCAAGACACATTTGAGATTAACTTTAATGACAGTGTGATAAATCTCATACATGGAAAAGGTGAAACAGATGATGCTACATATGTATATTCAAGTAAAGAAGATGCAATCTTTACGGGTGATTTTTTTATATGGTCATTACCTAATGCTGGTAATCCATCAAAGGCACAAAGATATGTTGGATCATGGGGAGAGGTTTTAAGTGACATCTCAAAATATAATGCAGAATATTTGTTTCCCGGTCATGGACCATTGATTAAAGGGAAAAAAATTATTAAAGAGATACTTTTGAATACAAGTGATTGTTTATTATGGATTGAAGAAAATGTCTTGAAACTTATGAATCAAGGAAATTCATTACGAGATATCCAAAACAAAATTAGACTGCCCGATAAATACAATCTACCTTATCTTCTATCTTCTTATGACGATTTCACTTTTTTGGTAAATTCTGTTTGGAGACAATACGGAGGATGGTACTCAGGTATTCCTTCTGAACTAAAACCCCCAAGTTTATTTGAGATGGGTTGTGCTTACATAAATATGGCTGGAAGTAATGAGAATCTAGTATTGTTTTTGAAGTCATTATTATCTGACAAAAAATACAAAGAAGCTAGTGTAATAATCGATTCTGTTTCCGCTGTTGAGCCAGATATTTATCAAGATTTAAAAAATTTAATTTATTCGTCTTTATCAGATGAAGAGTCTTCGCTTATGGCAAAGGGTATATATAATTTTAATGTCGATATGTAATTAAAGACCATGTATCACGTTTGTAACAACACCCCATACCTGTGCATCTGCATTTTCATTTAATATAATTGGTTCGAAATCATCATTTTCAGGTTGTAATATAATCTTAGAATTTTTCTTTATGTATCTTTTGACTGTTAGTTCACCATCAATGACTGCTATCACTACTTTTCCATTTTCTGCTTTTAGACTTCTGTCTACAACTAAGATATCATCTGGAAATATTCCCGCTCCTTTCATCGATTCTCCAGATGCTCTTACTAAAAATGTTGAAGCAGGATGCTTTATTAGGTACTGATTGAGATCTATTTTGTCTTCTAAATAGTCGTCTGCGGGAGAAGGAAATCCAGCAGCTACTTTATTGCTATATAATGGAATTTCATTAAGCCCTTTGCTAACTACCTCGGATACGTACTTAATTTTACTTACAGGAATTCTTAAGGCTTTTGTTTCCTCTCCATACTGACCTTGACCTTTGGGTCTACCAGCGCCTTTTCTTGCTCCACCTCTTGGCATAAAATGTCTTTCTTTTTTCTTAGAATAGTGTACAGTATTCAAAGGAGTAAGTAAGTGAATAATAAAATTTTTGCCTTAGTGGACTGTAATAATTTTTATGCTTCTTGTGAGAGGGTATTTAATCCGAAGTTAGAAGGAAAGCCTATCGTTGTGCTTTCCAACAATGACGGATGTGTAGTTGCTAGATCGAATGAGGCGAAAGCTTTAGGCATACCAATGGGAGCTCCATACTTTAAATACAAACAACTTATTACAAGAAACAAAGTTCACGTTTTTTCATCAAACTATACTTTTTATGGCGATATGTCAGCTAGAGTAATGACTTCACTAAAGTCTCTTGTAAGCGATATAGAAATCTACTCAATCGATGAAGCATTTCTTGATATCAGTAGTTTTTACTACTGCGACTTAGAAGAGACGGCTCAAGAGATACGAAGATTAATAAAACAGTGGACAGGGATTCCAGTTTCAATAGGTATAGGTCCAACAAAGACATTGGCAAAAGTAGCAAACAGACAAGCTAAAAAATACACAACATCTAATGTCTTTGATATACGAGATCAGAGTGTAAGAGACGAGATTTTAAAAAAGTTGCCACTTGAAGAGATATGGGGAATCTCAACAAGATGGGGAAGAAGGATTCGAAAGATTGGAATAAATACTGCTTATGATTTAACACAGGCAAATGCTCGTCATATCAGAAAAACTATCAGCATTGTAGGGGAGAGGATACATCATGAACTAAATGGCGTTTCCTGTATCGGTATAGAAGAAGTGAAGAATAAGAAAAATATCATATCTTCTAAATCATTTGGTAGAAAAGTAATGTTAGTAAGTGAGTTAGAGGAAGCTGTTTCTAATTATGTTGTCAGAGCATGTGAGAAGTTAAGGGCACAGGGTTCTAGAGCACAAGGCTTGTATGTATTTTTGAGGACAAGTCCATTTGTCGATCCAGAGAAAAGATACAGTAACGGTATGAGTACATTTTTTTCAATACCAACAAGCAATACGTCAAAAATTATCAAAGAAGCGAAACATTTAACACGAAAACTCTTTGTGTACGGATATGAATACCAGAAAATTGGTGTAATGCTGCTAGATATCACTGATGCAGAGAACGAACAGTATAGTTTTTACGAATATGAGAATTACGATCAATCCGACCGTGTTATGGAGGTACTGGACGGCGTTAATAGCAGGTATGGATCAAGCACATTGACATTGGGAGCACAGGGTATAAAAAAAGACTGGAGAATGAAGTCTGAAAGAAAGTCTGCTGCTTACACAACAAATATGCTTCAAATACCAGTTGTGAAGTAAGAAAAGTGTGAAGTAATCTGTTTAAATTATAGTTATGGTTTTAGAGAATCCATATGCACACTCACTAGATGGTCTTGAAATAGAAGACCCTGTTCAAAGTTTTTTTGATTACTGCAAGAAACGTGAAGCTGTACGAGTAAAAAGGGAGGAAGGAGAAGAATATCCTTGGAGTGATGATCCAATTTTACAAAAAGGACGTTTTTTAAATGTTTTCAGAGAAGATGATAAAGTTAGTAAATCGATTATTAAATTTGCTGAACAAGCTAGAGAAGACTTACCTTTATTAATCCAAGCTTTATTTTTTAGTAGATGGTGCAATAGAGATTCAACTATTGATCAGTTAACGATAAATGATTTAGTTAATCCAGAAGCTTTAAAAGAGAAACTTCTTGGTTTGGAGCAATGGGAAAATTATACAGCTTACCCAGTGGAAGACTCTTTTTGGAATGAAAAGCGATATAAACGCATTGATGCAGCAACACATAAATTTTATGAAATAAAAGAAGAGTTAGCTGAAGTAATTTTAGATTCTAATAAAGATGTTATTACCGCTACAAATAATGTGAACAAGCAATTTAAGATGAATAATGACTTTCCAATATTTATGGCATTAATTGATATTGCTTGGTTTAGAGAAG
Organism: OCS155 cluster bacterium AG-426-D23; assembly: GCA_003213165.1. Classification (GTDB taxonomy): domain Bacteria; phylum Actinomycetota; class Acidimicrobiia; order Actinomarinales; family Actinomarinaceae; genus Actinomarina. Next base: position 233,336 of record QCNO01000001.1, read on the forward strand.
ATGTCATACCAATAACCACTGATGTTCCTACTGGTATAGGGGCAGAACCATACTTGGATAGGCTCCAAAAATTTCTTAATTTAAATAGCCACCAAGAAGTGGGAAATAAGATGATAGAACTTCAAAATGAGTATTGGCCTGATGCTAAAAGAGAGTTTTATCCTATTGACATAGAGTATCAATCTTGTGAATGCAGAAAATACTTTAGTTATGTGAATGGTACAAAAAAATTTGAAGGAAAAAATCTTTTTTCCTTGTGATAAACCTTTTAGGATCTATCTAGATTCTTCCAGATATTTCTGGTGGATAAATACCATACAAATCCAAATATAAAACCTAGTACTGGGAATAGCTTAAAGACAAAAAGCACACCATATACAGTTGCAAGGTATCCAATCAATAGTGTTGAAATTGTATTCATAAGGAAATAAAGTGAGTAATCAATCCCAGCAATTCTTCCCCTGAGCCTATCCGGTGTCAGTACTTGTAATCCATAGGTAGAAAATGCCCACTGTGACCCACCACCAGAATGTCCAAGAATTAATAACAAAACTGTAAGGTATAGAGATACTGAGAACGGTATAAAGAAATAAAATAAACCCCAGGCCATGATAGTTATGCCGATTGTATTCAGCAGTTTTCCATCTGTCCTTCCAAAAAAATATCTAATTGCAATTGGACCAATCAGTGCACCAACGCCTCTTGCACCGAACATAAGGCCTGTTCCAAAGTCACCAGTTTTATAAATATCATATGACAGAACAGTAAACAAAGAAAGTAAACCGCTTGCTGAGATACTAAAAGTTGCTTTCGTAATAATTAAAGAAAAGATTTCTTTTTTAGATGCAGCATATTGAAGACCTTCTTTATAACTTATATCTTCTTCTTTATTTTTATCTTCATTTTTTTCACTCAAATTTTTCTTTATTGAAAAGACAATTAAAGCAGAAAGAACAAAAGTTAAACTATCTAATGCAAATAACATATTTCTACTTATGACTGTTGTTAAGTACCCACCAAGGCCTGCACCTAGACCAGCCATAACACCCCAACTTGAAAAAAATATAACATTAGCTTCTGCCAAATTTTCCTTTTTTACAACATTTGGTAGAGCTGCATCCGAAGTAGGCATATATGGAGAGCCAACAACTGATAGTAGTCCAAATGAAAACAATATAAATGGGACATTTTCAGTTGTGACGGCATAGAGTATAAACAAAACAGTCATTCCTGACAAGAACTCTGAAATTGCTATAATTTTTTTTCTATCGAATCTATCAGCTAAATAACCTCCAAAACTTCCAAGTAAAAATAATGGTGCACTTTGAACTACTAATACTAGAGAGGTAATAAATGGATTTTCAGTCAACTCATAAATTATCCCCAATAGGGGCACAGTCAATAACCAGTCACCACCAAGAGTGATTAATCGTGCAGCAAAAAGTTTACGAAAATTCTGGTTTTGAGTTAGTAATACTTTATATTTTTGATAGTTTTCCATTAGCATCTCAACTGTAACTGAAACAAGAAATAACTAGTATACTTTAACAATAATGAAAACAGCACTTGTAACTGGTGGAACAAGAGGAATAGGGCTTTCAACAGCTCAAAAATTTATTAATCAAGGCTGGAATGTTTACATCACATCCAGAAAACAAGAGAATTTAGAAGCGGTACTTTCTGACAATTCACAATTAAAGGGTTTTGTTGCCAGAGCTGATGACCTTGCTGCTGCAACTGAGACTTGTGAAAAAATTATACATGAGACAGGTTCACTAGATGTCTTAATAAATAATGCGGGCACAAACCCTTCTGGAGGTAGCTTGTTAGAGGTTGATTTATCAGCTGTTCAAAAAACATGGGATGTAAACCTGATGGGTCCTTTAATGTGGACTAGAGAAGCAGTAAAATCCGGATTAAAAGAATCAGTATTGAATGTTTGTTCTGTCGGCGGGATTAAACCATCTCACTACATGGGTGCTTATAACATCTCAAAAGCTGGATTGATTTATATGACAAAACAATTGGCAATGGAACTTGCTCCTGACATAAGGGTAAACGGAATAGCCCCCGGAGTTGTAAAAACTAAATTATCGGAGATGCTCTGGGCAGGAGATGAACAGGGAAGTGCAGACCTCCACGCTCTTAAAAAACTAGGTGAACCTAAAGATATTGCAAGTTTAATTTATTTTCTTTCAAGTGAAGATGCTTCATGGATTACTGGAGAAGTGGTAACAATTGATGGTGGCTTTCTTCTTTAATTAGCTAATAAAGAACTTGGCTAATTCATTATATAGCGGTATCCCGAAAATTATATTAAATGGAAAAGTTACACCTAAACTTAACCCAAGGTAGATTGCAGGATTTGCATTTGGTATAGCATCTTTAACAACTGCTGGTACTGCAATATAGCTTGCACTTGCAGTTAACACCATTAATAGAGTTGAATTACCAACTGAAAGATTAAAATTTATAGCAGCGAATAGTGCCAAGATTGACCCAACAATTGGAGTAACAAGTGCGAAAATTATCAAGTTTTTGCTTTTACCAGTTAATTCACCTATTCTTCTTGCAACTCTTGTTCCCATAACAAATAAAAAAACAAATAAAACATACTCGAATATAGTTTTAGTTAGTAACTCTGTTTGTAATCCAGAATTTAAATTTAAAAAATATCCAATAAATAATGATGAAACTAAAACTATATTTGGTATTTCCATAAATGCAGTTTTTATAGTTTCAATGTTATTTTTGTTTATGGAACTTTTGCTAGTAACAAAATACAATGCCATAAAAATAGCTGGAAATTCCATGACTACAAGAACAGCTGACATAAAATCATCAAAATTTTGATTACTTGTTGATAAATAAGTCAATGCGGTGACATATGTTACCGCACTAACAGATCCATAGGTTCCTGATAAAGCTGCTGCATCGTCTGTGTTGAGTATGTTTTTAAGATACAAATATGAAATTAGGGGAATAAGTATTGCGAAGAATGTTCCTAGTGATAAAACGCTTATTACCTCATCTGTAAAACCATTATTTTGCAAACTTTGCCCACCTTTTAGGCCCAAAGCAAAAAGTAAGTAATATCCCAAAAATTTTGATAATAAATCAGGAAACATAACTTTAAAAACTAAACCAACTGCAATACCTAACAAAAATAAAATTAATGCGGGATTGAATAAGGATTCCATTCAAGTAAAAATGATAGTAAATAAATAAATTATTATGTGCTATTTATAATTATTTTACTTTTCTTACGATCTCTTCAACTCTATTGATATCAACTTTTTTAGAAACAATGTTATCAAATTTAAAGCTTGTTCCAATTATTAAAATATCTGCTATGTCTTGATATGCCCCTACATTTGCAGCATTCACTCCTGAACCAATTGCAAGTTTACCTTCAGGAACTATGTTTCTTACTTTTTCCAAGTCGTCCATGTTAATTTCATGACCAGTACCATCACCAGTAACAATAACAACATCTGCACCTGCTCTATGTATCAATTCTGCAGCATGATTCTCAATCTTTGAACCTGGAGCAGGTACTGCGTGTTTAACAAATACATCTGCATAAATTTCGACTACATTGTTAAGAGTTGATTTAAATTGATTAATTTCATGAGATTTTCCCTCAATTATTCCTTGGTCTGTGAACATAGTATTGTTAAGCACATTAATTCTGACAAAATTAGATTTAGTTGCTTCTGCTATTGACAAAGCAGCTATTCCATCATTCCGCAGCACATTAATACCAACTTTTATATCTCTTTCAATTGATAGATTTTCTACAACTGTTGTAAAGCTTGCTAGTGTTCTTTTTGAAATATCATCCTTAACAAATGGAGTATCACCAAAATTTTCTATAATTATTCCATCAACTCCTCCAAAAATAAGATTATTTACATCTTCTTGCGCGAGATCAATTATTTCATCTAGTGATATTCGGTTGGAAGGAGATCCTGGAAGACTTTGTAGGTGGACAACTCCGTAAACTAACATTATATTTTTACTTGATTAAATTTAAGAAATTTAGGTGCAAAGACTCCCTCTGTTGACAAAGTTGGTTTAAAACCTTTCGAAGTTCTACCAGTCACAACTCTACACCAGTCACTTGCACTTCCTTTGATACTATTTTCTGCATTTATATCACCGAATTGCCAGGCTTTATATTCAGGTCCAATCAACTCAATTCTTAAATCTTCAAATTTAGATTTATTCAATTTAGTTGCATGTTCAGCATTCAACCATCCATAAAGTGCAACGTGTTCAATTCTTACGGTATCTTCATAGTCTTTATTCATACTCTCATAAACGTCTAGGCTGTGTGCCCAAGTTTCGGCTAATTTTGTTACTGCAAACGTTCTACAATCTATTTCATTTTTCCACCAAGTTAATTTTTTACCAGGAGAACACTTAGCTAATGTTTCAATAACTGAGGCCCTTGAAATTCTCCACCACTCAATAACATCTTGTGGTCTCATATCTTTACCTTTGGCGATAGCCTCTTTTTCAAATTTTTCTAAACCTTTAGGTCCTTTATATTTATTGAAATCTGAGCCCTTTTTTTTAAGTGCATTATAACCTAAATCCTCCATTGCTGATAAGTAGCTTACATGCGCTGTAATGTCCCAGTTTTTAAAAGTAGTTTTTGTGTTCCAATTTCTAACAGGAATACTCTGTAGATACTGATCAAGCAGTTGTTGCTCAGCTACTAAATTACTTAAAATATCTTGCACACTTCAAGTTTACTTGTGTAAAGTATTAACTCCAATGCTATTTGCTAGTAAAAAAACTTTTTTTAATACAAATTAAGCCTTAATATGTCCTTATGAAGAAATTAGTAAAATTTGTCACTTTTATTGTTGGGTTTAGATATATTTTAAAAATCTTGTCTGAAAATGTAGATGTAAAAATCCAAATAGAAAAGTTAAGAAATGAAATAGCTAATTTAGAAACAGATGATTTAGAAAATAAGCTGAAAGACTTCTTTAAAAAGTATGATCCTAAGTTCAAAGACAAAGAAGAAAATCAAGAAGATATCTAGATTATTTAATGTGGAGACTTCTAGGAAAAACTGCTCACTTATGGCCTAGTTGGCTTTATAAAATAATTTCAAAGACTCATTCCAAGATTATGAGACTCAATCATACATATTTAGGTGAAATGATTATTGGCGATCAAATTCTTTTATTAGAAACTTTAGGAAATAAAACTAACAAAATTCGAAAGACACCACTTACTTATGCCAACCATAATGAAGATTACATTGTTGCGGCATCGTATAGTGGCAATGATAAAACTCCAGATTGGTTTTATAATCTTTCTTCTAATAATCTATTCATCACAATAAACAACAAAAGATTTCAAGCTAGCTATGAATTAATTGGGTCTTCAGAAAAAGAATATTTTTGGAATTTATTAGATGAAGTTTATCCTACTTTTCAAATGTATAGAAATAGAACTGATAGAGATATACCTTTAATAAAATTTTCTAAAGCTTAGGTTTTATGGATGGCCCTTTTCTAACTATTGTATTCCATAATGTTTTGTAATGGTCTAAGTCTTCTTTATTAACATGTGGTAATACAAAATTTTCCCAAGTGTCTTTTAAAGGATCTGGTGAGTTTACGTAGACATCTAAGCCAATAGGTATTCTTTCTACGATTGTTCTTAAACTCATAGGAGTTTCTATATTTACGCTTATATCATCTGATATAAATGAATTATTTACCTCTGTTGCTAACTTGATTATAAGTTCCCTGTATTCTTTTTGAAGCTTGGGATATCTTTTTTCAAAGATTGCATCTAGTTGTTCTTTATTTGGAAAGGGTTTGTCCCATATGACCCACCTATCGGCAAAAGCCTTATTTAGTGACTGGGTACCCGCATAATCTCTTAAACTTGTTGGGTTCATGGTACCAAAAATATATGTATCTTCTCTTAATGATAGAACTTCTCCATTTGGTAGCTCTAATTTTCTATGTCTATCAAGTAATGAATGAAGGGCAAACAAAACTTCTGGACCTGCTGCATTTAGTTCAGATAGATTAACAATTGCTGGTCCTCTTAAAGCTCTTGTAAGTTCGCCATCTTGCCATCTGCTTTCAGTTCCACCTTTACCATCTCCATACAATTGAACAGACCCTAGAAGTGTTACATCTCTTACTTCTCCAGATAAAGGAATCCTGTAATATGGAAACTTAAGCTTTGCTGCGAATTGCTCAATATCATGATCTTTGCCTGTACCCATATGCCCCATCAAAGCAATATGTATAGGAATTTCATTCTTAAATGATTTACTTTTTGAATTCATAACCTGAGCAAGACGGTACTGCATACCTAAATCTACATAATATTCATCAACATCAGGAATTCGGTTATTACGTGAGTCAAAATCTTCTATTTTTTTATCTAATTTACATTCCTCTATTTCAACAGATTGTTTTTCATTATCAGGATTTATAAATTTTTGTGCACCCATTATGCAACTCCAGATGTTAATTTAATGTTTTTAATAAGTATATCCTTTGTGATGTTTACTATGGAATGAATTAACTGTTCAGGTTTTTCAATTTGTACATTATTAATATATTCCCTCCAAGAACCTCTGTTACCAATTCCTATGCCTATTACATCAACACCATTTTTGGTCGCAAAGTTAATACTATTTTGAAGTTCACTCAATGACCCTCTAGTCATACCATCAGACAGTACAACCAACATCTTTGTATTCGAGGGATGGTTCAGTAATCTTTTTGTTGCATGCATGATATTTATTTCATCGATGTTAGTACCTTTTTCAAACATACTCACTGGTGGAATTGAATCATCACTTATTCCTATATCAATGGAATCTCTTAAGTTTCTTGAAAATTCAATTAGTCCTATAAATTGCTGGTAATTTTCTCTCCATGAGTCTTTAAATTCTTTAATAAAATAATGATTTGCCGTACTGTACAGCTCTTGTGCTGAAGACCCGTAGGTTCTATTTAACATTGATGAAACTGCAAATTTTCTCTTATTATAAGTTTCTTCATTTTCAGTATGCTCTGATGCGAAGGCTCTGTTAAATATAGAAACTTCAAAATCGATATCAAGTTCAAAACATATTTGAGACAGATAACTAGCACCAATTAATGCCGAAGCTAAAGACCAGGGATGAAGTTCATCTTTATTTTTCTCAATCATCGAACCACTTCCATCAATTAAAAGAGATATTGCATATGATTTGTTGGATAGTCTTTGTTTCTGTTCAAACATTCTCTCATATCTCCCAGATGCGAGCATGATTGGAACGTGTGGTGACAAATCTCCTTGATCAAATCCACTAATTCTTTGTCGTTTTTGATTGTGTATAAAGTAGGGTTTTATCTTGTTTGTAACTTTATAGATAGGTAAATTCCATTGTTGCAATAAGGATTCATATGTTTCTAAACCGTTTTTGTATAAATTTTTGTAATTGTTTGGAATTTTATTTTCAACAACTTTTGCAGTATTTCCCGATGGAAAATATATTGTAGTTGATGCACCCACTTTAGATATATGATCATCCATAAAATTTAATTTATCATCAGTTGATTTAGTCTCTGTCTGACCAAGAAATTTCTGCAAAGTATTGCCCGTCGTCACATTGTTAGAGGAGGGGATAAGAACTTTACTCAAATCGTTTACCACACTTTCATCAAGCGACTCCTCAATTTCTTTTTGTTCTCCAAGTGTGTAGTTGCTTAAGTCTGGAAGTATATTGTAACGTCTACATATATCAACCATCTGAACTGTAGCTTCTATTAATTCAGATACATTCACATTTTCATAGTTCAAGGTTTTTAGAATATGTAAAGATTCATTTAACGAACTTACGACAGACTTTTTATAGTTTTCAAATTCAGGATCTATATAAGAAGTTATTGAGTGAAATAATAATGAAAGATACTGACTAAAATTACCAAGCTTTTTTATTTCTGAAAATGACTCAGTGTAAATATCTTCAAGAATTGAATTTAAACCTTCATATTGTTTCACAAAGATTTTTTCTTCGATTGAGTGAATTAAGATGTCAAAAACATATTTTCCAAAAGGACCTGTGAGTATTTCGAGAACATCTTCAATATCTTCTACATCATCGAGTTCGTCTGGGAATAGTTTGTTTAAGGATTCAGAGTCTAAGCTATAGTTATTTGTTGCATGTATAGCTTCGTGCACAACTGTACCAATCATAACCTCATCTCTATCAAGATTTGTTTTTGAAATTGTATTAACAAGTATTGATGGATTTATTACAATATCATTCTTACTGTTTGATTTTGACCTTCCATATCTTAGAGATAAATCATCATTTTTCATTTGAGTCTGCAATAGCCTAGTAATTGCAGGTCTGATTTTCTCAAAATCTTCTACTATTTGGGCTTCGATGTTTTTTTTCTTTGAATTCATCTATTTATCATTATCATTAACAACTATAAGTATAAGGAATTATCAAAGATGAATGAAATCGCACAAAATACTGTTTTGATATCTGGTGGCGCGGGCTCAATGGGTCTAATCGTTTCAGATTACATAAACTCAAGAGACGATTTTACTTTAACAGCAATTCATGATCCTAATTACAAAGGACAAGAATATAAAAGCTATGAAGATTTAACAAATATAGAAGAAGACATTGTCTTAGAGTTTTCTCCTGCCTCGGTAATTAACGAAAATATAGATTCTCTACTTAATTCAGATGCAGATTTAATTATTGGTTCATCTGGTGTTAGCTCAGAGATGTTATCAAAATTAAAAACAATCACAGATAGAAAAGTTATAGTGATACCAAACTTTTCTATAGGCGCAGCATATCAAAAGCTTTTCTCGCTAGCTCTTTCTGATAATTTTAATTCTTTAAATATTACTGAAAAACATCATGGAAAGAAACAAGATGCTCCATCTGGTACTGCAATAGATTTAGCAAATTCTTTGCCATCAGAAATAAACTCTCACGAACAAGATGGAAACTTTTATCAAATGAACAACGTGAACAACAAAAATATTTATTCTTTAAGAGATGATAAATTTCTAGCTGAGCAAGAGGTAGATTTCGTAAATGAATATGAATCTTTTAATTTAGATCATAAAGTATATGATAGGAAAGCATACCTCTATGGAGTAAAAGTTGTTCTTGATCTTTATCACGATTTAGAGGGTTTTAATCTAGGTTTAGAAAATTTAATAGCTAAGAAGATTAATATCTAAGTATGAGCGATTTCGGTAAGCTATTAACAGCAGTCATAACTCCCTTTGATAACAATGGGGTGCTTAATACCGATACTTTGTGGAGACTATGTAAAAAATTAGTTCACGAAAAATCGGACGGCTTAGTTTTATCAGGAACAACTGGTGAATCACCAAATTTAACAAAAGAAGATAGAAAAATTATCTATTCAACTGCTAAAGACTCTGTAGGAGATAAGGCAAAGATAATTGCTGGAACTGGTACATACTCTACTAAAGAATCTATAGAGTATACAAAAATGGCTAATGACATAGGTGTCGACGGCATAATGATTGTTACACCATATTATTCAAAACCATCTCAATTTGGAATTTTGAAGCATTTTGAAGAGGTTTCTAATAACACTGACTTACCAATTATGGCATACAACATTCCTGGTCGAACAGCAACTTTAATTGAAATTGATACTTTAGAAAAACTTGTTGATGATATTGGAATACATTCCATCAAAGATGCGGTAGGGGATTTGGAATTCTCTAAAAATGAACTAGAAGCACTAAAAGATAAAGTTGATATTTATTCAGGTAATGATGGTGAGACTATAGAGTTCATGAAGATGGGTGGAAAAGGTGTTGTCTCAGTTGCTTCCCATGTTGTCGGAAATAAAATTTACGATTTAATAAACCATGTACTTAATGATGAGGTTGAATCGGCTGAACACTTGCAAAATCAACTTTTACCTCTTTTTGATTTATTATTTGAAGAACCAAGTCCTGGTCCAGTTAAGTACTTACTTACGCAAACGTGGGAAGATGTTGGATCACCATTAATGCCTATAACGGACATTTCTAGTGAATTAGCCAATAAATTATTGGATAATTTCCAAAAAATTAAGAATAATTAAGCTTTTTCTCCACTTTTTTATGGTATAATTCATTCGTGGCTGTGAAGACATCCACTCGCAAAAGGGTAAATGGGCGTAAGCGGGTGTCTAAACAAAACAAGTTAATAAACGTAGACAGGGCAGTAACTACACTTAAATCTACAACTTCTAGTACGCTATCAAAATTCGTCCAATCTTATCAAGCAGTAGCAATTTTTATGTTTACATTTGCTACTTTGATTACTTTATCAATATTTCAAAAAGGCGGACCAGTTGGGGAAATTGTTTACAGAACTCTTGAATGGTGCTTTGGTTATGGAATTTACGCAATGCCTGTTCTTTTCTTGTATGGTTCAGCAATATTGATTCGTGATAAAGAGACAGTAAAATCAGAAAAAGTTTTAACGGGAACTTTCTATGTACAAATAATATCATCAGCTGCATTTCATTCCCTCATTCATACTGAGCCCGTCCCGATAAGTGCTGGTTCAGAATTGATAACTAAATCAGGAGGACATGTCTCAGCTTTTATTGTTCATCCATTAACCAATTTTTTTGGATTGGAAATGACCCATACCTTACTCCTTATTTCATTAGTTATGTCAGTTTTATATATGACTGACATTGAATTAAAAGATCTTATCGGAGGAGTGCAAGCAGTTTTTAAATATATTTATAAATTTATTTTTGCATTCTTCCTTGCAAGAAAAGAAGCGAATAGTTTACAAGTTGAAAATATATTTGAATCTGGTGAATCACCAAAGAATAATAAAACTGTTAAAAATATTGAAAGTGGAAATAATAAAATAAAAGATAAAGTTAAAAATATTTCAAATTTCACAGATTTCAAACAAAAAAAAGTTGTATCTTCATCAAAAAATAATACTAAAACAAAATCTTCAAAAGAATACAAATTGCCCCCAGTTAGTTTATTAAAGCAAGGATCTTCACTCTCTACTTCTAAAAAGTTACTCCAACAAACAGCAAAGGATTTAACACAATTACTAAATGAGCATGGTGTTGAAGCCGAATTAACGAATGTTGTTCCTGGACCTACTGTTACTAGATATGAAATTGAGTTAGCTCCTGGTGTTAAAGTCTCAAAGGTTACATCATTGTCTCATGATATTGCGTATGCCTTGGCAACACCAGATGTTAGATTACTTGCTCCTATACCTGGAAGAAGCGCGATTGGGATTGAAATTCCAAATAGACAAAGGAAACTCGTATCACTTGGAGATGTACTATCGTCATCCGAAGCATCTAAATTATCACATCCTTTAAATGTTGGATTAGGTCTTGATATTGCAGGCAAACCAAGGCTATTAAATCTTTCTGAACTTCCACATGTTTTAATTGCAGGACAAACCGGTGCTGGAAAATCATCCTGCATTAATTCAATTGTGACATCATTGTTGATTCGCACAAATCCTGATGATGTAAAAATGGTCATGGTCGACCCAAAGAGAGTAGAACTAGGTCAATATAATGATGTTCCTCATTTACTTACAAAAGTTATTACTAATCCAAAGAAAGCTGTTGATGCATTAAGTTGGGCAGTAGCAGAAATGGATAGAAGATATGATTTATTAGCAGATGGTCAAGTCAGAGATATAAATGGATATCATGAAAAATATGATGCAGGTCTTTTAGATGAAGAAAAGTTTGACAGATTTCCTTACATAGTTCTATTTATAGACGAATTAAACGATCTCATGATGGTAGCTGGAAGAGAAGTCGAATCAGCGATAGTACGTTTAGCACAAATGGCTAGAGCAATAGGCATTCATTTAGTAGTTGCCACTCAGAGACCTTCCGTAGATGTTATCACAGGAGTTATGAAAGCTAATATTCCTTCAAGGTTAGCTTTTTCTGTAGCCTCAACAACTGACTCAAGAGTAATACTTGATCAGTCTGGTGCAGAAAAACTTATTGGTTTAGGCGACATGCTTGTTGTAACTGCATCTAATCCAAGATTAGAGAGAATTCAAGGAGCTTGGGTAACTGAAGGCGAAATTAAAGACGTTGTTTCATGGGTGAGAAAGCAAAAAGCAGCACAATATAATCCTGCTGTTACAGAAGAACAAAAAAAATCAAGCAGCACAATACAAGATGATTTTGGAGAAGATGAAGAGCTTATTTCTTCAGCCAAGGAACTAGTTGTTAGATCTCAATTAGGATCTACATCAATGCTTCAAAGAAAACTTAGAGTAGGATTTGCAAGAGCAGGCAGGTTAATGGACATACTTGAAGCTCAAGGTATTGTCGGCCCTTCAGAAGGATCTAAAGCTAGAGAGGTTTTAATTACTGTTGAAGAATTTGAGACAGGTAATTTATCATCCATTGAAGTAAATGAGGATAGTCAAGATGTATCTTTAGAAAATACAGATTCTGAAGATGATGAATCTTGGTATGAGTAAATTAAACTCTTATATCTCTACCTTTAATAATTCTTCTTCTTATTGCAGCAGAAATAGCATCAACAATTAAAACCATAACTATAGTCACTACTAAAACAGTACCTGCACGAGGAAAATCTCTAAAACGTAATTGATTAATTAATTCAGCACCTACTCCGCCAGCACCAACTACACCAAGTACAGCTGACGCTCTTAAATTAATTTCAAATCTATACAACCAATATGATGTAATAGTTGGCATTACTTGTGGTATAACTCCAAAAAAAAGTTCATTCAGTTTGGATCCACCAGAGGATTTAATTGATTCAAGAGGACCTTCGTCAATTCCTTCAATAACTTCAGACGATAGCTTTCCCAATGTACCAATAGAATGTATTCCTACAGCCAAAGTACCTGTTAAAGGTCCTAACCCCGTAATTGGCAAGAGAACAAACGCAAGAATTAATTCGGGAAATGCTCTTATCACATTTAATATTTGTTTAGTAACTCTGCTGAAAGCATTTAATGAAAAATTATTTGCTGCTAAAAACGCTATTGGAAAGCTAAAAAATGCTCCGATAACGGTTCCAGCCCAAGCGATAAATAATGACTCACCAACTTTAGGTACAATTCTGTCAATAGCTTCCTGGGAAAGGTCTAGAGGAAACATAGCTGTTATAAGAATCCAAACTTTACTTGGGGCTGTTAAAAATCTTTCAGGAGTAATTTCAAGCCCAGAGGCAGACCACAAAGATCCGGCGATGATTAGAAATGTAATCACATATTTCAGAACTCTTTGGTTTAGTGGCTGTTTTGGAATACTCATAAAATTTTTCTTCTTAACCAGACACTAAATTGTTCGATTGCTATTACCGCTACAAGTATTAAAACAATAATTGGCGAAATCCTATCAAATCTTAAAAATATTCTTTGTGTTTCAATAATTCTTCCAACACCACCAGCACCAACCAATCCTAAAATTACAGAAGCTCTAATACATAGTTCAAAAATATATAAAAAATAAGCTGTAAAGTTTGGCAAAATTTGTGGAAGTGCAGATGTAAATACAGCTTGTGTATGTTTTGCTCCGCTTGCTTTTGCTGCTTCTAGTGGCCCTAAATCAATACTGTCAATTGTTTCAGATAGTAACTTTCCCATTATTGCTAGCGAAAACATTACTAATGCCAGTACTCCTGCAAATGGACCTAAACCAACTGCAACTGTAAATAGCATTGCCCAAAACAAATCTGGAATAGTTCTTATGAAATTTAAAAAGGATTTATATACAACATAGGTCAATGTTGATTGGTTAGTGGCTCTTGATGCGTAGAAAGATAAGGGTAAAGCTATAAAACAGCCAAGAATACTCGCAAGAATTGCAATTTGTATAGTTTCGAGCAAAGCTAGAGATGCATTTTCAATTGCCCAATCCCATTTTGGATCAAAAAGTGTATCAGTGACTAGTTTTCTATTTTCCCAATTTCTTTTAAAATCGTCAATATTAAAACCAACTTGAAAAAAAGAAAATATTGAAAAAAATAGAGCAAAAGGATATCCGACAACAGTCAACAATGAAGGAAGGGGTTTTCTTGGGACTTTAATCGTCTTCCCCTAATAAATCTGAAGATTTGATTGCTCTACCATAAATATTTTCAAAGTCCTTGTCACTTACATCATCAACTTTTCCATCGTACACAAGCTCACCATCTTTTAAACCTATTAATCGTTCACCAAACTCTTTAGCTAGGTCTAAGAAGTGAAGATTTACAATAGTTGTTATACCTAATTCTTGATTAATTTCCTTAAGATACTTCATCACAACTCTTGAAGTAATCGGATCTAATGATGCAACAGGTTCATCTGCGAGCATAACTTTTGGTTTTTGAGCAAGGGCACGCGCTATTCCAACCCTTTGCTGTTGACCTCCGGATAAATTTGAACCTCTTACATAAGCCTTTTCTAATATTCCTACTTTGTTTAATGATTCAAAAGCAATATCCTTATCATTTTTAGGCCAGAGACCAAATACAGATCTTAGGGTCGAAACTTGGCTTAGTCTCCCAGTCAATACATTTTTTAATACAGATGAGCGATTTACTAAATTAAACGTTTGGAATATCATACCTATATCTGATCTTATTTTTTTAAGTTCCTTTTTTGAAGCGCTAGTTACATTTTGTGAGTCAATAAAAACATTTCCATCGGTTGGTTTGACTAGGTTATTAACAGTTCTTAACAAAGTTGATTTACCAGCACCAGACATGCCAACAATAATTACAAAATCACCCTCATCAATATTCAGAGAGACATTGTTTAGTGCATTTACTCCACCAGGATATACAACACTTACATTTTTGAATTCAATCATATTAATTATAAAAAAAACTAGGGCAGTTTTACCTGCCCTAGTTTTTTATTAATTAGTCGTCGTAAAGACCAAATTCTTGTGCTGCTTCTCTAACAACATCAAACTCAGAGTTATCTGCAGGTACTAAATCAGTCCATCCATAAATTTCGTCCATTAATGCTCTACCATCTTCAGTAGCAATAAATTCTGACAAAATGTCATAAATTTGTTGTTTAATATCTTCTGGCAAATCTGTTCTTACTGCAATTACGTCATTAGGAATTTCCTCAGTTATCGCAAATGCTATAACTTTTTCACCTACATCAGGATTTGTTTTTCTTAATGTTCTTCTTGCGTCATCATATGTAACGCCAAATTTAGCATCACCATTATAAAGACCAGCAATAACACCATCATGTGAACCAGCAAATCTTTGTGTTATGTCACTTGTATAATCAATACCAGCTTTTTTAAGTTGAAGTGATGGATATAAATATCCAGATGTTGAACCTTCCTCAACAAAAAGTACTTCTTCTCCTAACATAACAGATAGATCAGCTTCACAAGCAAGACCCGGGCTGGTAGTAACACCATCTCGGACTTCCGGGATTAACCCATCATCACCGAATCCCCAACCTACTTGGAGTGCTTTTACGTCTGGGGGTGAAGTTTCTGTTCCAGTAACTAAAGTAGGAACTCCATTTATATTTTCAAAAGCTCCAATTACAGGTGTGGAATTACATATACTCGCATCTGTTGTCCAAAATGTTCCATGATAAGATCCTGAACCGTATCTAACAGACTTAGCAATTGCTTCAAATCTTCTTGGAAAAGCGTCCATTGCTGTTACATACCCTAAGGTTGCAAAAGCACCAACATCAGCTTGTCCAGATCCCATAGCAACAAGGAGACCTGAATAGTCGCTTGTTACAATACCTTCCACTTCAATACCCAAACCATCAGATAAAAGTTGCATCATTGGTTGAATGTTATCTAATAATTCGGCTTGTTCCGCGCTAGGTACAAAGCCAAAAACAATTTTGTCTAAAGTTGGCGCAGCTGTTGTTGCTGGCGCTTCTAATGTTTCGACTTCTTCCATAGCAACGGGTTCTTCTACTGTCTCTTCAGCAGTACCACCACAAGCAGTAGCTACTAATGTAAGACAGAGAAGAAGTAGTAATGATTTTTTCATCATTATCCTCCGCTAGCTTATAATTCTATATTACATATTCAGGATTTAAGAGACTCTAATTAAGTTAAAAATTTGTAAACTTTATTTCACCAAAATCTCTAAAAATTATTTCGCCATTTGTATCAAGTACAATAGTTATCGGTTGACCAACTACTTTAAAATAATCTCTTAATTGTGGTGTAGAAAATCCAATTCTAAGATTTCCTTTTAAGTTTTCTTTTACCCATTCTAAAGTGGGTGTGTACTCACTATGCGCAAGTGCAATAACATCATATTCTCCCTCTAAATTTTCTAATTCAGCCTCCAAGACAGGTAACTCCTGTCTGCAAAGGCCTCAGTAATCGGCCCAGAAAATTATGATTGTTTTTTTGTCTGTAAAATTCTCAATAGCAACAACTTCAGATGTATCTATATACTCAAAAGAATTCTCAGTAATAGCATCTTTAGATTCTCCAACCTTTACCAGTTCTTCACTAGCCCCATATGAACAAGTAATAAATAACATTATCAATATTGGTAGGTATCGTCTCATACACTAATCATAATATTATTGATGAATAACCTTGCTATCCTAAATATGTGAATATTGCACTTTTAAGCGTTGGAACTGAAATTTTACTTGGTGACACTATTAATACTAATCTTGCATCACTTGGACAAGCTTTATACAACAATGGTTTTATTCTCTCAACTGAAAAAACTGTTCCTGATGATAAAAAATTAATACAAGATGCTGTTAATGAATTACTTCAAAGTAATGATGTAATTATTACATGTGGAGGTATTGGACCCACTGAAGATGACTTTACAAAAGAAGTTATCTCTGAAATGTTTAACTTAACACTTGTTGTTGACGAAGATCATCTGAGTTGGATGAAATCTAGATGGGAGAGTAGAGGAATGACTATGCCCGTAACAAACGTTAAGCAAGCAGAAATCCCAGCAGGTGCGACTAAATTAAACAACACAAACGGAACCTCACCAGGAATTTATATTGAATACAAAAGTAAACATGTATTCATACTTCCAGGACCACCAAGAGAGTTCATACCGCTTGTAACAGATGAGTTAATACCATTTTTAAAAGATAATTTTACAAAAGTTGAAAAAGATTATGAATTTATTTTATTTTTTAACGAAGCAGAGTCTGCTTTAGCTGAAAAAATTGACAAGTTTAAACCTAAAGGTTTAGATATTGCTTATTTAGCGAGCAGGGGAATAATTAAATTACGAATCGATAAAAATTCAGTCAGTGTTGATGCGTTGAAAGACTTTAAACATCTTATAAAAGAAACATTAAGTGACAATGTATTAAGTTATGAAAATATCCCTGCTTCGAAAGTTTTATTAAGAGAACTAAAAGCTAGGAATTATACAATATCAATAGTAGAGAGCATTACTGGGGGATTATTTTCTAAAGAGCTTGTTTCTCATCCAGGTGCAAGCAAAACACTACTTGCATCTAATGTTTTGTATTCTATGGATGCAAAAAAAGAACTATTAAATGCTGAACCTAACGAGGACTGGGCGCTACTCGCTGAAGAGTTAGCAGTTGCGTCTATGAAAAAATATAATTCTTCAGTCGGTTTAGCAGTATTGGGTGAAGCTGGTCCCGTTCCTTCGAGTAAATATAAAATAGGTCAAATATTTATATCCATCTGTATCAATGGTGAAATATCTAATTTCACACACAATTTACGTGGTAATAGGGAAGATATCATAAATAGAGCAGTAAATAACTGTATATGGGATCTATTAAATTTAATTAAATAGTTGTATTCGAACAAATGTTCGATTAAAATTTGTCATATAGAGATGTTTAAATAGTTATTAATTATTGTTAATAAATAGGAGAAAATAATGGATAAAGACAGGGCAAAAAAACTTGATACAGTTTTTTCGCAGATAGAAAAACAATTTGGTGAAGGCTCTTTGATGAAACTTGGATCTGACCAAGTCAGAAAGATACCTTCTATATCTACAGGAGCACTATCAATAGACCTTGCATTAGGTATAGGTGGTGTGCCCAAGGGTAGAGTTATAGAAATTTATGGTCCTGAAAGCTCAGGTAAAACAACATTATCTTTACACATTGCTGCAGAAGCTCAGAAAGCTGGTGGAGTAGCAGCATTTATTGATGCAGAACATGCTCTTGATCCGATCTATGCAAGCGCTCTTGGTGTTGATGTTGATGAATTACTTGTATCACAGCCTGATACAGGAGAACAAGCTCTAGAGATCGCAAATATGTTGATTGATTCCGAAGGTGTCGATGTAGTAGTTATTGACTCTGTTGCAGCTTTAGTACCCCAAGCTGAGATTGATGGAGAGATGGGTCAATCCCATGTTGGATTACAGGCAAGATTAATGTCACAGGCGTTAAGAAAACTAACATCATCTATCAATAAAACACAAACGACTGTTATATTTATCAATCAAATTAGAGAAAAAATTGGTGTTATGTGGGGTTCTCCTGAAACTACAAGTGGTGGTAGAGCACTTAAATTTTATGCATCAGTAAGAATTGATATTAGAAGAATTGAAACTCTTAAAATTGGAGCGGAAATGATTGGTAATCGCGTACGTGCAAAAATTGTAAAGAACAAGGTTGCACCACCATTTAAAGAAGCTCAATTTGATATTATGTTTGGTCAAGGAATTTCTAGAGAAGGTAGCTTGCTAGATGTAGGTGTAGATCATGGAATAGTTAGAAAAGCTGGTGCTTGGTTTACTTATGATGAGATTCAATTAGGACAAGGTAAGGAAAATTCTAAGAGATTTTTAAGAGAAAATGCTGATATTGCTTTGCAGTTAGAAACAGACGTGTACAAGGCAGTTGGCATGATTGAGTCTGATGATGCTACAGAAGAGGTAACTGTAGAAGATTCAGAGGATGCAACACCTGAAAAATAATATAGAGATTATTTAAAAAACAAATTTATAATTCAATTGTGGAACAAACAGTTGTAATTAAACCAAAAATGATTTTTACTCCTTCGCGTGAGGGTAAAAAGTATTTTGTTAAAACATTTGGTTGCCAAATGAATGAACATGATTCGGAAAAAATAGCAGGCCTGTTTGAACTAGATGGTATGACAAAAGCAACCATTGAGGATTCTGCAGATATTATGTTTATCAATACATGCACAATTAGAGAAAATGCTGATGATAGGTTATATGGAACACTTGGACAGTTAAAAAAATGGAAAGATGAAGGAAACGATCGAAAGCTACTTGTAGGTGGATGTGCCGCACAGAAAGATAAAGAACTAGTTAGAAAGAGAGCTCCATGGGTAGATGTCGTAATTGGAACTCATAATTTAACCAATATCATTAATCTACTAAATCAATCTGAAGACTGGGGCCCAATCACTGAAATAATTGATGAGATAGAAGATCTTCCAACAGATGCACCTTCAATAAGAGAGTCTGAGCATTCTGCATGGTTAACAATTCAAATCGGTTGTAATAATTCTTGTACATTTTGTATTGTTCCGTCTGTCAGAGGTCCAGAAATAAGTAGGAGGCCAAGTGACATCATCAATGAAGCACAGGAATTAGTAGAGTCAGGGATTAAAGAAATAACATTATTAGGACAAAATGTAAATTCCTATGGTAGAGATTTAAAAATTGATAATAAAAGTAGGCCATACTTTGCTCAGTTGTTACATAAGCTTAATGGAATAGACGGACTTGAAAGAATTCGTTTTACATCACCACATCCAAAAGATTTTAAAGAAGAAACTATAAATGCAGTCAAGTCACTAAGTAAAGTATGCAATCAGATACACGTACCATTACAAAGTGGAAGTAGTGATATTCTTTCAAAGATGCATCGTGGATACAATAAGGAAAAATTTTTACAAAAAGTTGACATGATTAGAGGCATTATTCCAGATGTTTCATTAACAACAGATATAATAGTTGGCTTTCCTGGTGAAACTGATGATGATTTTCAAGACACTATGGACATTGTAAAATATGTTGAATTTGACTCCGTATATATGTTTCAATTTTCACCAAGACCAGGTACAAAGGCATATGATATGCAGGATGAATTTGTTGACCAAGATATTATTAAAAAAAGATTTCAACACTTAAAAGACGTCCAGACAAATATTAGTGAAAAAAGATTGAATAGATTTGTTGGAACGAATCAACTTTTGTTAATTGAAAAACCTTCGAAAAAAAATAACATGGTTCTAACAGGCAAAATTGATAGTGGTCAGATTACACACATTGACAAAAAGAATGTTTCTATTGGGGATATTGTTCAAGTTAGAATTACTGACTCAACACCTTTCTATTTAAAAGCAGAATTAATTTAGTTTGTTATATTTTCTCACAGGCATAACAGCATCTGGAAAGTCGGATTTAGCACACAAAATTGCTATTGAAAATAATATGTCCATCCTCTCAGTTGATTCTATGGCTGTCTACAAAGGTCTAGATGTGTTGACTGCAAAGCCATCTGACGTAATGCAAGCTCAAGTAAAATATTACGGTTTAGACATTGCAGATTGTGATCAGAATTTTTCAATAATTGATTATTTAAATTATCTTATTGATCATGATATCCCAGAAAAATCTTTTAAAGAGGATATATTAGCTGTTGGAGGTTCTGGATTATACGTTAAAGCAATAATTGATAGGTATGAGTTTAAACCAACCGACCCAACAATAAGATCGGAATTAGAACAATTAAATTTTGATCAATTATTGAAATTTCATGATCTTAATGGGATACCAATTCCTGATATGGAATTAAATAAAAGGAGATTAATGAGAAATATTGAAAGCTTTATGTTGGAGGAATCCAAGTATGTTTTTCCAGAAGTAAATCTGCCTTTAGATAAAGTTGGCATTTTTTGGAATCATCCTAATCATAAGAATAATATTGAAATTAGAACCAAGAAAATGATTGATAATGGTTTGGTAGAAGAAATAAACAAAATTAACAATCCATCTAAAACAGTTCTTCAAGCTATTGGAATGAATTTATCTGATAATCTTGAAGAAAATATAAATATAAAAACAAAAAGATTAGCTAAAAAACAAATTACTTGGTTTAAAAAAGAACCAAAATTACATATGATTGAAACAGATAACCAAGACCTTGTATACAATTCAATGATGGAGATTATTAATGGCTAATTTTGCTTACATGTCTGGAACAGGAAATGATTTTATAGTTGGTAAGTATGAAGGGGAAGTTTCTGAAATTCAAATTATTGCACTTGTCAGTGATGCAGAATACGAAGTAGATGGAGTTATATTTGTTGAACCATTAAAAAATAATTCTGTAAAAATGCATTATTACAATAATGATGGTTCTGATGCAGAGCTTTGCGTAAACGGTGTACGATGTGTTGCTAAATACGCACTCGACAATAATTATTTAAGTGCTGTGAGATTTACTGTTAAAACACCGGTTGGGAACTTAGATGTATATGTCGATGACAATATAGTTGAAGTATCAACTCCTATTCCTTCCTATGAAGAAGAAAAAATTAATGTAAATATTTATGAAGGTGTAAAATCTTCAATTGGCAATCCTCATTTTATGATAGAAGTAGATAATGTAGACGTAATAGATTTAGAAAAATTGAATGCTGAAATAGTTAATGAAAAATTATTCCCAGATGGTGTAAATGTTGAAATATATCAAATAGTTAATAGAAATTATATTAAAGCTAGAGTCTTCGAAAGAGGAGTAGGTGAGACAGATGCTTGTGGATCAGGCGCTCTATGCATATTTAACTATCTAAATAAAACAGATCAAATAGATAATAATTCTTATGTAATGTACCCAGGTGGTGACTTAAATCTAAGATTTGAAAATAATAATTTATATTTATTAGGAGAAGTTAGATATCTCTAAATAAACTAACCACTTTGCCAATAGGCTGTATATTCGAATTAATTTCTTGATTATTGTAATTTTTATTTGCTGGTATCAAATATCTTTTGCCTGAAATTGTATCTAAATATTTAACAGTTGCTTCTGTATCATTTATCATAAATGCACCAATATCACCATTTTTTGGCTCAACTCCTTTATCAATAACAACAATATCTCCATCATGAATTCCAGCATCCAGCATTGAATCTCCATTAACTTTTAATGCAAATAGATTTTGATTAAATTTTTCTTGTGGGACAGATATTTCTCCAATTTTATTTTCTTCAGCTAATAATGGTGAACCAGCTGCAATTTCACCAACAATAGGCACTGTTTTAAAACTCGTGATTATTTTATTACTTGTTAACGTCCTTGGTTGATTAGCTTTTTTACTTAATAGACCCTTTTCAATTAAATTATTTAGATGATGATGAACAGAACTTGTTGATTTGAGATTAACTTTTTCAGCAATTTCTCTAATCGAAGGGGAGTAACCTTCATTTTCTATCTTATATTGTATAAATTCCAATATTTCTGTTTGTTTATTTAATTTCATATTGAATTATATCATAAATTAGAACAAATGTTCGAAAAAAAATGTCATACACGATTATTAAAATCAAAATATGAAAAATTTTATAAAACTTTTTGTAATTATGTATTTTTTAAGTGGCTTTGTCTCATACCATGTAAAAAAACCTTTGAATTCAGATATCTTAAATCATGAAATTTCATTAATTCACTACAAAATCCGATCAGGTGATACATTATGGGGAATTGCTGATAATTTTAATCCATCAAATAAAGAAAGTTTTATAAAAAAACTAATGGTAATAAACAATTTGGATTCTTATCTATTAGAAGTTAACAAAATTATAGTTATTCCAAAAAATATTTGATACTATATTTAGGAGTTATTATAATTGATACTATATATGGTATGTCCTTATTGCAATAAGCAAGAAACAAATGTTGTAGATTCTAGAAAAAATAATGAAGGTAACTCTATTCGTAGAAGAAGAGAGTGTCCAAAGTGTAATTTAAGATTTACTACTTATGAAAAGGCAGAAATCGGTTTGTTTGTTCAGAAAAGAAGCGGTGAATTGCAAGAATTTAACTACGAAAAATTGTATAAGGGTATAGAAAATGCATTTGGTGGACTAGATTTGAATGAAAAACAGCTAAAAACTCTTGTTGATAACATTTTTATTGATATAAAAGAAAAAGGTGCAAAAGTTAAAAGTGAATTTATTGGAGAAACTGTATTAAATCACCTTAAGGAGATAAATAAAGTTGCATATTTAAGATTTGCATCAGTATATAAAGAATTTTCAGATGCATCTGATTTTGAAAAAGAGGTTGCTGAACTATAATTCAGGGCAAATCATCAAAATTATTGTATGCATTTAAACTTTTATTATTAAAATCTTCCAATGCATTTTCAAAAGCTTTAATCTCGGTTGATTTATTTAAATTAATTGTCGAAACTATAGATTTTGCTACATCAAATTCATTATTCCTTAAAGAAGCTAGATAACGTCCATGCAGATCTTCAGCTGTAAGAATTGCTACTTCAACTAAGTTTCTGTGGTTGTTAAATTCCTCAATTTCAGGTAAATTTGAAAAATTAACTTTACTTTGTGCGATTATACCTGATAGTTCAATCGTTATTTCATCAATATTTATTTCACCATCTTCAGTAGGCAAATTACCATATACAAGGACCTCAGATATCAAAATTCTATACGTTATTACTAGGTCAAGTTCGTTTACTAATATAAAAATATCATTTAAATTATTGAGAACTTCCTCTTTATTTTCAATGTCATTTCTAGATTCTAAATTTGTCCTGTATTCAATTAATGATGACTCTATTTGCTGTAAATTGGCACTTGCATTTGAAACGTCGTATTTTGAATAAAAAGTATTTGTGGAAATTTCAATTAGAGTTGGTAGCATATCAATTAGTTCATTTGAGTTTGATGTAACTATTATTGAATCCTCTATAATTTCAGTTTGAGTATTCCTATAATCTATGTAGCTATTTACTGAAATAATGATTATTAGCAAAGTTGATATTCCTATAAAAGTTGGAAGAACCCATTGTCTACGACTTTCTAGATCAGACCATACTTTTTGGATTTGCTCAGTTATTCTGAGAGGATTAAATGTATCAGTTGGTGTTTCTGTGGAATTTGATTCAGCAGTATCTAGATATGTCTCAATACTGGGTTTTTTAACTTCTACAACAAGATCCTCCGTTGCGGAAATTAATTCTTCAAAAGACTGTTGTTCTGTACTAATAGAATCAACTGGGACATTTGCATTATATTGTAATGAATCAATTTCAATGTCAGGTTCGAAACCTAATAAATCAAGAATTTTAATTTTATTAGTTGTTTTAGTTTTATTTATTGAAAAATAATCTCTAATATTCATCATTGAAAGGCTACCACTGAAAGACAATTTTAATATAAAAATAAAAATTCTTAATGAGTTTGGCAAAATTCCTGAAAAAAGTCATGAGGATGATATTGGGTATGATTTATATGCAGATAATGACTATTTAATAGAACCTGGAAAAGTAGAGTTAATAAATCTTGGTATCTCTATACAATTACCAAAAAATTTGGGTGGTTTTGTACTCCCGAGATCTGGACTAGCAACAAAACATTTAATATCGCCAATAAACTCTCCAGGACTTATTGATCCAGGATACACAGGGGAGCTAATGGTGCCTTTAATGAACTACTCAGAAATTAGTTACACAGTAAAAAGACATGATAGAATTGCACAGCTAGTAGCTATTACAACCAGTGATTTAATATTCTATGAAGTTGATAGTTTAGATTTATCAGACAGATCTCATGGGGGCTTTGGTTCTACTGGAAAAAAATAATTTTATTATTTATATAATTTATTAAGATATTACTAATGCGGTAGTAGCTCAGCTGGCTAGAGCGTCTCGTTGCCAACGAGAAGGTCGAGGGTTCGAATCCCTTCTACCGCTCTTCACGGCGACGTGGCGGAGTGGCTACGCAGAGGTCTGCAAAACCTTGTACACCGGTTCGATTCCGGTCGTCGCCTCCAATAATTATGATTGCTATTACAGGATCCGGAGAGTTTTTACCATCTATTCTTGATGTTGATAGAAAGCTATTAAATTACCTGGATGATATTCCATATGTGCTTACATTCTCTACAGCTGCTGGTAAAGAATCTGATGCAAGACTTTCTTACTGGGAAAATCTTGCAATAGACCATTTCAAAAATTTAAATGTTAGGCATACGCACATAGATGCAAGGAATAGAGAAGATTTAAATCAAGATTACGTACTTGAAGAGATGAAACAATCAAATTTTGTATTTTTTTCTGGGGGTTCACCAAATCACCTATACGACTCTATACATGATTCAGACTTCTCTACTGAGCTGCATCATTTAGAAAAGAGAGGGATTATTGCTGGATGTAGTGCTGGTGCGATGATTATGGGAGAGAAAATGATCAAAGGGGTTGGTTTAAATTATTTACCAAACACAATTGTTATCCCACACTATGGAGAGAGTTTTTATTCATGGATCTCCAATACTGTAAAGCTTTTAAACAGAGGCAAGTACAAATTACTTTGTTTAGAAAAAGACACATACTTTGTTAAAGATGCTGACCAACTAAGTGTTCTGGGAAAGCAAAATGTACACATCATATACAAGAAAGAACATCACACATTTTCTGATGGTGACAGAATAGACGTATCATTATTACAATAAACACATGTGTGGAAGATACTATATTGACATTGCAAATGATGAACTTTCCTTTGTAAATAACTTTTCTGAAATTGAATATGAACAAAATTTTAACGTAGCACCACAAGCTCATGCACCGTGCATAATTGATAACAATTTAGTAATTGCTAACTGGGGATATTTTCCAGACTGGTTAAAGAGTCAATCAAATCCAAGGCCTTTATTTAATACAAGGTATGAGTCGTTGCTTGTGAAAAAAACATTTACTTCAGCATTTAAAAACTCAAGATGTTTAATTCCAATTTCAGGATGGTATGAGTGGAAAGAAGAAGAGGGTATCAAACAACCATATTATTTTTTTGACACTTCTGGAAGCTTGTTATTTGCTGCCGGTCTTTATTGGAATAGAAGTAGTGGCGATATTGAAACTTCTATAATCACAAGAGAAGCTGTAGATTCCTTACAGTTAATACATAATAGATCTCCATTACTACTAACTAGTGAGCAAAGAGACATATGGTTGTCTGATTTATCTAGTGAAGAGATTTATTCTGAGATTTTAGATTACACATATGATGATATAGAATTTCATAAAGTGGACAGAGCAGTAAATAATCCCAAAAATAATAATGATTCTCTTATACAAAAATATGAAGAGGTTCCTTTTTAGTGAATAGTCAGTCACCTATATATTCCTTAAAATTTACCATTACATGGATTTTTGTATACGGATTTATTGTGTTTGTTCTGTGGCAGTTTATACAAATATTTTTAGCCTTATATTTAGGACTTTGGGCGTTAAATCTAATTATTGAAATTATTGAAAGGTTATTTTTAAGGTTCGGCAAAAGAATTATTACTGTAGAGAAATAATCAATTTATAAAAACTTTAAATGATGCTATATTTCTAAATACGGGAGATTAGCTCAGTCTGGCAGAGCACTTGCTCGACACGCAAGGGGTCACAAGTTCAAATCTTGTATCTCCCACAAATTACTCTTTTTCCTTATTTATTACAAAATTAACGTAGGGTGTATTTAATCCAAGAATTTTTTGTTGTTCATAGTCAAACTTCTCAGCAAAACCTGCAATGTAATAATGTTCATTTAAATTTTCATCACCTTCTGTAAATGCATTTAGTGCATTATCTCTTCTCTTCCAATATGACTTTTTAAAATCTGGATTGCCTTCATAGAAAAGTGGATTGTATGTAATATTTGAATTTTCTTTTGGAATCAATTCATCGCAAACCCCTTTATACTCGTCACCTATTTGTACTTCATATCCACCAAGTCCATATTTATATGCTTTTATGACACAGAATTTATGATATTTGTATTCAATAGAATTCCAGATTGACTCTACATGGGAGGTATCTATAAACTCATAATTCTTATTTTCTTTAAATACAATTTTTAATAAATACAGAGCATCAAAGTAATTAATATATAATTTTTGGTTATTTTCAGATGCGTAGTAATTATCTTTCATATCGTATACATTAATATTGTTAAGTTGTAAATAGTTTAAGAAGTATCTCTAAATAGGCGTATATACTTTGGATATGAGTAGACAGATTAAGAACATTATTGCAATTACAGTTTTCCTTATTTGCATTAGCTTAATAAATGTTGCAGGTCAAAATATTGAAATTGAAATAAGAGGGATGAATGCTTTTACGTTTATTTTGATTATCGCTGTACTACTGCAGGTAATATTTTTTATTCCTTCGTTTCTACTGAAAACAGAAAAATATTATGACATAGTTGGTAGCTTAACTTACATCATAACTATATCGATTGCATATTTTTCTGTTGAGAATAAAACAATGATAGATTCAATAATTTACTTCTACGTTATGGTCTGGGCTTCAAGACTTGGGATCTATTTATTTAGAAGAGTAAGAAATGATGGTAAAGACATTCGGTTTGAAAAAGCAAAAAGACATTTTTTCTGGTTCCTTCAATACTGGATGGGACAAGCACTTTGGGTATCACTAACTGCATGCGCTGCAATTATTGCTATCTTATCACCTGAAGATAACACACTACCTGTGTTTGCAATGATTGGTATGGCACTTTGGCTCTCTGGTTTTGCTATTGAATCTATATCTGACTATCAAAAACGAGTATTTAGAAAAGAAAATAATCCAAGTGAATCCTTCATTCATACAGGCTTATGGGCAAGATCAAGACACCCTAATTATTTTGGCGAAATAACACTTTGGACAGGTATTGCTGTAATTGCTTTAAATACTTTAACTGGCATTGAATACATAACTCTTATATCACCTGTTTTTGTATATATATTATTAACACGAATGAGTGGTATTAATTTACTTGAACGAATAGCAGATGAGCGATATGGTCATTTAGAGGAGTATCAAAGATATAAAAGCACTACTCCTGTACTAATTCCCAATCTATATAAAAATAAGACTTAAGCTTCTAAAAACTATCGAGTCTTTCAAGGAGAACATCTTTTTCCCCAGGCAACATTTCTACAGTATGTTTACTATTTGGAAACTTACCTGAACCTACATCGTCTTTGAATCCTTTTAATGCTTTGGATCTCTCTTTGTTCAATTTATTTTTAATCTCTTGACCATTTCCCCAAGATTTAGCATGTCGTGGCATTTTAATTTCTGATGTTTCGCCACATATATCTTCAAAGAATAAAAACATTACGTCTCCACCAGAACCTGAACCAAGAGAATTTATTACTAGGGATGTATGTTTTTTAATTTCAATTAATGCATCCTCTGCAACGCACTCAACTTCTACACCAAAAGCGCCTGCATCTTCTAGTCTCTTCATATCTTTCAGTATTGATAAAGCCTCTTCGGCTGTTTTACCAACAGTCCTAATACCACCATATTTAGTTGCCATTGAAGGTACCATCCCTACATGACCTTGTACTTGCATGCCTTCTTTTGCTAGCATTTCTACCACATCAAAACTTCTTGGTGTAAGTACGGAATCAGCCCCTGCCATCATTACATCAAATGCACCACGGAGTATTTCTTCATTTGTAATAAATCTTCCAGCAAAAAGTGCAGCTGTGATAAATGTGTTCGGTGCTCCATTTCTTACATCTTGATACCAATCACTTCCAGTAATAATCATATCTATACCTTGGTTAGCAATTATTTCAGCTTCCACTTTATTGGCAGCTGTAACTTGAGTCATTATTTTATTATTTTTTTTATTTTCTAATATGTCACCAACAGTTATATTTCTTTCAACTTGCTCATGACCAAATGTATAGATACGTTTCATTTGTATAAGTATAAATACATTTAAATATCAATAATTATATTTTCTTAAACCTGTCATTCACCAAGGTATAAATTTTTTAAATTGACTACATTTCCTGAATCAGATTCTTCATTACCATATTTAAACTAACAGTTAAATTGTATGAAAAAACAACTATATCTCCAAAATATGAACGTAAATACTAAAAACATTGCTGCAATAATCATTTTGTAATTTTTAATAAATAAATCATCCAACCAATTATTGTTTTCTTTTTTTTGTATCTTTGTAATGTAATTTGTATAAAAAACAATTATAAATATCGCTATCAATAAGATGTACAGCATTAATCTTTATTCGTTATCTCTAACTGTGGAGCCAACTACTAATGCTGCAGATATAATTATTAGATTTTTTATTATGTATTGACCTTCAAGAGTTAGACCGAATGGAAAGTTTGTAAAACAAATTTCGGGGAATAATACAAGTGGCAGAAAAGTACCAGGCATTTGAATAAATAGTAAAATTATAGATATTCTAATCATAGGTTTTATACACATTGTTATACCAATAACGACTTCCCACCAACCTAGTATGGGTACAAAGGTTTTTGGATTTTCAAACCAGTAAACAGTATTTTCTACTAATTCTTGAGCAGGACTTAATCCGAGTGGCTTAAGGATTCCAAACCAAATATATATAATGCCTAGAGAATATCGAAGCAAGGTTATTCCCCATTTTTGCATAAAACTTGTTATGAATATATCTATGTCATTAATGCTTTTTATGTTTTTCATAACTCAACTTTACGTAAAAAATAAATTTATAAAGAATCAATAAAATAATTTTAAGTTTATTGAACTTTTAATGGGTCTCCATACTCCCATGTGATACTTCCACCCATGTCAAGAGTTCGTACATAATCCATATCATTTTGACTTATTTCAAAATTGAAATCAAAATTTTCTTTCATCCTATCTAAATTTACAGTTTTAGGAAGGACTGCAAAATTTTGTTGTACTGCCCATTGCAGTAAGAACTGAGCTTCGGTGCAATTATACTTTTGTGCTAACAACCTAAAGGGCGAATTTTCACTTTCTCCAATTTTGTACATTTGATCTGTTTTTTTACTATTTTCTCCATCTTTATGCCTCCATGATGACAGTGGAACTAAACTGCTGTAAGCAATGATATCAATATCATTCTCTCTCAGATATTTAACTAATTCGGGTTTTTGTGACCAGGGATGTATTTCAATTTGATTAGCATCTGGTAAAGGTAAATTATTCTCTTTTAATTCATTAATATGATTTATTCCCCAATTTGATACTCCGATATATTTAACTTTCCCAGATTCTTTCAAATTCATTAATGATTTCCATTGTTCAATTCTTTTGCTTTTCCCATGCGGTGAATGAATTAAGTAAAGGTCAATATACTCTAGGTTCAATCTCATTAAACTTTTTTCAAAAGATTTAAATGTGTCTTTATAATCTCTTACTCTATCTAATTTAATAAGACCACCAGGCCAAAGTTTTGTAGTTATAAAAATTTCTTCTCTTTTTAATTGGGTTTCATTGAAAATTCTTTCTAATGCTCTTGATACCCCATCTTCATTTTTATAAACAGCCGCAGTATCTATATGCCTGTATCCATATTTGATTGCTTCATATGTCATAAATTCAGATTCTCTAGAATCCATATTGTATGTACCTAAACCAACTTTCGGTATAATTTGGTCATAACTATTATCCATACAATACAATATCATAAACTATGGTTGAAAAAGAAATTAGAGAAGCAAGAAGGAATAAGCGTAAACAGAAACACGTTGCAAAACGTAAAGGCCGTTTAGATTTTAGAACAAACAGAACTGGTAAGAGAAAATAATTAAATCTCCATCCTTAACAATTGGCTTTTTTTGTCAACGCCACCAGTAGGACTATATCCACCGATAGTTCCATCAGATTTTACGACTCTGTGACATGGTATTGTTTCAGGATATGGATTTTTACCACAAGCATTAGCAACAGCTCTATAACTTTTTGGATGTCCTATTGCTTCAGCTATTTGCTTATATGTCCTTGTTTTTCCATATGGTATTTTTGATATTTCTTTCCATACTTTAATTTGAAATTCAGTTCCTTTTAATTTCATATAAATTATTTATCTATTTTTTTCAAAAAATCATTTTCATTTATTTTAGTTCCCTTTAAAGCTGAAATATTAAAATAATTGTTTGTTCTTAATGAGTCTTCATATTCAATAGATCCTTTTAAAAAAGTAAACTTTGTAAGTGGACTTATACTTCCGAACGCCACAAAATCATAGTGTGCAGAATTTTCTAAATAAAAGCCTTCTAATTTTTTTTCGCTATCAATAAATTCTTTATAAACTTTGATCTCGGTGAGATTATCGTCACCAAAATTTCCGTTGTACCAATCTTCACTGTATATAAAATATGAATTAGAATTTAATAAAATCGATCTTTCAAATTTATTAATAATTGGAGTTAAGTAAGGGTCTTGATAGATTACATTATTACATTCAATTCTTTCACAAAATAAATATGCTGAACCACCTCCAGTAGAATGACCGACAATTGATATATCCTCATAGTCAAATTCATAGTCATTTACTTTCAAAAAATTTAATGTGTTTTCTATGTCTATAGACATTTCGTTCATAACATTAAACACACTCGAAGAATCTGAACCGTCATTGTATATTGTTCCTGATGGAAGTTCAGTAAACATTGCTAATCCAGTATGATCAATTGCTACAACTGCGAAACCTTCTGATGCTATTTTAATTAATTGATCCGTTGCAAATACCTTTTCTCCAGACCAACCATGAGTATAGAATACTATTGGAATGTCACCTTGAATTTTCTTTAAACCAGTACCAATATCAATAAACGAGAGATTAAGGTGACTAAATAAAAACTTTGGTAAACTTAAATTCCAATTTCTATTCAAATATTCAATAACAGGTTCACCCCAATTAGTAGATGCATTTCGAAATATTTGTGTGGGTTCTGTTTCATTGTTACTAGGCAAATAAATATCAACAAGTAATTCTCTAACTCCGGACTCTTCTAAATTACTTAATTCACTAAAAGCTAATGGTTGTTTTCTATCATCTATGACAATATGTACTTCGTGGTAATCTACTGAATATTTCTTATCTTCTAAAGTAAATTCTGGAATGGGTAAATAATAGATAATTAAAAAAGATGAAGTAAATAATATAAAAATAAATAAACCAGTAAAAACCTTCAAATATCTATTAGACAATGTAAAATTTGTCGTATATTTCACAGCAAAAATGAAAATTATAAAATATAAAGGCATGTACTGCCACTTATAACCCACAGTAAAAAATTGTATAATTGCTGTTATCACAGCAAGATATAAAGAATATAGAAATACTCTTTCTGAAATATATCTGTTGAATATTAGTTCCAAAGTAAATAAGAGAATGGCAATATCAAAAAAATTCATATATTTTTACAATTTAACAGTAATTAAAGATTTAATAAAATCTCATTATTTTAAAAATTATAACGGAACTTCTGTATAGTTAAGATGTCTTATTAAGACATAGTTAATTAAGGAGATATATGCCGAAAGGCAAAGTGAAATGGTTTAACTCAACTAAAGGATATGGATTTATTGAACCTGAAGAAGGCGATAAAGATGTATTTGTTCATATCACAGCTGTAAGAAGCGCTGGTATGCAAAATCTTGATGAAGGTCAGGAAGTAGAGTATGACTTAGTAGAAAATAACGGAAAAACATCAGCTGAAAATCTTAAATAGAAAACAGTTAAACTTTTTCAGAACCGGTAGTTGTCTACCGGTTTTTTTTAACCAACTAGTATTCTTATAGACAAAAGTATAGAGACAATAACTAACACTGGTCTTACAACTTTTTCACCATTTTTTATAGCAAATCTTGACCCGGTATATGCACCTGCTATTTGAGCTACCGCCATAATAAGTCCTAAATACCATATTACGTAACCTTGAATAGCAAAAATAATAAAAGCTGCAAAATTAGATGATAAATTTAATAACTTTGTAATCGCTGTGGATTCCATAATATTTGAACCCTTGATAATTATGAAAGCTAAGACGAAGAATGAACCTGTTCCAGGTCCAAAAAAACCATCATAGAAACCAATCGCAAAGACAACAAGATTAAATATAATAATCAATTTTTCATTCTTTTTTACACCAGTCGGTCCTTTATTAGTGATAAAGAATATTGCAGCACCTATGAGAAGTATGGGTATTACGGATTCTAAAGTTTCGTTTGAAATCCTACTTACTAGTAGAGTGCCAACACCTGATCCTATGAATGATAAAGCAGTATAAAAAAACTTTTTTTTCTCAACAAGGTAGCCATTCTTGTAATAGTTGTAAGTAGAAGTGACTGTACCAAAACATGATTGAAACTTATTTGTTGCTAATACATTTAGTGGAGACATGCCCACTAGAAGCATGGAAGGTGTAGTTAATAAACCACCACCTCCAGCAATTGAATCAATTAATGAAGCAAAAAAAGCAACAACAAATAATATTGCATAAACAGTTGTTTCTTCGTATATGTACTCCATAGTTTGTCACTTAAGTGTATCTTTATAATTTAATAACGTTATAAAATTGGAATATTGTTGTAAGAACAGATTTCAATAATTATTAAAAGGATAATGCAGTAGACATGTTGAATATACAAAATTTAAAATACATCTTATGAAATATTTTGGCTGTATAGATCAAGGAACTACAAGTTCGAGATTTATAGTATTTAATGACCAGGGTCAAATTGTCGCTAGTCAACAACAGGAATTTACACAGTATTTACCAAATGAAGTTTCTGTCGAACATGATCCAATAGAAATTTGGGATTCAGTTAAAAATTGTATTTCAAAAGTAGATGATGAATTTTCAATAAATCAATTAGATAGTATTGGTATTACTAATCAAAGAGAAACAACGCTTGCATGGCGAAAGTCAACTGGAGTGCCTTTACATAATGCTTTAGTTTGGCAGGATACACGCACACAAGATATTTGTGATGAAATTAAGCAAATAGAGGAGTTGTCTGTTGAATTCATAAAAACAGGCTTACCTATAGCAACATACTTTTCTCTTTCTAAAATATTGTGGCTTTTAAGAAATGTAGATGAGGTAAATAAAGCAAAATTAGACAACGATTTATGTTTTGGAACAATTGATTCCTGGCTTTTATATAAATTTACTGGTAATCATGTAACTGATGTAACAAATGCAAGCAGAACGTTGTTAATGGATCTTCATACTTTAAATTGGATAGAAGATGTTATAAATAGTCTAGATATTCCATTAGATTCTTTACCTTCTATAAAGCCTTCAATGTTTAATTACGGTACGAATGAAGGAATATTAAAAAATGTACCAATCACAGCTGTTTTAGGAGATCAACAAGCTTCATTATTTGGACAAAACTGTATTGCTTCTGGTGATGTAAAAAATACATATGGCACTGGATGTTTTGCATTAACAAACACAGGTTCAGACATAGTACATTCTAATAATGGCTTACTTAGTACAGTTGCATACCAAAAAGATGGTGATAAACCACAATATGCAATAGAAGGGTCAGTTTCAATTGCTGGTGCTGCAGTTCAATGGTTAAGAGATAACTTAAACATAATTAAAGAAAGTTCTGATGTAGAAGCATTAGCAATGGATGAAAAAGATAATGGTGATGTATATTTCGTTCCTGCATTTTCTGGATTATTTTCACCACATTGGGATGAGACTGCTAGAGGTGTATTAGTTGGTCTTTCAAGGTTTTCAAATAAATCACACATAGCAAGAGCTGTTTTGGAATCAGTTGCATATCAATCAAATGAATTGCTTGAATCTATGGAAAAAGATATTGGAATAACATTTGAATC
>QCNO01000002.1 GCA_003213165.1 OCS155 cluster bacterium AG-426-D23
ATATTGTTTAATACAGCCAGCCAATCTTTATCTGACGTTAATGCAAAACCAAGCATTCCCCTGAAAAAATTAATTACAAGATACGATGTAGCAATAGTTAAAGCTGCAGATCCGACAGATGAGAACAAGCTCTCCTGTAATGACTTTGCGGTCTTTTTAATTAAATCAACCATTACCTCTCCACTATTTTCATTTTTCTATTGTAGTAATTAATTATTGTTGAAATAGTCAAGCTTACTGTACTGTAAAACGCCATCCAGATTAAAAATACTGGCAAAGTCTGACCTTCTTGGTTGTAAAGGGTTTGCCCCACAGCAACAATTTCTGGATATGCAACAGCTATACCTAAAGACGTGTTTTTTGCAAGGTTTAGATACTGATTGCCCATAGGTGGAAGCATTACCCTTATTGCCTGTGGTAAGACTATTAACCTTAATAGTGCACCTCGGCCTAACCCAAGAGAAAGACCTGCTTCAGACTGTCCTTTTGAAACTGCCATTATTCCAGCTCTAACAACTTCAGAAATGAATATTGCTGTATATAGAACAACCCCCAGCCAAATAGCGAAATAGCCTACTGAGAGACTCTTACCAAACCCATCAGCATATCTTTTAAACTTAGTAGTGCCAATTTGTTCTATTTTTGGTCTTGATAATTCTAGTGGTT
Source organism: OCS155 cluster bacterium AG-426-D23 (assembly GCA_003213165.1). Classification (GTDB taxonomy): domain Bacteria; phylum Actinomycetota; class Acidimicrobiia; order Actinomarinales; family Actinomarinaceae; genus Actinomarina. Next base: position 667 of record QCNO01000002.1, read on the forward strand.
TACTGTCTGTTACTCGAATATCGTATGTTTTTTCGTTTATTTTTACAGTATCTCCCTGAGATACAAAAACTTCTTCGATTACACCTGTATACTTTGCATAAATGGATATCTGTTGATTCAAATCACCCTTTAAGTCTTTTGCTGTAGCTTTTGCTATTACATCACCTTTTGTTACTTCTGTGCCGGGGACAGCAATCCAATCTATAATATCTGCTCTCTTCATACCATCCAGCTGTGCATCTAATACAATTTTTGCCTCTGGGTTCCAATATAGTTTATTATTAACACCGTCAAAAAATTGAGGAACGCCCCAGTCTGCTTTAAAAACAATTTCATCGCCAACTAGAAAATTAGAAAGCCCCATCCCTACAGAGGAAAACATTAAGACAACGACTAACAATACAATTATGACATTTAATATTATTTTAAAGTAATCATCATCACTGTAAATTCCCTGAGCTTCTTCTGATTTTTTGCTATCTATAAACTTCTTTGTAGACCTGTAACCAATAAATACTGCAATTGAAGAGAAGAGTATCTGATAAAAAATTGCAGGCAAAAGGTCAACTCCTGTTGAAATATATCCTGCTAAGAATCCTATAACGCCCATAACTCGATATCCTCCATACCAGCCAGCGACCAGTAATCCAAAAAAGATACCAACTGACCAAAGAAAAGGCCTGGTTTCTCTACCCTCTCTTTCAAGAATTTGTACTCTCCACTTATAAATTTTGTTAGCCAAAATAAAAATGGCTAGTAAGTAAACCCAAAATAAATATGCTGTAGGTTGTCTGTTTAACCAAGGAAAGGCAATACCTTTTGCACTTACATGAAGATTGTAAGTTCCTACATCAAAAACTTCTAATCTAGGAAAAGTTAATACAAAAGCTTGGAAAAAGAAAATTTGTACTAATAGAGGAACGTTACGAACAACTTCTAGTAAACCTGTAGAAGTTTTCTCTACTATATAGTTTTTTGATAAACGAGCAATACCAAGAAATGTACCCAAAAATGTTGCTGCAAATATACCTGTTACTGTGACCCTTAACATATTGAGCATCCCGACCTGGATCATCTGTCGACCAGAATTAGGGAGAGTATACATTCCTTCTGCAATCGAAACTCCCGGCGTTTCTCCTAGCCATCCCCATGAAAAAGCAATATTAGTTTGTTCAAGATTTACGACTGCATTTTGGATATAGCTCCAGATTATATAAAGAAGACCTACTAAAAATACTATTTGTGAAGCCCACTTAAGAAATACTACATTCCTAAAAAACGATAGTGTCTTAAGTGCATTTTTCATAAATAAATCCTATCAGAAATATTTTTCTTATTCAAAGTAAAAGGGGCTAAAAGCCCCTTTTACTAATTATAAATAGGTAAAAATTACCTTGCTGGTGGTGCGTAAACTAATCCGCCTTCTGTCCAGCGAGCGTTAGCTCCACCTTCTCTGTAGAGACCTAATGGATTTAAGTTTCTTGAGAAGATTTCATCGTAGTTACCAATTTGTTTTACAACGTTGTAATACGCATCGGCACTAAGACCCATCTTTGTTTGAAGCTCTCCGTCATTCTTACCAAATAATCTACCCATTTCTGGTGCAGCATCATAATCAAATGAATCGATGTTAGCTCTTGTAACTCCGTACTCATCTGCAATGATTGTTGCATAAACAGTCCAGTTAATGATGTCAGCCCATTGGCTATCATTTGATCTGTATGTTGGACCTAATGGTTCTTTTGAAATTGGTGATTGTGGGAAAATTGCCCAGTCATTAAGAGCGTCATTGACTGCTCTTCTACCAACTAATCCTGAACCGTCAGTTGTAACAATATCACACTCACCAGCAATGAACTTGTCAATTGCCTCTGAGAATGCTTCAACTGTAACAAGCTCAATTGTGGCTCCTACAAGTCCAGCACCTTCTGTAATATTCTTTTCTGTGGTTGTACCAGCATTTGTACATACTCTTAGTCCGTCAATATCAGCAAGAGTTGAAGATGATGAAAGTCCATCAGAAACTCTTCCCATTAATTGCTGACCGTCAAAGTAAGTTGTTGGTCCAAAATCATTACCAAGCTCTGTGTCTCGGCTTTGAGTCCAAGTTGTGTTTCTTATCAACACATCAACTTCTCCAGCGCTAAGTGCTGTAAATCTTTCAGCTGCAGTGAGTTGTTTAAATTCAACTTTACTGTAATCACCGAAGATAGCAGCAGCAACTGCATAACAGTAGTCAACGTCGAATCCTGAATAAGAACCGTCGTCCCCTACTTCAGTGAATCCAGTTGCACCTGTGCTAACACCGCACTTAAGGAAGCCTCTTTCTTGAACTTGTTCAAGCGTTGACTCGCCTTCGTGGTCATGTTCTTCTTCAGTAGCCTCAACAGCTGCTTCGTCAGTTGTGTCTCCACAAGCAACGATAACCATTGCGAATACTAAAAGAAAAACAATTGCTTTTTTATTCAATGTTTATCTCCTTTTAATTAAAAGTAGACAGCCTCTTTAGAGGCCGTATGTATTTAAATTTAATATAGTTAGGATTTTGTATCAATGAAAAAAACCTTAAAAATACAAAAAATTTGCAATTTAAATGAAATTCGCTAAGAAACTTGTTCTTATTAGTAAAAACTTAGGTTATCATTTTATGTTGTATCTAAGGAGAAAAATTGTCCACTACCGTAGTTCTCGGAGCCCAGTGGGGAGATGAAGGTAAGGGTAAAGTCACAGATTTTTTTGCTTCAACAGCCGATTTTGTCGTCAGATTTCAAGGTGGAAACAATGCTGGTCATACAATTGTGGTTGGAGATGACAAAATTGCATTATCCTTAACACCATCAGGAGTGCTTTATCCTGATTGTACCCCGGTAATCGGCTCGGGTTGTGTTGTTGATCTTGGGTTCTTAAAAGAAGAACTCAAAATGCTAAACAAAAAAAATATTAATACTGATAAATTAGTGATTTCACCAAATGCACATGTAATAATGCCATATCATAAATTACTTGATGAGCTTATAGAAGAAAGCTTAGGAGAAAACAAAATCGGAACAACAAAAAAGGGGATTGGACCGTGTTATGCAGATAAAATTCAAAGAAAAGGAATAAGAATCCAAGATCTATTAGATAAAACGAATTTAGAAATAAAAATTAGACAAAATGTAGATGATGTAAACCTAACTCTTACAAAAATCTATAACCAGCCTCCACTGATAGCTGACGAGATTATTGACGAGTTTAGTGCCTACAAAGATATTGTAACTAGCCATGTAGCAGACACATCTTTATTAATCGCAAATGCAATGAAAAATAAAAAAACAATTTTATTTGAGGGAGCTCAAGGAACTTTATTAGATATTGACCATGGAACGTATCCTTTTGTAACAAGCTCAAATACTTCCTCTGGCAATGCAGCTATTGGTTCAGGCATAGGCCCTAAAAATCTAGATAAAATCGTTGGTGTAACAAAAGCATATATTTCTCGTGTTGGTAGTGGTCCTTTTATTACAGAACAAAAAAACGAAATTGGTGACTATTTAATAGAAAAGGGAGCAGAGTTTGGTGTAGTTACCGGAAGAAGGAGAAGATGTGGATGGCTTGATTTAATCTCTCTAAAATACTCAGCAAGAGTTAACTCTTTAACAGAACTTTTTATCACTAAACTTGATGTGCTTTCAGGCCTTGAAGAATTAAAGCTTTGTGTAGGTTACAAAAATAACGGCGAAGTTATTACAGACTATCCATATGATCAAAACATCTTAAATTCAGCTGAGCCGGTGTATGAAATCTTTGATGGTTGGATGGATGACATTTCAACAGTTAAGTCCTATGAAGATTTACCAGATAATGCAAAAAGTTATATAAAAGCAATTCAAACCTTTATAGATGTACCCATTACGTTTATCTCTGTTGGACCAGAGAGAACAGAAAATATAATAATTTAAATGATTGATAGATACATAAATAATAAAATTAATGCAATTTGGAATGATCAAAATAGATTTGATACATGGAAACTCATACAGGAGAAATATGTTGAAACTCTTGAAGAACTAAAAATAGCAGAAGCTGGTGTTGCAAAAAAAATTCGAAAGGCTGAAATTTCAAAAGAAGAAGTGTATAAACAAGAGAAGATTACAAACCATGACTTAGCCTCATTTGTAGATATACTTCAAAAAAAAGTTGGTGAGGGTTCGAATTGGGTTCACTATGGTCTTACTAGTTCAGATATTGTAGATAGTGCTAATAGTTTACTAATAATACAATCCATAGAAATAGCTCAAGAGTTGATTCTTAATTTGCTTAAAGAACTCAAATTAAAAGCAATAAAAAATAAAGATACCAAAATTATTGGCAGGACTCATGGAGTATACGCTGAAGAAACCTTTCTTGGTAATATTTTTGGAAACTGGTATCTAGAAATTAAAAGGTCTCTTGATAGAGTTGAAAGAGCAAAAGTCTCAATTGCTTATGGAAAACTAAGTGGCCCTGTTGGTAACCACACAGTTGTTACAGAAGAAATGGAAGAAATAACACTTGAAAAACTTGGACTCAAACCTGAAATATTTGCAAGTCAAATCGTTAGCAGAGATAGATATGCTGAGGTATTTACTTCTCTCTCTATTCTGGCTTCAACCTACGAGAGAATCTCAACTAATTTAAGAAGTTATCAAAGATCAGAAATTTCTGAAATGTATGAACCATTTAAAGATGGGCAAAAAGGCTCTTCTGCAATGCCTCATAAAAAAAATCCTATAGGCAGCGAGAGAATTACTGGCCTTGCAAGAATTGTCAGGGGATACACATTAAGTGGCTTAGAGAATATGGTACTTTGGAATGAAAGAGATATATCTAATTCTTCAGTGGAAAGGATTGCACTACCAGATTGTTTTAATTTAATTTGCTTCATGACTTCAGAACTAACTTCAATTATTAGTGACCTTGTCATCAATTATGAACAAATTGAAATCAATTTAAATAATGCTAAAAGTAAAACAATGAGTCAACAAATATTATCTCATCTTGTAAACGTTGGCATTGATAGAGGAGAGGCTTACAAGGTAATTCAGGAAGAATCATTTAAAAACTCAAGTCCAGATGAATTTAAGACCAACCTCGAAAAACATTTCAATGTTGAATTTCCTAATTTTGACACTCATGAAAATAAAAACATCAATGAAGAATTTTTTGAGGATAAATTAACTTAATTTGGAAAATTTTAAAAACAAATTCATAGAGATTAAAGATGAAATTAAAAATCTCAATCCTAACAATGAATCAATCACAGATTCAGTAATTGCGCCGATATTTTTTGTTGTAAGTGCTAATTTTTTAGAACTGAATCGAGCGATATACAGTACAGCAGCATTATTATCTGCAATTGTTATTTACAGAGTATTCAAAAAACAAAATTTAAAATATGTATTTTATGGTTTCATCGGATCTTTAATTGCTTTGTTTATTGCCAGAATACAAGGAAGTGCATCTGGGTTTTTTCTCCCAGGAATTATTAGAGATGGCACAATAGCTTTTGTAGGAATTCTGTCAATCATAGTAGGTAGGCCTTTTACAATATATAGTTCAAAAGCTTTTAGAAATTGGCCAAAAGAATGGTACTTACATAAAAAAGTAAAGCCAGCGTACACTTTGGTGGCTATTATCTGGACATTTTATCTTTTAATAAAGGCAGGTTTACAGATTTACTTTTACAACAACCCAGAAATTCTTATAGTAATAAAACTTGCAACTTCTAATCAAAGTACTCTCATTTTGTTAGTTGTTACATATATTGTTGGTCAAAAAAGACTACAGAAATTAAATGGGCCAAGTGTGGACGAATTTATCAACAACACACCTGAACCATGGACAAGTCAACAAAAAGGATTTTGAGGTTATTATTAAAACATGGATAATTTACTAAATTCGGAAGCAACAACCACTTTAATTCTATTAGGGATATTGATTGTTTCTTATGGAATTTTAAGATCTATTTTTTTTCCAGCTGTAAAAAAATTAGCAAATAGGACATCAACGTTTATTGATGATTTATTTCTTGATAAAAAATTTTTAAATAGGCTCTCCTATGTAGTAGTTTTTATCATCTTCAATATATTGACCGCAACACCAGAATTTAGTACTGACCTGTTTAGTAATGTTATTGTTTCGAGACTAATAGATGCTACATTTGCACTATTGGTCGGATTGACGATTTTAGAAGTCTTAAGCGTTTTCAATAAAATTTCTGAAAAAATTGATGTTTTAAAAGATAGACCAATAAAAGGTTATATCCAAATTCTCAAAATAATTATCTCTGCTTTTGTGGTGATTATTATTTTTGCAATCGTAACTGGACAGTCTGTAGCTTATTACATAAGTGGACTTGGTGCACTTACAGCTGTTTTGCTATTAGTTTTTCAAGATACAATTTTGTCATTTGTGGCTTCAGTTCAAATAGGTCAAAATGACATAATCAAAATCGGAGACTGGATTGAAGTTCCAGAATTTGGAGCAGACGGTGATGTGGTAGACATTGCACTTCATACTGTAAAAGTTCAAAACTGGGATAAAACAATAACAACAATTCCAACATCAAAAATTGTAAATACTTCAGTTAAGAATTGGAGGGCAATGTCTGAGTATGGTGGAAGAAGAATCAAAAGATCTTTACTTATAGATATTTCAAGTATCAAATTTTTAACGCCCAAAGAAATTTCAGAATTAGAGAAATTAGCACCGTTAAAAGAATATATATCTTTTAAAAATAATGAATTATCTGAATTTAATGCTTCTATTGAAAATCCAGATAACAATATTGAAACTAGAAAATTGACAAATATAGGTACTTACAGAGCATATATTGAAAGCTATTTGAAACAAAATTCAAACTTAAATACTGAAACTATGACATTCCTTGTTCGACAACTTCCTTCATCTCCAGAGGGTGTGCCGTTAGAAATCTATACATTCACAAAAACTACTGAATGGGAGGCATATGAGAAAATTCAGTCTGATATCTTTGATCACTTATTTGCTATTCTTCCAAAATTTGGCCTAAGAGTTTTTCAGAATGGACTGCTTGAAGCTGTAGCTGTTAAAAACTTGCCTTTTAATCAGTTAGACGAATAATTTTTTTCTAAAAACAATAAGCCCAAATATTATAAAAATATAATTTAAATAATTTCCATATCTGCTGTAAGGAGTTTCTTTCTGTTTTGCCTCAAGTCTTTCAGTAAGTACTCCTGTTTCAAATAATTTAGTTTTAGCAACCACTTTTCCTTTATGATCTATAAATGCTGATTTACCAGTTATAGCCGCATGTACAATCGGTCTTCCGTTTGAAATTGCGTTTGCCCTAGACATTAATATAAATTGATCTGACATACCGCTTTCTCCATAACTTGCTTGGTTAGTAAGTATTACAACTAATTCTGCACCATCTTTGACACTGTTCCTGATATATCTTTGGAACGATCCTTCAAATGAGATAACAGTTGAAATTTTCGTATTATTTACTATAAATATTTTTTGACCATCACCCCTAATCATGTCACGTGGAACTAGTGCTAACGAAGGAATCCAGTCTAAATATTTTCTCAATGGAATATACTCTCCAAAAGGCACAGGGTGCTGTTTTAAATATTGATCTATAATCTCACCATTTTTATTTATAAAGACTCCATAATTTTCAAAATATTGATTTTGTATAGGTCTGTCTCCTCCTATTAAAAAATATGAATCTAGTCTCAAAGCTTCTGTAGCAATATCGTTTTGAACTCTAGTATGTATTCCGGGATCATTGTTAAATCCTGTTGAGCTCTCAGGCCAAACTACAAGATCAAAATTCCCATCAAGAGATTGTGTTTGAGTTAAATGGCTTTCATATATTTTTTGTCTTTCATTGCTACATCTATTTTTTGCACCAGGACACGGACTGTTTCCTTGAATGATTGCGATGTTTAGTTCTGATGCTCCTAATTGAACATCATCGTAATCAATATTAATAATTACAAGACTGAAAACGTATATTGAAATAACTATTAAAGAAAATATCATATAATTTTTAAAATAATTTTTTTGATTGTTTTTTGAAAAGACACCAAGTGCAATTATTAAAGAAAAAGATTGTAGTAAAAGCGATGATCCCGTTGGTCCAAAGCTTTCAAAAGACAGACGAGCATCTAGCATGAACCAACTATCTATAGGGCCAGTTAATAAAACCGTTGAGGGAAAACCCCAAGGAAAACCGCCAAATGGAAAATATGCTCTAATCAAATCAAAAATCGCTATAACTGACAACAATACATAGAAATTGTTATCAGATTTTGTATTTAGATAAGAAAACAGTTTTGCGAATATTCCATATATCAATCCCATTAAAATTGTTAGGGGAATCCATGCCTCAAGTCCTATTGATTGAATTCCCAATAAAATCACACCATAGGTGATACTCCCAAATATAAACCCTGTTAAAAAAGGTTTTTCATCTGATAACAATGAATAGTAAAAAAAATACAATGCTGGAAAAATTAAGAACCAGAAGTCAAAAGGAGGAAAACTTAAAAAATATAGTATCCCTCCTAAGGATGCTCGTATTAACATATCTTTTTATGTTAATAATTAGACCTCATGAAATAAACTAATTTATATTTCTTAATATCACATATAAACCAGAAAAAATAGAAAAATAAGTCACGGATGCAGACAAAAAACTCTGAGAAACTTTAGAAAAAATTAAGCTTGATAATCTAATTCCTAAAAAAACAAATGGGATATTGATCAAAAATAAATAAATGTGATCAATATAAATCCTTCCAGTAAAAGCAAGCAAAGACAAAGTGATTATTATTCCAATTATAAAAACACTATTTAATGATGGTCTAAATTCGTCTGGATCAGTATCTCGATACAGAAGAGCAACTGGAGGGCCTCCTATTGCGGCAATCATTCCAAAAATTCCAGAAAATGTACCACCTATAAAAGAATTAGTTTTGTTTCTTTTTATAACCCATCCAAAAAAAGAAGCTAGTCCAGCTAAAAAAACTATTAGACCTACAGAAATAGAAAGGTATTTTTCATTTAATATTGATAAAAACAATAAACCAATTGGTCCCCCAACAAACCTACCTGCAACTAATGGTTTAACTGAACTTAAATCAACCCTGTTTCTTTCTCTTATAAATACTCGAATTGCTAACGGTAAACCCAGTAGAGATAAGAGTTGAGGAACTAATAGAGCTTCAATCTGTACAACTATAGGTGATGCTATAACAGCAAATCCAAATCCTAGTATTCCTTGAACTGATGATCCTATAAAGATTAATAAAGCAATAAAGATTAATTCAAAAAGGGTAAGTTCAAAAGGTAGACTCAATCAAGCGCTTCTTCTATGAGCTTAAGAATCTCACCATCCTCAGTATGTCTACCTAGTTCTTTTTTTGAAAATAATAAATTGTCATTTAGGTGGAACTCAAATACTCCTCCACCACTTGGAATTAAATTAATCGAGGTTACTTTGTTTCCGTAAATTTCTAAGATATCTTCTATCGTACTAACTGCACGAGGGGTGTAGTTTCAGACTACACAAAACTCTAATTTTATTTCCATAATTTAATAGTATCATAACTTAGATTAAGGAGGTTTATGTTTAACTATTCTGAGGCAAACTTAGAGAGCTTGAATGATGATTTGGATAGAACTTTAGAAGAATGTAAAAGATTAGTTGAAAACATAAAGTTATCAACAAATGTCAATTTAAGTGATTTCAATGAATTAGAAAGTACAGTTTATGACGTTTCAGGAAGAATTGCTTTTCTTGGAGACGTACACCCTCATGAGAAGATTAGAGATTTTGGAAATGAAGCAGATTCTATCATACAAAATTTTGCACTTGAAATATTTAATGATGATGATCTTTATAAAAAATATAATGAAATTGATATTTCAAATGCAGATAAAGAAAGTATTGAGTTTCACAAAGATTTAGGTACAGATTTTAAAAATGCGGGTCATGGTTTATCTAATGAAAGCAGGAATAGGTTAATAGAAATTGATAAGAAGCTTATAGAGCTTAGTATTTCCTATTCAGAAAATATAGCAAAAGACAAAACTAGGCTTAAATTTTCAGAAGCTGAGTTAAACGGTTTAAGCAAAAATGATCTTAACAACTTAAAAAAGGACGAAGAAAAATTTATTATTACAATGGCATATCCAGATGTAAATGCTGTATCTGAAAATTGCAATGTTAGGAGCACTAGAGAAAAAGTTTGGAAAGCTTTTAATAATCGGGCCGTAAAAGATAATATTCCAATCCTTAAAGAGGCTGTTCTACTCAGAAATGAAAAATCTAAATTATTTGGATTTGAAACCTGGGCGGAATATAGATTGCAAAACAGAATGGCAAAAAATCCAAAAAATGTTGATTCTATGTATAGGGATTTAATCCCTAAGTTGCAAAAATCTGCTGAGAGAGAAAAGATAGAACTTGTAATAGATGATATTGAAATTAATGATATCTCACCTTGGGATATCAGATATTTTATTTCATCGAAAAGAAGCAAAACTAGCAATATAGAAAATAGTGAACTAAAAAAATATTTTTTTATACATGACGTAAAAAACGAAATGTTCAAAGTTTGTGAAGAAGTTTTTGATTTAGAAATTAAAGCGGAATCAAATCAAACTGCATGGCATGAAGATGTTGAACTTTGGTCTTTATGGGAAAAAAATGGTGAACAGTTAGCTTATTTCTACTTAGACCTTTATCCGAGAGAAGGAAAGTTTACTCATGCAGCAGTATTTGATATCTCTTCTGGTGGGTCTGAAAGACAAGAGTTACCAGTGTGTTCAATGGTCGCGAATTTTCCAAATCCAAATTCAGGAGATGGACTTATGACTTTTGATGAAGTTGAAACCTTGTTTCATGAATTTGGTCATGTATTGCATAATGGAATTGGTAAATCAAAATATACAAGATTTGTTGGTGCAAATTGTGAGTGGGATTTTGTGGAAGCTCCTAGTCAAATTATGGAACACTGGGTTTGGAAAGTAGAGTGCTTAAAAAGGATTTCAAAACATATTGAAACATCAGAACCATTAAATGAACAGTTGTGTGAAAAGTTAAACGAATCAAAAAACATTGGAATTAGCTTGTTGGCATTGAGGCAAGTATCTTTTGGACTTGCCGATCAACATATGCATGGTAAAAATTTCAATGATGATCTTTTACAAATAGAACAAACTTCTCAGCTAGTAACGAATATCACATACCCCAAAGATACTAATCATTTGGGAGCATTTGGTCATTTACTTGGTGGGTATGATGCTGCTTACTATGGGTACTTATGGGCTGAAATTATTGGCGATGACTTGTTCAGCAGATTTGAAAAAGAAGGAGTGCTTTCAAATTCAGTAGGTATTGATTACAAAAACAAGATTCTGATGCCCGGAGGTACTATACCTGCCGAAAATATGGTTCAAAACTTCCTCGGTAGAAAATGGAATGATGAAGCTTATTTATTTCAAAAGAACTTGCTTAATTAAAGTTGTATTCTAAAATACTTTATGTTAAGCTTGTGAATATATTCACAAAGTATATAAAGGAATAAAATGACAGACGGATTAAAAGCAAGTCAAATAAAAGGTGGAATTAGGCCATCAAAAAGTTTTGATCAGGGCAGAGTATGTAAAGACGAATCTTGCAGTACTCAATTAAGTATTTATAACAAAAGAGATCACTGCTTCAATCATGCTCCAGTGAAATATCCTAGAGTAAGAGGCAGGATTCTTCAAGAAACTGCTTAAGTTTTTGATACCCCCCCTAACGGAATCTCCCCCAAGAGATTTCTTGTAAGCCCCTAAGAAATTAGGGGCTTATTTATAGCCCACCAAGTATTAAAATAAACCATTATGAATGTTGTATTTACAGTTCCTGAAATCAGTTGTGGTCATTGCAAAGATACGATTGAATCTACATTAAGTAATGTTGAATCTATAGAAAGTGTTTCAGTTGATATTGAAAAGAAATCAGTTGAGGTTTTCTCGTCTTCTGATATTGACATGATAAACGTATCTCAACTGTTAGATGAACAAGGCTACACAGTTGTCCAGTCAGAATAACACACTAAATTTAGACATTGAGGGTATGACATGTGCTGCATGTGCTGCCCGAATAGAGCGAGTAATCTCAAAACAAGAAGATGTACTAGACGTATCTGTAAGCTTTCCTCTAAAATCTGCAATTGTTGATATTAAAAACAATGAAAGGTTTGATGTTGATAATTTAATTAAGAAAGTAAATACTATTGGTTACAAAGCAAAAGAAGCAGACAGTCTTAGATCAAACAAAAAAGTTAAGTTTAAATTTGTTATACCTTTCTTATCATTATTGCTAACTTATATTCTTAGATTTATATTTGAGGCTGGACTTGATGTCTTATCTTATGCAATAGGCTCATTTGTTATATTGATACTTGGTAGAAATTTTCATATTTCTGCTTTTAAAAAAATTAAATATCTTGATTTTAATATGGATACACTAATTTCAATTGGTAGCTTAAGCGCGCTTATTATTTCATTATTACCAAACACTGTACTTGGTTCAGATTTATCAATCACAAATAATAAAATGTTTCTTGATACTGGTGCTTTCATAGTTTCGTTTATCTTAATTGGTAAAGCAATAGAAGATAAGGTCATAGAAGAATCTGTAAATGAATCTGAATCAATAAAAAGTAAGATGCCTAAAACTTTAATTGTTGAAAGAAGTGGGCAAGATCTTGAAGTGCCCATTAAAGAGGTTGTAGTTGGTGATTCATTTAAAGTAAGTCCTGGAGAAATTATTCCTGTTGATGGTCTTGTTTTTGAGGGCTCAACAACTGTTGACGAAAGTTTATTAACTGGAGAATCAATTCCTCTAGTCAAAAAATCTGAAGATTTAGTTGTAGGTGGAAGTATAAATTTAGATGGTGCAATTAAAGTCTCTGTCCAAGAGTCTTACCAGAAATCTACCTACAACATAATTGAAGAATTAATTAGAACGGCTCAAGCAACTAAACCAGAAATTCAAAAATCATTGGACAAAGTAACTCAATACTTTGTTCCAATTGTTCTAATAATTAGTGTTTTGACTTTTCTATTTAGATTCTTTATAAGTGATTTTGCGTTGTTAGATGCCTTAAAAAATTCAATAGCAGTTCTTGTAATTGCATGTCCTTGTGCATTAGGCTTAGCAACTCCAATAGTGTTGTTTAAAACTGCAACTCTGAGTAAAAAAGATGGATACTTATTTAAAAATTTCGATATTTTACAAAAATTTGGTGATATAAATACTCTTATTTTTGATAAAACAGGCACTCTTTCTTCTGGTATTTTTAAAATATCAAAGATCGAAAACAACAACACTTCTCTAAATGAAGATACCATTTTGCAAATTATTGCAAGTCTTGAAAGCTATTCTCAGCATCCGATTGCAAGAAGTATTGTTTATGAGGCAGAATTACGAGATTTGAAATTACTTAAAGCTAATGATGTTAAGGAGGTTCCTGGCTTAGGCATACAGGGAATAGTCGATGACAAAAAAATTGTCATTGAAAAAAATGAAGATTCCAATGAGTCTTCAATCATTGTTAAAATTGACGACGAAAAAATTTACATCTACTTGGAAGAAGAAGTATCCGTATCATCAAACTTCTTAGATGTACTAAGAGATGAAAAAGAAATAATTATTCTTTCTGGAGATAAAGAAGTTAATGTTGAAAAGTTTGCTAAAAGTATTGGGATAAAACAATATCATTCAAATAAAACCCCAGAAGCAAAATTAGACTTCATTAAAAATAAACAACTAGAAGAAAAAATTATATATGTTGGAGATGGAGTAAATGATTCCCCTTCAATAAAACAAGCAGATATTGGTATAACTACCTCTAGTAGTAGTCAAATAGCACAGGTAGCTGGAGATATTTTAATTCACAAGGGAGGTTTAGACACGATATCTGATATTTTTAAATTATCAAAAAAATCTAAAAGTAGAATCTATCAAAATCTATTCCTTGCTTTTGTTTACAACACCTCGATGATTCCATTAGCTGTGTCTGGGGCAATTACACCAAACTTAGCAGCTTTGGCTATGGCACTATCAAGCATTTCAGTTGTGTTAAATTCATCAAGAAAACTATAAAAATTTATATTAAATAAATTTATTAAAACATTAATCTTTCATTATGGAAGATGTTGTTTGGTATAGAAAGCCACTTTTATCAGAACCTGTAGCAATACTTGCCTTTGAAGGATGGAGTGATGCAGGAAATACAGCAACTGGCTGCGTTGAGAATTTAAGTTGCACATATGAAGTGGATCCTTTTGCAGAGCTAAATTCTGATTCTTATTACAACTATCAAATGAGAAGGCCGATTGTTGAGGTTAAAGACTTTGGTGAAAGGAACTTTCATTGGCCCCAAACTTCATTCTATTCCATCGAAGACTACAAACTCAAAAGCGATTTGATTTTGGTTTTTGGAGAAGAGCCATCAATGAGATGGAAGGAATATTCAAGAAATATTACAGAAACTCTTTTAGATCTCGGAGTTAAAAAAGCTGTTACCTTAGGAGCTTTTTTTGGACAAGTAGCACATACACTTCCTGTTCCAATTTTCGGTGTAAGTGGAGATCCAACATTTCACTCTCGCTTTAATGTACTCAACCCTAATTATTCAGGACCAACAGGCATAACAAGTGTTGTTGGTCAGTCATTAAGAGATAATGGAATTGAGACTTCTGGTCTTTGGGCTGCTGTTCCGCATTACTTAAGTAGTGGTGGATATCCTAAAGGGATGAGTGCACTTTTAAACAAAACTTCTGAGATATTAAAAATTGATATTGATGACTCTGGCATACAAAGTGAAGGCCAGCAGTTTGAACTGAAAATAAGTAAAGCTATGGAGAACTCCCAAGACCTAGCTGACTACGTTTCTAAACTTGAAGAAGCCGAAGTTAGTATTGAAGACAACTTCTCTGAAGACAATTTAGTCCAACAGATTGAAGATTTTTTGAATGAAGAGAGAGAACTCTAACTAGACGCTTTTCTTCTTATGTCTATTTGATTTACGACGTTTACGATATTTATGTTTTGACATTTTCTTACGTCTTTTTTTGATCAAAGATCCCATAAATTAAATTTTTTTCCTTTTTTCCTAACTGCGAAATTCTAACTGATTCTCATCATTAACTGAAAATCTTTTCAAAGTTTTTTAATTTTGCTTAATTTTATTGCATTATTTATTGCCATTAAGCCATCATTATCATTTGGAGACCTTCTTAGGGCCCATAGTCCCCAAGTAATCATAGAGAGCATTTCAAAGTACTCAAATTTTTCAATATCTTCGTCAGACTTTATCCCTATTTCCATTAATGAACTTTTTTTAAATTCTTCGTTATCATCAAATTCATTTTGCCAAAATAAGTCTGCATAATCAAAGTAGCTATCTCCCATAGATGAGTATTCCCAATCAATAAGAATTGTTTTATTTTCATAGATTACGAAATTTGCATGGTAAAGATCTTGGTGACACGGTACATTTTTAATTCCAATTTCGTTTATCTTTTTTATAACATTTGAAGCAACTTCAATAGCATCTTTTTCTACTGGGCGAGAAGCTTCTGCAATATTATGAAAAACTTTTAGAGGTGAAAAATTTTCTTCAAGTACCAAATCTGAATTATGCAATTCATTTAATATATAAAATGCATTAATCCGCATTTCTTTATTTTTAAAATCTTGTTGCTTATATGTATATATGTCGAAATATTCTGAAATTTTAATTCCAGTAATTTCATCAAAAAGTATAAACGGAAGCGTTAATCCAGCCTCATAAGCTCTAATAGAATTAAGCTTTTCAGATTTTCTATTTATAACATCTGGATTTTTTCCGGGAATTCTCAAAACAAACTTTTTATTATCAATGCTTACAACAACTGTATTATTTGTTATTCCATCTAAAGGTGAAATGGTGTATTTATTTTCATCTTTAATATTAGAAATTTCATAATCTAAAAATATTTTTACTACTTCACTAGATTCGATCATATTCATTATCATAATATAAGTTATGAATGATCCATTTGCACTAGATTTAACAATAATTCTTCTTCTTCTTGGTGTTGGAGCAGCAATGGTAGCTGGAAATGTTGCGGCGTTACTCAAATCAAGCAAAGAGGGTACTGAAATTTTCGTTACACGAACAATTTTTTTAACAATTGTTGGTCTTGTAATTACTATCTGGTCCATTGCTTCGTTAATAAACAGATAAAAATACTAAAAATAGGTTATGATATTCAAAGAACTAAAGGTTTAAATGTTATCAGACAAAGACATAAAAATATCACTAGAGAATAACGAGATAGTGATTTCTCCTTTAGACGAAGCTTACATTCAGCCTTCAAGTATAGATCTAAGAGTTGGAAATGAATTTAGAGTATTTGAAAACCATAAATATTCTCATATAGATCCAAAAGCAGAGCAAGAAGATTTAACTACTCTGGTTACTGCAACAATTGATGAACCGTTTGTTCTCCATCCAGGCGAATTTGTTCTTGGAACTACATATGAAAAAGTGACTTTATCAAATAAAGTAGTTGCAAGACTAGAAGGAAAAAGTTCTCTAGGTAGAATTGGGCTATTAATTCACTCGACTGCAGGATTCGTAGACCCTGGTTTTTCAGGCTATCTAACACTTGAGCTTTCAAATGTGGCAAATTTACCAATCAAAATTTACCCTGAAATGAAAATAGGTCAGATATCTTTCTATTACTTAAATTCTCCCTCTGAATCCGAATATGGTTCAGGAGTATACGGAAGCAAATATCAGGGACAAGAGGGACCTACTCCAAGCCGTAGCCATAACGATTTTAAAAATAAATGATTCCAGGTATTGGTACCCTAATAAATTCTTTTGCAGTAATTGGTGTAGGCCTATTGAGTAGATTTTTTATTAAAAAGGAAATTAAAAACTTTGAAAATAATTTACTGCCTCTTGGTTTGTTGGTATTAACTTTGGGAATTAGAGAATCGCTAAAAAGTCCAGAATTTTTAGTTACACTTTTTGCTGTTTTAATTGGAGCAATTATTGGTACTTATTTAAAAATTGAAGAAAGAATTAAGAGCTTTGGAGAATATCTTCATAAAAAATTTGAAAAAGGAGCAGGAGAAAAAAATAAATTTGTTGAAAGTTACTTAACTGCTTCATTAATAGTGGTTACTGGTCCACTGGCAATTGTGGGTCCATTCTTAGATGTAGTTGAGGGAAACATTGAGCTTTTGTTAATCAAAACCGCGCTTGATTGTTTCTTAGTTTTATTTTTAACTTCGAGTGGTGGTAAAGGAGCAGGTTATTCAGGGATTTCCATCTTGATATACCAAGGCTTCTTTACTTCATGCGCTTTAGCTATTGGTGGATCGATCGATCAGACTATGTCTGATTCTATAGCTGGAATTGGTGGCGTATTGTTAGTAGGAGTTGGAATTAATTTACTTGGAATCAAACAAATTCCCGTTGGAAATTATATTTTGAGTTTATTTATTCCGTTTTTTCTAACATTTTAAACACTCGAGTTGCTCCTTGGACTCCCTTAAATTGATCAACAAGCTTTTGGGACTCTTCCTCAAACGTACCTTTTACAAAATAATATTGCCTAATTGAAAAACAGCGATTTTTGAAATCTATAGCTATGGGCACAAGCGGTATATTTAGGCCTTTTGCCAGATAGTAAAAACCACTTCTAAACTCAGACACTGGCTCTGTGCCTGCCTCAGGTGCAATAACTAAAATATAGTTATCTATTTTTTTGAACTCTTCAACTGCTCCATAAATTAGGCCTTTTGAATTAACTCTATATACAGGAATTCCACCAAGTTTTAATAAAAGATATTTTTGTAACCACCAAAATGGCCACGGAACACCTAGTCTGTCTAAATTTTTTGAGATAGTAAACAAGCTAGGTAATCGAGTAAATATCCATGCAGCACCAAAAAAATTAATTTTTAGATCTAAAGACCAAACTGCTAAAAGAGCATACCAAGCATCTCGCATTGCTGTGTGAGGTAAACCAATAAGAATCATTTTTCTTAAATCTGGAATTTCGCCTTTAATATCCCATCTAAATAGTTTCATTAAAAATCTTCCAAGGGGGCCAAGAATTCTTCTTTTCTTAATTGCTAGGTTGTTATAATTTGTCTCACTCATAACTGTGACACATGTTTTGCTATTTGAACTGCATTAAGTGCTGCACCTTTGAGTAAGTTATCGGAAACAACCCAAAAGTTGAGTATTTTTTTTGATGAAAGACCCTCTCTCATTCTTGATACCAAAACATCATCTCTTCCCTCAGCATCAAGTGGAGTAGGTAGTGGATCATCCCAATATTCGATGCCATCAAAATTCTTGATTACGTCAATTGCAGACTCTCTTGTAACTTCATTTTCAAAAACTGCTGAACAGAATGTTCCGTGTCCTGTTTTTACTCCAACCCTAGCGTTTGAAGGCTCTACAATTAAGTCGTCTATAGAAAGTATCTTTCTTGATTCATTTACAAACTTCATTTCTTCGTCAGAATATCCGTTCTCTAATAAGTTTCCAGCAATTGGAATAACATTTTTCGCAATCGGTCTTGAATAAAAGCCATCTGAATAGTCATCTTTCAATTCTTCTCCCATTTCAATTTCTCTATTAAGAGAATCCACCGCTTGCGTTCCTGATCCTGATACTGCTTGATACGCGACTGGCGTAATAGATTTAAGGTCGAATTTATCATGGAGTGGCTTTAAAGCCATAACTAAACCCATAGTTGTACAGTTCGGATTAGCAATTAGTTTTGTATTGCTATTTATAGTTTCTTCATTAATTCCATAAACTACTAATGGGACTTCATTGTCATGTCTGAAAGCTGATGAGTTATCAATGACATAAGCTCCATGTTCTACAAACTTCTTGGCAAATTCTCTGGATCTATCACCACCAGCTGAAAAAAGGGCAATATCAAATTCTGATATATTTTCATCAATTAACTCTTTAACAATCAACTTATCTTTATTTATTTCTAATTCAGTGCCTTTTGATTTATGTGATGCAAAGAAAGTGTATGAAGTGTCTTTCGAAAAATACTCTTCTGATAGATTTATGATTTTACGACCAACTAATCCAGTTGCCCCAATAATGGCTATTTTCATTAGTTTGTTATGAATTCTTCATGTAGGACATTAAGAGCCTTCTCAATATCATTACTGCTGATAACACAGGATACTCTAATAGGAGAAGTCGATATCATTGATATATTAATTTTATTATTTCCCAAAGTTTTAAACATTTTTGAGGCAACTCCCGATTCTGATTTCATACCTGCACCGATTATAGAAATTCGAGCGATATTTTCATCTACGTCATAACCTTTTGCATCGAGTTGTTTTGAAATATTTTTTAAAGCATCTTCTACATCTTTTTGTTGTTCGGAGGGAGCAGTAAATGAAATATCAGTAATTGATTCTTTAGATACGTTTTGAACAATCATATCAACATTTATTCCAATCTCTGAAAGAGACCCAAAAACTGTACCAGCAATGCCTGGCTGATCAGGAACACCAAAAAGTGTGAACTTAACTTCTTTATCATTATGGGTTACCCCACTTACAATTGCCTCTTCCATTTTTTTTTCTTTCACTACGGTACCTTTATTGTTTGTAAAAGTTGATTTTACAATTATTGGCACATTATACCTTCTACCAAATTCTACAGACCTAGCCATTAATACACCTGCTCCAGAAGAAGACATTTCAAGCATCTCGTCATAAGTAATTTCATCAATTAGCTTTGCTGAATTAATAATTCTAGGATCCGCAGTAAATACCCCCTCCACATCAGTAAATATTTCACACTTTTCAGCACCAAGGGCAGCTGCTAAAGCAACCGCAGTGGCATCAGATCCTCCTCTGCCTAAGGTAGTTATTTCTTTCGTGTCACGATTAAAGCCTTGGAATCCTGCAACAATAACGATGTCTCCTCGTTCAATGCCCTCTCTAACTCTTTCACCTGAGATTTCTTCAATTTCTGCTTTGCCGTGCCTAGATGTAGTAATTATTCCAGCTTGAGAACCTGTAAGAGAAAATGAACTATGACCCAAACTATTTAAATGCATTGAAAGTAGCGACATGGTTATTCTCTCGCCAGCAGATAACAACATATCCATCTCACGTGGAGTGGGTTGTTCGGAAAGCTCATTGGCTAAATCAATTAATTCATCTGTGCTTGATCCCATTGCTGAAGGCACAACTACAACTTCATACCCTTCTTTCTTACGGTCAATTATTCTCTCCGCAACTATTTTTAGCGAGCTTGTGTCAGCTACGCTAGTTCCACCAAATTTTTGTACGATTAATTTCATTGGAAACATTCTAATTAATTTATTAAAGAATTAAAGACCCTAGTACTCTAGTTTTTATGAGTATAGATTTGCACATTCACTCAGTTAATTCTGATGGAACCTTCTCAGTAGAGGAAATCGTGAATCTTTCTAAGGAATTACAATTAGAAGCAATATCAATAACAGATCATGAATATTTAACTGAGGTGCCTTCCGATAATGACATAAAAATAGTTAAAGGAATTGAAGTTGGTGCAGATTGGAAGGAATTAAAGTCAAAAAATCCATTTGCTGGTATTCATCTCTTAGTCTATTTTTTAGACAGAAACACAAGTTTAAACGTAAGACTTGAAGAGATTAGAAGTAAGAAGAAAGAGAGAAATTATATAATTCTTGAAAGCTTGAAGAAATCAGGCATAGATATTGAAAAATCTGAGCTAGATCTCGTAAAAACTAAGGTGCCTGGTAGACCACACATTGCACAAATAATGGTTGAGAAGCAGTATGTAAGTAATGTAAGTGAAGCCTTTACAAAATTTTTAAGAAATGGGGTCATCCCCAATATAGATACTCATCAACTTGATATTGAAGAAATAATTCAATTATCAAAAGAATCAAAGTCGCTAATTTTTTTAGCACACCCTCATACTCTCATGAGCAGTGAATCATACAAAAAAAATCAAAATTGGGTTACTTCAGAATTTTTGACCTATCTAAAACAAATAAAAATGATGGGACTGAGTGGTCTAGAAGTTTACTACCCAGGTTATAACAATTCTGTAAAGGCTCAACTTATTGAAATTTGTGAAAGTTTAGATCTATTAATTTCTGGTGGGAGTGATTTTCATGGTGAAAATAAGCCAAATAATTTGCTTGGAATAGGTTATGAAAATAATCCAATAAAAGTTCCCTTAAATTTATTATCTAGAATGGAAGAAGCTTATGCAAAACTATAAAAAATTGATGGGTTCTATATCTATAGTTACAGCTTCGTATGCTGCTAGTAGACTTTTAGGATTTTTTAGAGAGATTCTTCTAGCTAAATGGACTGGAGTTTCAGGTGCGACAGACACACTTGATTTAGCATTTATAATTCCAGATTTCTTGTTTTATCTTTCAGCTGGAGGTTACCTTGCCATAACTCTGATTCCCTTGATGAGTAGTAAGTCAGAAGAAAAATTAAATAACTATTTCTTGTCACTTTTATATGGGCTGTCTTTGGTTTTTATTTTATTTTCAGCCATAGTTTTCTTGTTTAGATACCAATTGTCAGAGGTTCTAAATGTTGAGTCACCTGCATTCTTTATTGAGATATTTACCCCAATTATATTTAGTCAAATATTCTTTTTTATAGGGGCAATCCTTATGTCTTATCAGTATTTAAAGGAAAACTTCTTATTTGCATCACTTGCCCCATTGGTTTACAACAGTACGATTATATTTTTTGGTTGGATCAACTCTAGTTCTCCAGAAAGTACAGTTAAAGGTTTCGCTATAGGTACTTTAGTCGGTTCAATAATTGGCCATTTAATAATTCAGGTTATTGGTGCATCGAGGTCGGGTCTAAAATACAGTTTTGTACCTCCTCGACTGAGATATTTGAAAGAGTATCTATTTATCTCTTTACCCCTTGTTGTTGGACAATCAATTGCTGTAATTGATGAACAGCTTTTCAGAATTTTTGGGTCAATGCTTACTGTTGGTAGTGTTGCAACTTTTCGATACGCACGCAGGATTGCCATACTTCCAGTTGGTATAATTGCTCAAGCAATTGGTGTTGCAAGTTATCCATTGCTTGCAAGATTGTTCAAAACAGACGAAATAGGCGAATTAGTACTTCTAGTTAGAAAACAACTCTCTTATCTGTTTTTATTCAATGGTGCCGTTATGGTCTTCTGTCTTGGTAATGCTGAATCTATAATTTCTATAATTTACGAACGTGGAGCTTTCAATTCAACAAACACATTAACTGTGGCCAGTATATTTTCAATTGTTGTTTTTGCTATATTGCCTTGGTCTATGAATCAAGTTCTTACAAGATCATATTATGTTCAAAAATTATTCTGGTTTCCTGTAATAAGCGGTACTGTTATTTCTATATTAACTACGATTCTTTTGCTTGTTATAGACAATAAAGATGCACAGACTTATGCTCTACTAATAACATTGTCTTTATTTGTTTATTCAATATATTTACTGATTAATTTAAAAGTTAAAAATATAAAAGTACTTAACCTATCTCTAGTTAAAGATTACATTAAATCATGTGCAATTTTGATACTATCATTCTTTCTTTCTGAATTGTTAGTTTTTGAAGGTACATTCATACAACTTTCAACAAGCTTTGTAAGTATTGTAGGTTTGACTTTTACTTTTCTTGTATTGCTAAAATTTGAATATATTAATATTACGAAAAGAAACTAATGCAAAAATTTCCATTAAAAAAAGGTCTGTCCAGTGCACAAGAATTGCATGAGGAAATAAACGATTATATAGATGTGTTAATGGGGCACATTAACCCCCCGATTGCAGATGGGGTCGATACACTTTTTGAAGTTAGCAGTACATATCTGGCAAGAGCTAAAGAAATAGAGATAAAATTACTTGAAAGAGAAAGAAACACAAAAGTTGAGTCTGGAGACGAACTAAAAAAATTCAGAACTGGAGAGTTAAGAAGTTTTATAGAGTTGTGTAAAAGTGCTCAAAATCAAGGATCTCGAAGAATAACAGTCGCTTTAAGTGAATTAAATCTTAAAGAGAATTAGTCAATATTTTCGATATCAAAAACTTCACTAATGTTTTCTTGAACATTGTTTTCTGTACGAGAGTTTTCCGATAAGCCTTTTGCTGCCTTTACTTGTATAGAAACTTTTAGTCCCATTATTTTTGCTATTTCTGATTCAATAAATTCCAAAATATCTTGCGATTTTTTTAACTCAGTAATTAAATAATCATTCTCATCATCAACATAAAGAGTCAGGTTTTCCTTGTCATCTATCTGAGGCCTTACCAAAGTAATATAGGAATATTTTCTAGGTGTAAGTGTGTTTTTTCCTTCTTGAAGTATTTTTGGCCAATATACATCAAAATTTTCTAGATCTTTTTTTGAGGCTTTATTTGTGCTTTTAGTTATTTTTTCAGTATTTTGTTTTGGTTTTGGCATTTGTTTTGAAGAAGGGATTTCTTTAACAACATCTTCTTGAATGTTCTGTTCACCCTCTAAAAGATCAACTCGCCTTGAAATTGATTTTATATCAGATGCGAGTTGGGGTTTAATTAATTTAATAAGGAATAATTCCAACTTTAATTCTTGAGAAGGTGCATTGACAATTGTTTGGTTAAGTTCATCCAATAAATCCAAGACTCTAGATAGCTGCTTAGCAGTTATAAATTCATTTGAATGTTTTACTAATGTGTTTTCACTTTCGCTAATAGCTAAAAAAGTATCATCATCAGGCAAATATTTGAAGTAAAAAATATTTCTAAATAACTCGGTAATAGAATTTAGGATGTCCAAAGGTTGAAGCCCTTTGCTGTAGTTAACTTTAAGAATATTTAGAATCTCAGATGTATCTTGTGTATTCATAGACTCAATAATTTGCTGTAAATCAGCAATAGAGACCTTGCCAAGAATACTGTACAAGTCATCGATGGTTGCTTTATTACCAAATGTATTATGGGTTTGTTCAAAAAGATTTATTGCATCACGTAATGAACCGTCGCTTTGATTAGCAATATAGCTTAAGACATCATCATTAATTTTTATTTTTTCATTTTTACCAATCTCATTAAGTGTGCTTATAATTTCATCATTCCCAATTCTTTTAAAAGCTATGTGAGTTGTTCTGCTTTTAATAGTTTCTAATACTCTTTCAGGTTCTGTGGTTGCAAGTATAAATATCACGTGCTCTGGTGGTTCCTCTAAAGTTTTTAAAAATGCATTTGATGCTGCATTAGATAACATATGTACTTCATCTAAAATAAATACTCTCTTTTTACCAGGGCTACTAGCTATAAAGTTGATACTGTCGTTTAACTCTCTAATGTCATCGACCTTATTATGGGAAGCTGCATCTATTTCTGTAATATCAAAGACCGGATCACAACCCAAAGTAGTTGCAATTATTCTTGCAAGTGAGGTTTTGCCAACACCTCTTGGTCCAGAAAATAAGTATGCATGACTTAGATTATTATTCTTTATTTGCTTTTCAATTAACGTTACAGCATCAGATTGACCCACTAGCTTTTTTAAGCTATTAGGTCTGTATTTTCTATATAAGGCTTCTTGCATATCTATAAATGGTAATATCTTTACTTTCTATAATGCACTATACAATTAAACTAAGTCAAATGAGAATAGGAGTTGACTTAGATGGTGTTGTTGCCAATTTTACTAAAGGCTGGACAGAGCATTACAAAATAGAATTTGGTAAAGAAATACTTGAATCAGATATTATTAATTGGGGATTATCTAAACCTTTGACACATTTCGAAACAGAACTAGATTTCTGGGAATGGGCTAAAGAGATTAACGGAAGTTCAATATTTAGAAATTTAGAAACCTACGAAAATTCAGTTGAAGTTTTAACTAAGCTTGCTTTGAGTGGACATGAAATTGTAATTTTATCTTCAAAGCCATGGTGGTCAATACACGATACTTTAATGTGGCTTGGTGAAAACAAAATTCCTTCAAGAGAAATACATTTTATTGAGGATAAGTGGAGAGTTGAGTGTGATGTTTACATTGATGATGCACCACATCAAATAGAAAACTTTGTGAAAAAAGTACCTGACAAATTAATTTTACGTTTTGTGAGAGAGTACAACAGACCCGTAAGAGGTGCTGTAGATATACACAACTGGGCAGAATTAACTTCTTTACTTGAGGAACACAACTTGTAAAGTAATTATATGAACGATTCATTTATCTTGAGAGACAGAAAGTGGAGAGAACAAAATGAACGCGTAACATTATCAAGTTATGCGACTTTTTCTGGAGATTCGAAAGGAAGAAGTAAAGAAGAACCTGAAGATACTTTTAGAACATGTTTTGAAAGAGATCGAGATAGAATAATTCACTCAAAAACTTTTCGGCGACTAAAACATAAAACACAAGTATTTATAAACCCTGATGGAGATCATTTTATTACAAGAATGACTCACACGCTAAACGTTACACAAATTGGAAGGTCAATCGCAAAAACGTTAGGGTTTAATACAGATCTTACTGAAGCAATATGTTTGGGTCATGATGTAGGACATTCCCCTTTTGGACATACCGGTGAAGAAGTATTAAATGAAATACTAGATGGTGGATGGAGTCACTCCGAAAACTCAGTAAGAATGTTATCAGTAATTGAACCACTCAATCTTACAAAGGAAACTATTAATGGAATAGAAAAGCATCCATGGAAATTTAAGGAGCCTCCTTTTACAAACGAAGGTCTAATTTGCAGGTATGCTGATAGAATCGCATATCTGTCTCACGATGTTGAAGATGCAATTCGAGCTAGAGTATTAAATAAAAATGACATACCAAAACATATTATTTCTCAACTTGGTAAACCAGGGAGTACTTGGATAAATTCCCTAGTTTCTGGAGTATTTAAAGCTTCCTCGGACGGTAGTGTCAAAATGGATGAAGAAGTTTTAAATATTATGAATGATCTTAGAAAATTTATGTTTGAAAAAGTATATCTTAGAGATGAAACAAAAAAAGAAAGAGAAGAAGCAAAAAAAATTGTTGAAAAGCTTGTTTTGAATTTTGCTAATAATCCTGATTTGTTACCTAAGCAATATAGAACTAGTCAATTAGAAATAGAAAACGCTGTAGACTACGTGGCAGGTATGACTGACAGGTTTGCCTTGAAAGAGTTTGAGAAATTATAATTATTCCCCTTTAAATTTAGGTTCTCTTTTTTCCATTCGAGCATAGATACCCTCTTTCAAATCTTCAGAACTTAAAAATGAAGTACTCCACATTCTTACTAGATCTAATGATTGATCAGAAGTAAGTTCTTCACCTTTGTCAAGAATCATCTTTACTCCCCTCATTACTAGAGGTGAATTAGACGCAATTTCTTTGGCTAAATCCATGGCTCCATTTATAAGTTCTTCATGGGTATCAAACGTATGATTAACAAACCCTATTTCCATTGCATATTCACCGTCAAAAGTTTTTCCAGTATACGCAAGTTCCCTTAATAATCCTTTAGAGATAATCTTTGGCATTCTTTGTAAGGCTCCCACGTCTGCAACTAACCCTAACTTGGATTCTCCAATTGAAAATTTTGCATCTTTTGTTGAAAGTCTAATGTCACAAGATGCTACTAAGTTTGTTGCCCCACCAATGCTATGTCCCTGAATAGCAGCAATTGTTGGTTTTTGAGTCTTGGCAACTGCAGTAAAAGCATCTTGAAATTTTTTTGTAATTTCCATGATTTCAATTCTTTCTTTTGCATTAGTTTTTAAATCTTCATTCAAGTCAAAAGCACTTACAAGTAAATTTATGTCTATACCCGCAGAAAAGGTATCCCCTTTCGCTGCAATAATAATTACCCTTACTTCATTGTTGTCATCTAATTCTTTGATTAATTCTGGTAGGCCAAACCATAATTCATCATTTAATGCATTTTTCTTCTCTGGACGGTTGAACCAAATTAACCCTACGTTGTCTATTACTTCTGAAAATATTTTTTTATCCATACTTACCTAGATTCTATATTACTAAAATAACAAGATGGATGTATTCGAAGCACTTTATACAACAAGGGCTATGCGGCGAGTAAAAGAAGATCCTATTCCAGACAACATCATAAAGTCAATGATTGATTCTGCAATACGTGCGCCTAGTGGATCAAACAGACAAAATTGGAAATTTTTAGTCGTAACAGACAAAAATATACGAGAAAAATTAAGTAATATTTATAGGGAGACTTGGGATTACTACATAAATTCTTTTTTAAACAGTGCTAAGGATCCTGGTGCGTCAAGTTTAAAAAAACAGAATGATAAAGATATTGAGACTATTAGAAGAATAAGTAACTCTGCTTCCTGGCTGGCAGAAAATTATCACAAAGTACCTTTACTTGTCTTAGCATTATCAAGAAATGATCCAACAGGGTCATCAATTTACCCAGCGATATGGAACTTAATGTTAGCAGCGAGAGGCCATGGTATTGGTACATGCTTAACAACAGTTATGAGTTTTGAAACTGAGAAGGTCTTTGAAGTATTAAACATACCAAATGACAAGGGTTGGACCTTAAATGCAACTATTACTGCAGGGTATCCACTTGGTAAATGGGGAGTAGCCGAGCGAAAGCCGGTTGATGATGTAACTTATTTAAACACCTGGGGTAACAAGACAAACTGGAATCTAGAACAACCTCTATGGAATTACTAATTTTGTAATCGATTAGAAAAGATACTTTCCAACCATTAAGCTCAAATTATGAGGTTTTTAAATCGATTACTATTAATTGTTTTATTAATATTTTCTGTCAGTTGTAGTAACTCTGGTCAAGAAAATAATGTAACTCAAGACATTCAAATAACTGACGCTACAGAGGCTGGGGTTGAAGTCAAAGAGCCTGCTAACAGCATCTGGGTTTCTGCAAAAAAAGGTGACATTGAATCTATAAGACAACATATTGCATTCGGAACAGATTTAAATTCTGTTGGTTCCAGCAGAGATGAAACAGCATTAATCATTGCTGCGTGCCAGGGACACGTTGAAGTTGTTGATTTATTGGTAAAAGAAGGTGTTGATCTTAACATT
Organism: OCS155 cluster bacterium AG-426-D23; assembly: GCA_003213165.1. GTDB lineage: Bacteria > Actinomycetota > Acidimicrobiia > Actinomarinales > Actinomarinaceae > Actinomarina. The sequence goes on from QCNO01000002.1 coordinate 28,847, forward strand.
CAAAATAACGAAGGTGTTACTGCACAGTTCTGTGCGGTATTTTTTGGACGTACAGAAATAGTACAAATTCTTAGTGATGCTGGAGCAGATCCAAATATAGTTATGAGTCAAGATCTGACTGCAATGGACCTTGTTTCTGTAGAGTGGGGAGATACACGGGAATCCGCAGTAAGACTTTACAAACTTAAGTATCAGGTTAGTTTTGGTGTTGATGAAATAAGAGCCGAACATCCTTTAATAATGGAAATTTTAAACAAATAAAATTTTTTAAAATTTTGCACGCCCGGAGGGAGTCGAACCCCCAACCTTCTGATCCGTAGTCAGATGCTCTATCCAGTTAAGCTACGGGCGCTTTGCGGAGAGGGAGGGATTCGAACCCTCGAGGGAATTGCTTCCCCACTCGCTTAGCAGGCGAGCACTTTAGGCCACTCAGTCACCTCTCCAAGTACGCGGAGGGAGTGGGATTCGAACCCACGGTATGGAATACATACAATAGTTTTCAAGACTATCGCCTTCGTCCGCTCGGCCATCCCTCCAGATGGTTTTTACGCGGAGGGAGAGGGATTCGAACCCTCGAAGGGGATAAACCCTTACACGCTTTCCAAGCGTGCGCACTAGGCCAGACTATGCGATCCCTCCGAATAAACCTGAGATTCTATTTTAGTTATCTCTTAGTTTCAAAGAAAGAGGATAATATATCTTTAGATTCATGCGATAGTATATTATCTTTTATCTCAACAAAATGATTTAATCTTGGATCCTGAGGTATATTGTACAACGAAAATGCTGCACCAGCTTTTTCATTTTGAGCTCCATATATCAATTTTTTAACTCTTGATGAAGAAATAGCACCAGCACACATAGCATCTGGCTCTAAGGTTACTGCTATTGTTGTCTCTTCAAGTCTCCAAGTACCTAAAATTTGTGAAGCTTCTTCTAAAACTAATATTTCCGCATGGGACATTGGGTTTTGGTCTAATTCTCTTCTATTGTGATTTGCACATATTAAGTTATCGTCTTTATCAAATATTGCTGCACCCACAGGAACTTCATCAATATCCAGAGCTTTTCTTGCTTCATCAAGAGCTACTCTCATCTTGTCTTCATCTGATATAAATTTCATCTTATTTAATTATCTCAACTGTTGATGTTAATATAACCAAATGTTTGAGTTTTTCATATTTGCATTTGTAACTGCAATCACTCCTGGTCCAAACAATTCTTTGCTAATGGCCTCTGGAATAAAATTTGGTAGAAAAGCATCGATACCTCATTTTCTTGGGATTTGGCTAGGGTTCACTTTTTTATTTTTTGTAGGTGGTTTTTTACTTACCTATGTACCAGTTGAAATTTTTAATTATCTTCAATATGTTGGTTACGCGGTTATTACATATATTGCATACAGGGTTGCCACTACGTAGCTAGACACAGATGTAAAAGGTTCTGCTGTAGAGAAGCCTTTTACCTTTATACAAGCTTGTCTTTTCCAATGGATAAATCCTAAAGGTGTTGTTATGGCTGTGTCCGGTCTTACGGCATTCAATATTACAAATAACCAGGGTGCACTGATATATTTTTTAGTTTTACCTTTTTGTGTAGGAATATGGTTAATACTAGGAGAACAGCTTCAAAATAGTTTGAAAAAAAATAAGACAGTGGCTCGTGCAACTTATGTAGTGCTTGGCATAAGCATGATTGCTAGCTTGTTATTAGCCTAAAGTTTTAACACCAACAATTTCAGCAACTGTATCAGAGAACTCGACTTTACCGTCTTCAGTTTGGTTATTTTCAATTAAGGCAATTAAGATTCTTCCTACTGCAATTGCGGTTCCATTTAGAGTATGTAAAATATTTGTTTCTCCATCTGATTTTGCTCTTATGTTAAGCCTTCTTGCTTGAAAGCTTGTTGTGTTGGAACAAGAAGTAACCTCTCTGTATGTGTTTTGACTTGGTATCCATGCTTCAATGTCATATTTTTTAGCAGCAGAAGCGCCTAAGTCTCCTGCGCAAACATCTACAACCCTATATGGAATCTCTAAAGCCTGTAAGAGCTCTTCTTCAACTGAGAGAATAAATTCATGTTCCTCTTCAGATTTTTCAGGATTGCAGAAGGAAAACATCTCAACTTTGTCGAATTGATGTACTCTAAATATTCCTGTTGTATCTTTTCCATATGTTCCAGCTTCGCGTCTAAAGCATGTAGAAAATCCTGCATATCTAATTGGTAAATTCTCTATGTCTAAAATCTCATCGCTATGTAAAGCTGCCAATGGTACTTCTGAAGTTCCAACTAAATATAAATCATCATTTGGAATTTCATACACTTGCTCAGCATCGTCGGGAAAAAATCCGGTTCCATATAATGCATTCTCTCTAACTAGCACTGGTGGCACAGTAGGGGTGAAGCCTTTGTTTGAGAGAATATCTAAAGCCCAAGAAACAAGATTGAATTCAATTTTTACTAAATCACCAAACAAGTAAGAAAAACGAGAACCAGATACTTCAGATGCTTTTTGAACATCAATTAAGCCTAATTTTTCTGCAATCTCTAGGTGGTCTTTTGGGTTATCTATATTTTTTATATCACCGACTTGTTTTATTTCTGCATTGTCTTCATCGGTTTTACCATCAGGAGATGTTGATGAAATTAAATTTGGAATTTTTACCCATAAATCATAAAAAACTTTGTCTTTTTCTTCTACCTCATCAAATAGTTTTTTTACATTTTGACTAATTTGAGAGGCTTTTTCCAGTAGTACATCTTTTTCTTTTGGTTCTGCATTCGCTATATCTTTGCCTAGTGATTTTTGATCTGCTCTTAATTTTTCAGCTTCAAACCGTAGTTTTCTTCTAGATTCATCAAGTTCGATTAATTGTTCTAAGTCAATATCAAGATTCCTTCTTTTAAGATTGTCTTTCAGAGAATCTAAATCATTTTTAAGCAATAAAGGATCTAGCATGAATTAACTCTCTGGTGGTATAAAAGCATATATTGAAAGTAAATTATCTGAAAGCTCTTCCTCATCATCAATTTCTTCAATTTTAATAAACCATTCGTGTTGGATACCTTTTTCTATATTAATGGGGTCTGTAAGAAAAATTTTGCTTTCTTTTGGTCCTATTGAGCTAATTTTATTTTTTGATTCATATACTGTTTCTTCAAACTCATCTGTTACCAAAATTAAAACTACTACATCGTAAGAATCAACATTTCCCTCATTAGATATCACTACTTGAAGAGAGACTGGTTCATCTAAGAGAACTGCGACGTCATCCTCCGTAAAAGCAATTGGCATTGGTACAAATTCAGTTCCAGAAACAGCAAGATTTTTTTGCAGAAATAAGCCACCTGTACTTTTTTTTGCTTTATCAACTAATAAATCAGCAAATTGATATGAATTATCTTCAATTCCTATATATTCAATTTGATAAAAATTGGGTAAAAAGGTTCCCTCAATCAGAGCATTCTGCCGGAGAAGAAAAAGAAATTCAGAGTAAGCTTTGTCACCAATAGAAAGATCAATAATGCTTTGAGCTATCGATTCTTCTATATTTACAGAATTTGGGTTATCAATAAGTGTAGTTATTGAAACTTCGAATAACTCTACTCCATCTAGCCAACTGTTAACAGCAATTTCTAATAGTTGCTTTTCCTTTGAGGTGTATTCATTATTGCTGCTGTTTAAAAGTTGATAAGCCTCTTGAGAGTTTGTACGAATTTTATTAACCTTACTTTCGAATTTCTCTCTACTAACTTCTGAAAAATCCAAAAGCTCCCTAAAATTTTCTGAGTTTAAGTTATGTATTTCAGAAATAGTGGCTGCATCTGATAGAAATTGATTAAATTCTTCAGCTTGATTTAATTCATTAAAATAAGTTATCAATACATAAGTCAATAAAGCAATAAATATTGTTAGTCCCGTTAATTTAAATATGTTACTTTTCATTTGCGTTGATCTGTTTGTCTTTACGAACAGTATTGTACTTCTTTATTAAGTCTAAGAAAACTAATACATTTCACAACTATCATTGTTACTAAATGACAAATAGCAAAGCAATATGGACAGTAAAAACTGAATGCGGTCCTATTAGAGAAAAAAACGAGGACGCTATATATCCTGATAAATCAGGTTCCTCAAGCCTGCCTATCAAAGCAGGAGTATTTGATGGGATGGGCGGTCATAAAAAAGGTGAGGTTGCTAGTCTTTTAGCTTCGGAGGTAATGGATGCTAATTTTATAAATATTTCTGACTACGTAAATCTAGCTAATAAAAACATCTTAGATTATCAAAATAAACATACAGAAGCTATGGGAATGGGTACAACAATGACTATTGTTGAAATCGATAAGGAGAAAGTTCTGCACTTGGCACACGTTGGAGATAGCCGATGTTATGTATTAAATAATAGAAATTTGATGCAGTTGACTAAAGATGAAAATGTCCCAGGCTATCAGAATGTACTTACACAAGCACTGGGTAGTAAAGAAAAGCTAAAGATTCAAACTAAAGATTTTCAGCTTACAAGTGGTGATGTTGTGTTTTTATGTACTGATGGCGTTTATAACGAAATAGGTGATGAATATCTAAAGAATAAATTAATGGATGGAGTTACTGCTGAGACACTTATAAGTGAAGTACTTTTACAAAACCCAAAAGATAATATATCCGCAATAATAATAAATGTGATTTGATTATGAAAATTGGACAAATTATAAAAGAGCGATATGAGATAGTAGAAATCCTGGGCGAAGGTGGTATGGCTTTCGTTTACAAAGCAAAAGATAAACAACTTCAGAGAAATGTAGCAATTAAAACACTCAAGCCAAATTATGTTAACCAGGAAAAATTTGTAGATCGTTTTAGGCGTGAAGCACAAACTGCTGCAAATTTAAATCACCCAAATATTGTACAAATATTTGATTGGGGAATTGAAGATGAACCGTATTTTGTAATGGAGTATATAGAAGGCAATACTTTAACTTCTATAATTACTGGAAACAAGACGGTTGGATTAAATGATATTTTATATATTGGCTCACAGGTAGCGAATGGTCTTAAAGAGGCACACAAACATGGTTTAGTCCACAGAGATATTAAGCCAGGAAATATAATGATTACTCCAGACGGTAAAGTAAAGGTTACTGACTTTGGAATAGTTTCATTACAAAACGAAGAAAGTGATATTACTAAGACTGGTGCTGTTCTTGGAACCGCAAGCTACATTTCGCCCGAACAAGCACAGGGTAAGCCCGTTTCATTTGAGTCAGATTTATATTCTTTAGGGACAGTGCTGTATGAACTAATAGCAGGAAACCCACCTTTCACTGGTGATTCGCCAATAGCAACAGCTACAAAACATTTAACTGATAAGCCAGAAAAATTATCAAATTATAGAAAAGACATACCGAAAGCACTAGAAAATGCAATACTAAAACTTCTTGAAAAAAGACCTTCTGATAGATTTAAATCTGCCGAAGATTTAAGAGCTTTGCTTTTACAACAAAGAAAGCAAATTCAAATCAACCAAACTCAAGAAAACTTAGTTGACTTAACAAATCCAAAAATAAAATTTAGATTTACTTTACCTGCCCTAATAATTTCTGTAGCACTTGTGTTTGGAACTATTTGGGCGTTATCAAATGTGTTTGACGGTCTTCCTGCTGACGGTGGTGCTCCAATGTTAGTAGAAATACCCGATTTAACTGGAAGTGAGCAAGCACAAGCTCTTAACGATTTACAATCACTAGGTTTTATTGTTGGAATTGAAAATGCTGCTGACTCTTCTGTTCCTGCAGGGTTTGTTATTACAACACAACCGCCTGCAGATACTATAACTAATCCCGATACCTTGGTAACGATTATTGTTTCGGTAGGTCCAGAAGCTTTCCCTATTCCATATGTAGTTGATCTTGAAATAGCAAGAGGTATTTATGTAATTAATGAAAGTGGCTTCCAAGTAGGACAACAATTAGAAGTAAATGACGACAATATTCCTCGAGGATTTATTATTTCTCAAAATCCAATTGCAGGAACAAAAATGAGTCCTGATTCAACAGTAGATTTAGTTATTTCAGGTGGGCCAAGCTTGATTGAAATAAGTGACCTCTCAAGGAAATCTATAGTTGATGCTATTCAAATTCTTGATACACTCGGATTTGAATATGAGTTTATAGAGGAATATTCTGAAGATGTTTCTGTAGGGCTGGTATCACACACAATTCCACGAGCAGGCGAGTTGGTTACTATTGATCAAGTAATTCAGGTAATAGTTTCAATCGGGCTTAAAGTTGAGGTACCGAACTTAATTGGATTTACTTATCAAGAGGCATCTAATATATTGCAAGAAATAGGCCTATTGCCTTCAGCAAGTGGGGATACTGGAGGAAGAGTAAGTGAGCAAAATCCAAGAGAAGGTGAGTTTATTGATCCTGAAGGATTTGTTGAATTAAGTTTTGGAAGTTAAAACTAAAAATTTCAAGAATGTACTTTTACATTGGTACAAAGATAATAAAAGAGAGTATTCCTGGAGAAACAATTCTGACCCTTGGAGTATTTACTTACTTGAAGTAATCTCTCAACAAACCCAGCTAGACAGAGCAGATAAGTATTTTAAGGAATTTATAAAAGAATTTCCTACTCCAAATGATATGGCCACTACTTCATTCAAAAAGGTATTGAAGATGTGGTCAGGTTTAGGTTATAACAGCAGGGCCAAAAGAATGTTTGAGTCATCAAAAATAATAGCCAAGAAATCTTTTGATGATTTATATCCTGACTTTCAACAATTACCAGGCGTTGGACCTTACACAGAAAATGCAATACTATCTTTTGCATACAATGAACAAGTAATAACTGAGGACATAAATGTAAAGCGAATTATTTCTAGATACTTTGGTATTGAAAATCCAAAAAAATATATTGATCGTTTTTCATCTTTGCTTTTAAAAAATACTAATTCGAGAAATTTAAATCAAGCTTTCATGGATTTTGGCAGCAGTATTTGTAAGCCTCGAAGTCCATTGTGTTCAGATTGTCCACTTGAAAATACCTGTGAAAAATATTTTAATTATGAAACAAAGCCTATAGAAAAGTTTTCTGGATCTAATAGAGAACTTAGAGGAAATTTGATTAAATTACTTCTAAAAAAAGGAAATCTGAAGGTCAAAACTATACAACAGGAACTGGACACCGATCAAGATAGGCTGAACGAAATATTAAAAAAGATGCAAAAAGATGGTTTAGTAAAGTTGAATACAAATAATCTTGTTGAAATAAATCTTGGTTGATATTAAGTTGTAAATTATGCCAGTATCCAAAAAAAGAACGAAAAATAACAGGCCTACTCAATCAAAAAATATATCGAGTCAAATGTCCTCGGGGAAAGGGCCTTCTCCGAGATGGTATGTTATAACAATGTCTTCTTTGATGATTATTGGAGTTTTGTTGATAGTTTTTAATTACTTAACACTTTTGCCTGGTTCAGTATCGAAATGGTATTTATGGAGTGGTCTAGCGCTAATTGGCGGAGGGTTTTTAATGACGACTAACTATAACTAATAATTTACCTTAATAAGCCTTCATCTTTTAATTCTTGAAATACATCATTAAAAGAGTTGTCATCTTGAAAGTGGTTTTTTAAATTTGATATAGTCTCAAAACTGCCATTTGAATTAAACCAACTTATTCGAGTTCTTCTTAATAAATAGTCTGTAGGCTTTACTGCTGAATAATGATTGATGCAAAGATCAACATCTTCATCGTTAATCGTATTTTTTAATTGAAGAATTTGATCGACAAATTTTAATTTATTCAATTTAAATTCCAGATTATATAAATTTTCCAAGCTTTCTTTTGCAATTATCCTAAACCCCGTAAGCTTGCCGCCCGATATTTGAATAAAGTTATGATCAATTTCTTTAAAAAAATGTCCCCTTGAAATATTTTTTGAATTAGTTTCTGAACTATCAATTAGAGCTCTTACTCCAGACCATGAAGATATATATTTAACTTTCTCTACATCAAAATATTTTTTTACATGTCTAATTAAATATTGTTTGTCATCTTCATTTGCGTATGGTCTATCAAGGGTGCCGGAAAAATATTCCGTATCCGTGGTTCCGACTATAGTATTACCAAACCATGGAAGTATAAACATAACTCTGTCATCTTCTGTTCTTGGTAAAAGTACTCCATTTTCTTTTATACACAGTGGATCACCTTTAAGGATAAGGTGTGCTCCTCCGCTATATTTTATAGAGGATGATTGCTCTTGATAACCGCCTGGAAGCTTGTGTGTTCCAGTTGCTGCAATGATTTTATTTACATGTATTTTATGGGGCTTTTGCTTTTCTGAATCGGAAAAGCTGATATCATATCCTGTATTGCTTCTGGATATATCAGTTATATCAATATAGTTCAATGCGATTGCATTATTGATTTCTGTTGCATTTCTCAACAGAGTCAAGACTAATTTTGAATCATCAGTTTGTGCATCTTGAAATATAAAGCTTTTAGAAAGGTTTGATTGTTTTAGTTTTGGAAAGAGTTTTAAAGTAGTATCTTTTGTGATGTTCTTATGTTTTTGGCCTTTTTTTCTCAAACCCAAAAAATCATAAAAAGTAAGTCCAATTTTAAAAGCTATTGGTGCTATCAAATTAGTTTGAAATAATTTAGGTAAGTCTGAGAAGCCGTCGTTTTTATATATAGGTGCCAGAAGTTTTAGAGGTTTATATAAACCACCTAATGAATCCTTAAGGATTGTTTGCTCTTTCAAGCTTTCCCGCACTAAACCAAATTGAAGTTGTGGTAAGTATCTAATACCTCCGTGGAGTAGTTTTGTGCTTCTACTTGATGCTCCTGATGCAAAATCGTTTTTCTCCAGAAGAATTGCATTAATGCCTTCGGAGGCGGCTAGTTCAAGTATTGCAGAACCAACAACTCCCCCTCCTATAATTAGTAAATCGTATTCATTATTTTGTTCCAGATGGTTAATCTGTGATTTTCTAGAAAAATTCATTAATCAAGAGGTTGCATTTCTTCCTTACAGTGTTTTGGAGGTTCGTTAGCAACAACTGATTGCCTATTGATAGTAAGTTGTGTACCACACTTATTACAGTTAAATGATTGTGAAATTTCAACAACATCATCTGTATCAAGCTCTGGAGGAATGCTTGCTAATGAAGATATTGAATTTCTTAAAAACCTAAAAACTACAAAACCGATTAAAAGCGCTATTAAATAATCCATATATTTAGATTACCTTCCTGTGGAGATGATGGGACTTGAACCCACGACCCCCTGCTTGCAAAGCAGGTGCTCTTCCAGCTGAGCTACATCCCCTCGCCTTAATATTATGCCCTTGATATGAGAGTAAATGAAAAAAAAATTTAAATATTTCTTTTAATAGACTATTGTTAATTAGACATATGGGCCTATAGCTCAGCCTGGTTAGAGCGCATCCCTGATAAGGATGAGGTCGTTAGTTCAAATCTAACTAGGCCCACTACTTTTTTAAAAAAGAGTTCACACTTCTTCTCTGTAAATTAGTCTTGTTCCCTTTTTGTTAAACAAGTATGAAAATATCCATTCAATAACTACTAGCAATTTAGATCGATAGCCAATTAAATAAACGATATGAATTACACTCCAAACAATCCAAGCTATAAAGCCTGACACTTCAATGTTTCCTATCTTTCCAACAGCTTTATATTTGCCAACAGTTGCCATCATGCCTTTGTCCGAAAATTTAAATGGCTTTCTATCAATTTTTAAAATTTTGTTTTTTACAATTTTAGCGACATACTTTCCTTGCTGAATAGCTACGGGCGCAATGCCTGGTAAAGAATTATTTTTTAAATCTTTATGATTTGCTGCATCACCTAATACAAAAACATCAGGGTCTTCTTTTAATGAACAATCTGGATCAACAATTGCTCTTCCATAATCATCAGTAATTGTGTTTAACTTACTAATCAATGGAGACGCTTCATTTCCTGCAGCCCATATAATATTTCTGGATTTTATAATTTGTTTATTAGTTTGAACTATATGATCATTGACATTTTCTACTTTCTCGTCTTTTAGTACTTGGACACCAAAGTCGAATAAATATTTTTCTGTTTTATCTGATAATTTATTGCTAAACATTGGAAGTAACTTACTGTTTGCTTCAATTAAATAGACATTAGGATCATCGGAGTTAAAATTTTCGAATTCTTTATTTAAATTTTTATACGCTATCTCAGCAATTGAACCAGCCATTTCAACTCCTGTTGGACCACCTCCAATAACAACAAAATTTAAATACTCTTGTTTGATTTCATTATTTAATTCATTTTCTGCTTTTTCAAAAGCCTTTAAAAGATTTTCTCGAATTACTAACGCGTCATTTATACCTTTGAGCCCTTGAGAATAATTAGACCAACTATCATTCCCGAAGTATGAATGAAGTGAACCAGTTGCAATAACCAACTGATCATAACTTAAATTAATACCTGAATCTAATTCCACATTCTTTTTATCTCTATCAACAGAGGTAACCTCACCTAAGACTACTTTTACATTTTTGGATTTTTTAAACATTCTCCTAATTGGAAAAGCAATATTTGCAGGTGATAAAACAGCTGTTGCAACTTGATACAAGAGAGGTTGAAATAGATGATGATTTTGCTTATCTATTAAAGTAAATTCAATCTCTTTATTTGAACTTGCATTTCTAATGAAATTTAAGCCACCAAATCCCGCTCCAACAACTATAACTTTTTTCATAGTAATAAAATTATATCTTGAAGACAGAAAAAGATTTATTAGATTTAAAAACAGAATTTAAGTATTAAGTTTTATTCTTTCTTATCCATGAATAAGTTATAAATAGTGCCAATATAAAAAGTATTGAATTTGAATAAGGCCAATTAGACAGATTGAATTCAGAGTTTCTAAACAAAACATAGTCGATCAATCTAAAAATTAAACTGACAATTGTTCCTGAGAAAAAGAAAACTATAAAAATATTTATATACCTATTTTTCATCTAAATGTCTCTCTAAATCACTTAGGTTGTTTAGTATTTTGTTACCATTATCCATTAGTCCCCAAATAAAAATGTTTAAAAATTTTACATTATTTGCATCAATACCAATTAATTTTTTGTTGTTCGCGAATGCGTAACCAATTTCAGCTGCAGTCCCAGAGTCTACATCTCTTCCAGTTAATAATGCGACCACTATATCTGCTTGCTTCAACGCATTTAAATCTGTTGTAAAAATTTTTATCTTTTCTTCTTGTGTATATTCACCTGAAACTACACCTGCATCTCGATGAGGCAAAAAAGTTTTGTAGCCCCTAGTTTCAAATATTTCCGCGATACTTTCTAGATAATTTCTCTCATGATCATCAAATAATGGTCCTGCAATATATACATAATTCATCTGTATTAGAATTTTAAACTATTTAAATACTTTTTTATATCTGTTAGTTTTTTATAACTCAGAATACTTTCACTCATAGAGTTAATGCTATCTAAAATAGTAGGTTCCCAAACTTCACTCAGTGGATATACTTCAACCAAAACCAGGAACAAGCTTGTGTTGGTGTCTAGTGGTGTAGATATTTGTGTTTCAAGTCGAAAGAATAAATTTTCAAAACTTATAACTTCAGGTCTCGTTACTTCTGGATGGTTACTTAATGCTTTAATTGTTGTTACATTCCATACCCACCTTTGGATTGTATTTTTGCACATATATTTAGTTAATTTATCACTTGATTTCATAAGTAGCTCATTATCTGCAACAGGCTTATGTAAAAACGAAAAATCTCTACCTAAGGCTTTTGAAGGTATCCAGCCACTTGGAAATACAAAACTTATTCCTTCTAGTTTTCCTTTATGCATTACAGCAATATCTTCTTCTATTTGAAAAGAAAGTTCTTTTAAAGAGTCGTTTTTATTAATTTTTAGTTTTTCTTCAACTTTTTCTAGTAAGTTTAATCGTTGAAATAGTTCTGTTTCACCATATAAATCGCTTCCGTATAAAGCAACTTGGTTTATTTTTTGTTCAAGATAGCTTCTCCTGGGTGTTTGACTAATCAGACTACCTGAATATTTTTGCATTGAAGGATTGTTGTTAAATGGTGTTTTGATGAAGTCCAAATACATTATCAATAATTCTATATAATTAATAATTAGAATGAGTAAAACTGGACTGATATTATTTCACGGTTTTTTTGAACACAAAGAAAGACATAGACTCAACAAAGAATGGTTCGAAAAACTTGGTATCGAGTCTCACCTTGTTGATTTACCAGGTCATGGAGAAAATGCTTTAATCAAAGGAGATATTAGTTCTTGGGAAGAGGTTGATAGTGTATTACAAACCTCTTTTAAGAAAATTGAGCATTGTGAAACAAAAATTTTGTTTGGTCACTCTTTTGGTGGACAAGTTGCATTATATTCTATACTAAGTGGGCTACTCGACCCCGATTACTTAATTCTTTCAGCACCTACATTAGATGACAATTATCCAAACGTAGTAAAAAAACTATCAATCGTAATTTCAAAAATAGCTCCAAAATTTAGGTTTCCATCATCTGTCAGTAAAAAAAATCTCTCAACAGATAAAGAAGTTGTTGAAGATTATTTTCAGGATCCTCTTGTTTTTCGCTCAGTTACTGCAAGATATGGTAAAGAATTGATTGATAACCAGACATTTGTAAATAATAATATTGAAAACTTGAGTACACCGACAATTTTATTTCACGGAGAAAATGATACTATCGTTCCAATTAAGGCGTCGAATGGTATTAAACAATTGGAGAATGTGGAGTTTATAACTGTAGAAAATTCAAAACATGAAATTCTAAATCAAGATACTAGGCCATTTGTGTTGAGTGAGCTACACAGATGGTTGAGGGAAAAACAGATAATCTAATCTTATTGCAAATTATTTGCAATAATTTATTCCTTTTCTAAACTTGTCTTATGCATGTACCTGACGGATTTATTAATGCTTCTGTGTCAGCAGCAACGGGAGTTATTAGCTTTGGAACTTTGTGGGCATACATAAGATCTGCAAGTTCCTTGATAGCTGATAAATTTATTGCTTTAACTGGGATGATGACTGCTTTAATTTTTGTTTTACAAATGATAAATTTTCCAGTTGCAGCAGGAACTAGTGGCCATTTGTTAGGAGGGGCTTTAGCTGTCATAGTTCTTGGACCTAGACTTGGTTTAATCTGTCTTTCAGTGGTTGTAATAATTCAGTCTCTTCTATTCGCAGATGGTGGACTAAGTGCGTTGGGAATAAATGTCATGAATATGGCAATTGTAACCTCTGTTACCGCCTGGGTCGTCGTGAAGTATTGGATAAAGTTTATTGGCAAAACCTTTTCATCATTAATAGTTGTCAGCGTTTTGTCTGGAATTGTTAGTGTTGTTTTCTCATCAATTGCATTTATGGTTCAGTACATATTAGGTGGAACTATATCTATACCGGTGGGGACAGTCTTAATAGCAATGATATCGGTTCACTTTTTAATTGGACTTGGCGAGGGAGTAATTACAGCTCTAATTGTTGGATTGCTAATAAGGGTTAGACCAGATCTTATATACGCTTACGATAGAGAAGATAAAAATACGAGAGCTGTTTCTTTTTATGGATTGTTCATCATGTTAATTTTACTACTGAGTCTAATTACACCATTTGCCTCCTCTTCCCCAGATGGCCTAGAATCTGTTGCTGAAGAATTCGGTTTTCAGGAAACGGATGGATTAGTGCTTTTACTTGAAGATTACGGAATAAGTACTATAAATAATAACTTTGTATCAACATTTCTGAGTGCATTGCTTGGGATTGCATCGATAGCAATTATTACAGCTATGTTTATGAAGAGACGTGAGAGTGGGAAAAATTCCTAATAAATTTTTTGATTTCTATTATTTGTAGATATATATTTAGAGTACTTTTTGTGAAGAAAATCTTTATAGATAATCATTACAAGAAGTATTAAGAGATAACCCTTGAGGCAGGAAATCTGGAAACAGATTGCGGAGTTTTCAAGGGTTTTCTCGTTTTATATCTGTTCGAGAAGTTTCCTATTGTTTAAAATCTGTTTACTAAAAATTTAACACTCTAGTAGAAAATAAATTAAGTTATTAAAACAAACGCTCCCAAATTTGTTGGTATACATAAATCCCTAGGAACCTAATATCCTAGGGTGTTCAATTGATGAAAAATGGCTAGTATTTTTATAAAATGGTTAACCAAATAAAATTTCAAACTTTAAATAACAAATGCATAAAATGCAGGAAATGTTCTCTATCTTCAACACGAAAAAATGTAGTAGTTGGTCGAGGAAACCCAAACTCAAAGCTGTTTGTAATTGGTGAAGGACCAGGCCAACAAGAAGATGAACAAGGCGTTGCTTTTGTTGGAAGGGCTGGGAAAATGTTGGACTCAGCATTTTTATCGGTTGGCATTGATACAAATAAAGATTGTTACATTTCAAATATTGTTAAATGCAGACCCCCAGGAAATAGAAAGCCATACAAAAATGAAGTATCTGAGTGTATTCCTTGGTTAGAAAAACAAATAGGACTTATTAAACCAAAAGTTATTGTACTGGCAGGTTCAACTGCGGTAGAATCTTATCTTCAAGTGGCTGAACCAATATCAAAAATTAGAGGGAAATGGATAATAAAAGATGATATTAAATACATGCCTATTTTTCATCCATCTTACTTACTTCGAAACCCGTCAAAAGAAAAAGGTAAACCTAAATGGCTAACATGGCAAGATCTAAAAAAAGTAAAGGAAGAACTTAATTTAACTTGAAAATTCTTCCTTAGTATTTAGCAACAGTGAAATAAAAATAAAAACTCCCGCAATAAAAATATTTGTATTAAAAGATTCTCCTAAAAATACTACACCGGCAGTCACTCCAACAATAGGTACTAGATAGTCAACAGAAGCAACTTGCAGTGCACTAACTCTCCTTATTAACCAGGTAAAAGCTGTAAATGCACTTAAGTTTGCAATAACTAAAGCAGCTATCCTCAAAGTTTGAGATAGGTTTAATGTTTCTGTCTCAATATCAAAAAATATATATGCAATTAATGAAGCAACAATCATCAATGGATATTGGTAGCTCAACCAGGTAGCAACTTTGTATTTGGGTGCGTACTTTCTATTTAACACTGTTGCCAATGAAATACACTGAACTCCAAAAAACGCCAACGTTCCTCCAAGGAGTATGCTTCCTTCATCTAAAAGCCCAGTTTCCTGTCTTAAAAATAAATATGCAATACCTGCAAAACCTACAAGTATTGCTAAGTATCTAGTTTTTGAAATCTCTTCATCCTTTAAAAGTAGCTTTATCCAAATTACAGTAAATACTGGTGCGGAACTTATGAGAAGGGTCACAAGACCCGAAGAAATATATTGAAGTGCAAATATAAAAAACCAACTAATTGAAAACACAGAAAAGAACCCCGTTATGGTTGCTTCTTTAAAAATTGTTGATTGAAATCCTTCTCTAATAAAAATGGCATAGTATAAAAATAACAAAGACCCTATCAAACAAACCCTTACCGTAACAAGATAGATTTCGTTAATACCTTCTATGAGAAGACTTCTAGATAACACATTGCCCATTCCCCACATAAATGCAGCTATAAAAATAGCAACAATGGTTTGGAATAATGTTGGCTGCTGTAATGGTGTATTCGTAGTTGATTTCACTCTTGAAATACTAATGCTCTCAAAAAGATAACTCTTATTGACAATTTTCGCTATTATTAAATTAGCGGGAGCAAAAGCTGAGAGGGTTGTAAAAACCGACCGTATGAACCTGTTGGGTAATTCCAGCGAAGGGAAATCATAACTTTTATCCCAATTACAAACTATTGAAGGTGGTTATTTATGAATACAAATATAGCTTATGTTGTAATTGCATCCTTGCTTGTGATGGTATTTCTTATTACTAGAAATATTAAAACAGTTAATAGCGAATACTTTGTACTTGATAAGACAGAAAAAACTTTTGGGTTGACTATGAGTTTCTATGCAAGTGGCATGGGTTTATGGATATTGACTTCACCAGCTGAAGTTGCATGGTATGGACTTGGATATGATATTTATGGATACGCAATCTCAGCTGCAACTCCTTTTATTTTGATATACATATTTGGCCCAAAAATTTCTAAACTACTTCCTAATGGTGTTACTTTGGCTCAGTTTGTTGAAAAAAAATATGGATCTGTAGCACAAAAAATTGTTTCTTTAGTAGCTGTTATTTACATGAGTGCATTCTTGATAGCAGAGTTCGCATCAATAAGTTATTTATTTGAGGCAATCTCTGGTGTTTCAGGTATTGTGGTTGCAGCGTTAGTTGCAGCTACTACTTTTTTGTACCTTAATAAGTCGGGATTTAAAGCTTCTTATCTGACAGATAAAATTCAAGGAATTGGAATAATACTTCTTTTAACCTTTTTGTTTGGTATTTGGTTTAGTCAAAATAAAATCAGCGAAATTACAGATTTTGCAATACTTGGTGGGTTAAATACTTTTGAAACATACAGCTTGAAATCAGCACTTGCAGTAATAATTGCAGTTACAGCAGCTGAAATATTTTCTACTGGCTATTGGCAAAGAACCTTCTCAGCTATGAATGAAACGACAATCAAAAAAGCTAGTATCTACTCAGGATTTGGGGTTTTTATAACAATTCTTCTATTAGGCATTGCGGGTGCCGTTGGTGCTGGGAAAGGTTTGGAGATTCCCACTTTAAGCTTTATAAATCAATTGAGTTTAAATTCCATGACTGTATTGGTTTTAATCTCCCTAGCAACTCTCTTGGTAACATCGAGCGTGGATACATTGGAAAATGCTATCTCATCTACCATATCAATAGACTTAATTAAAAAAGGAAGTAAAGAAGCTAATAATATAACTTTATTAGTTATTATCTTGGCACTTTTTGCTTCAACAAGAGTAACTAATATTTTTACTGTATTTTTAGTTGCTGATCTTCTAGCAACAAGCCTTGTTTTTCCTGCTTTTTATAGAATTAAAAAAACGAGCAAAGACATTTTGCTTGTTCTGCCTTTTGTTGGTTCTCTTATTTCAGTGTTTGTTTACAGATATCTGTTTATTAATTTAGAAGAAAATCCTGGAGGTTTATTTGTTCCAACAGATCTCTACGGATTAGCTGATCTTAATACTTTTGCTATTGCTTTAGTATCATCAGTCATAATTACGTTTGTTGCAGACAGATTTACCAAATAGAATTAATAGATGAAACCAGAAAATTTAAATTCATTCAGCACTCTATCAAATCTTGTAGCTAAAGATTCAAACTTAATTGTGCAAAGTACCCGTATGGAATTTGAATCTAATACATATGTAAGTGAACTTTGGAGAATGAGCAAAGGGAACTGGAGAAAATTTAAGTCAGGTAATAATAACTTTAGTAATCCAAAATTCGCAAAGAAAACCAATGACATTTTTTATATAAAAACCAATAGGTCTGTTGAGGACAAGAGTAAGGCTAAAAAGGCATCTTCAACTATAGAAATACAGTCTGGAAGGTCTGTTATCTCAATTTTTGAAATTGAAGGAAGTATTAATAACTATCTACTTAGTAATGATGAAAAGTTTCTATATGTTATTACTAGTGAGTGGAATGAGGAATTTAAGAATATTGAATCAAAAGATTCAGAGCCTATGTACTACGAGAATCTTCCTTTTAGATTTGATACAAGAGGAATCATTTACAACAAAAGAGGTAATGTCTACAAAGTTAATCTTCGAACCGGTAAATCTAATAAGGTTGTAGACGGTGATAAACATAATATCATTTCAATTGATTCTTTAGTAGAAAATAATGGTGTACTTACTTTCTCTTATGACAAGCACAATTCAAAAGGGACAATGCTTGAAGAAAGAATTGGATTTTTAAAAAACAAAAAAATTGTAGATATATTTACAAAAGGTATGATGGGAAATTTGTTTTACTATGAGGACGAACTTCATGCTGTTGGCTTAAGGAATAGGTTTGAATGGCCTACCAATACTACAATTTTAAAATTCTCTCAATCAGGAAAAGTTTCCTTTAAATACAGATTGTTTGATAGAAATATAGTTAAAGCGGAAGTGCACGAATCTATTCTTTATTTTCTATATGAAGACTCTGGAAAAACACTACTAAGAAATGGAAATGAAAAAATTGACTTAATTGACCAAAATATCACTATCAAAGACTTTGCATTTAGCAGTGGGAATACTTATGTCATAGCAAACTCGTTTTCAAGTCCTGACGAGGTATATGAACTGATAGATGGAGAGCTAAATAAAATATCGAAAGCCAATGATTCTTTTGTTCAAAACGTTAGAACAAGAGATTGCATATATGAAAGAATTGATACGGGTAAGTCAGAGATTGACACATGGGGAATATTTGTAGGAAAAGACAAGCCTACAATCTTAAACATTCATGGTGGGCCTGCAAGCCAATATGGATTTACATTTTTTGATGAGTTTCAAACTTACGCCTCTGCAGGATTTAATGTAATCGCTTGTAATCCAAGAGGTTCTGCTGGAAGAGGTCATGAATTCTTAAGAGATGTTTGTGGAAATAAGTGGGGTGTAAATGATATGCACGATGTTCTTACTTCGTTTAAAAAAATGAAAAAAGTAATGGGAATAACCAATAAAAAAGATGGAATAATGGGTGGATCTTACGGTGGATTTATGACATCTTGGATAATTAGTCATAATCCAAATGCTTTTCAATCTGCAATTGTTGAACGTGCTCTTCTTAATTGGGAAACTATGGTTGGAACATCTGATATTGGAATAGGTTTCCCAGAAATGTACCTGCTAGATGACATGTCGAAAAATATAGACCTATACAGAAAAAAAAGTCCTATGACATATGCGTCAAATATTAAAACGCCGACTTTAATAATCCACTCTCAAGAAGACTATAGGTGTCCAGTAGAGCAAGCCGAACAACTCTTCTCAAACTTGAAAAAAAGAGGTATCAAAACAGCTATGTTACGTTTTCCAGGTGAAAGCCATGAGCTTTCAAGATCAGGTACACCTGTTCATAGAAAACAAAGGTTTGACCACATCATAACTTGGCATAAAAAACATTTAGTTTAAATAGTTCGTTTAGTTAAATAAACTAGTTCATAATGAATAAATCATCAGTTGTTGTAGATGGGCACACAGTCAGTTACTGGAAATACCAGTTAATCAATAAATTGTATACAGAAAACAATCTAGAAAAAATATACATAACAAATCATGATGACTTTTCTTTAGTTCTTTCATTAAACCGTATAGTGTGTAAAAACTTATTCAAAATAACTATTTCTGAACTGTTTGAAGATGTAGAGAGAATTTCGGTAATAGAAAGTTCTCAGTACTCAGGTAACTTGATTTGGTTATCTGAAAAACCTATAGATTTTACATACGGTGAAAATATTATTTACTTTAGTAATGAAAATAGTGTTCAAAAGTTTGAAAAGTCTTATTACGGACAAAATTTAGATAAATTTAAATTTATAACATACCTGACACTAAGAAATAAAAGTAAAAACAAAATAATAAATGTTTCATGGACTGAAGAAGCAAAATTCAGTGAAAGTAAATCTATATCAAAACACCTAGATTCCTTAAAGTTTCTAATCACAAATAGAAATACTGAAATAAGTACAAATTATAAAAAATTAATGCAGGAATCGACTTCAGTTATAAACTCAAGACTCACTTCTTTAACTAGAAAAATTTATTCTTTAATTTTCAATTATCCTTCGTGGAGTATTTATACGTATCCAAGAATTTTAGACATTTTTGGGCAAAACTATCTGGATGAGTCAATGCTAAAAAAAGTCTTCAATGATCGTGCTTGGAACTTCAAAGCAGATCCTTTTTATTCTGAAAATGAAAATTCTATTTATTTTGAAAAATTCAATTATTTCCTTGGAACCGGAAAATTAGCAAAATATAACTTTGAAAACAAAAGTATAAAGGATATAAAAACTTCTGACAATATTCATTATTCATATCCTTGCACTTTTGAACACGAAGGGGAAACATATTTAATACCAGAAGGTGCGCAGAGTAATAAAATTGAAATTTATAGGGTAGACCAAGATTCACTTAAGAAAGTAAATACTGTAATAGATGGTTTTGCAGGTGTTGATCCCACTATCGTAGAACACAATAATACTTGGTATATTTTTGCGACCGATGGACGTATGGGAGGACATTCGTACCTAAATATATTTTATGCCAAAAATCCACTTACCGAGTGGACTCCACACAGTCTTAATCCTGTAAAAATTAACTTGAGCAACTCTCGGGGTGGTGGATCGATGTTTAAAGAAGGAGATTCTCTAATTAGACCTGCTCAAAACTGTTTTCCTGAATACGGAACATCTTTAGTGTTTAACAAAATTGAAAAGCTTAGTCCTTATGAGTTTAAAGAAGCTGTAGTTGGAGAATTAAAGCCTACCGAGAATTCAATGTTCAAGGGAATTCATACATTTTCTAAAAATAAAGAGTCACTTGTTGTAGACCTCAAAACCAACGAATTTTTTCCTTTTGCAAGATTTGTAACATTGCTAAGAGCAAGAGTTAAGTCCGATGATGCGGGTCTGATTGCAGAAAATTCCTTATTTAAAAGAATCACAGTAATATTGCTCTTTCTAGTTTTTGTAATTCTAATTTACCTATTTGGTTGGAGAGCTTTATCTTTATTTGTCTAGTGTTCTCTTGATCTACTAGATTTAGTCATAACCTTATCTAATCCACCATTTGTAAAGACAAAAGATTCCACATTATCAACTAAATGTTTTCCATTTTGAGATTTTTGTGAAATTACTTGCACAGACATTCCTTCAAATGGAGATATCAAAGTTATTGATTGTTGTTTAAAACGCTTGGAAGATTGGTCTCTTCTGATAATGTCATTTACCATATGGCCCGACTCCCAAGACCAATCTTCTTCAATAACCACAAATTTACATATATGCTTGGTTTGGGTTTTGTCTATTCTCGCTCCAGGGCAAATAAGCACCGAGCCTTCAACCCAAGGATTCAGTCCTAAACTATCGTTTTTTGGAAATGCTATATCAAAAGAGTTGTCAACAATTGCTTCAATGTCACCTTTTTTTAAATTTCTTTCTTTTATGATTTCTGAAATAGTGTTTTGAATCCTGAACAAGGACTCTTCATCTAAGTCTTCTAGATATTCTCGATCCACAATTTTTATTTAAACAACTAAATAAGACAAATTACTCTTCTTCTATCGCCAGTTTTTGACCAGCAGTTTCTTGGCCTCTTAAATCCCTTATGTCTATTCGGATAAGTCCGACCACAAATATTGTTAGTGTTGCAACAGGAAATAACAATATTACAGTGAAAGGGCTCGACGTTAGAGTTTCTAGCATAATTAATCATAACAAATATTAGTAGTATAATTAAATCTTGTGAAAGGGATAGTGTGACAAAATTAGGATTGTACGCAAGTATGGTATCGGTTATAGCTTCTGTACTTATTTATATTGTTTTAGATGACTCACAATTAGCAATATATGTAGGTCTATGGGCTCCAACTTTAATTTTATATAGCCAAGCTTACGAACAAGCAAACAAGTAAGCTTTAATTTATCTAAAAAACACTTGGTTGCTAATATTTAACTGTGAATAAAGTAGAAAAGAAATCATTCTTTGGGTTCTTACTTATTGCATTTGTTTTGCACGTGTACCTTGTAATAACCACTTTTGTCGGTGGCTAAAAAACTTCTCTTTTTCCTTTTAGTAATTTCATGTGGACCAACAGGTAGTGTGGTATCAGAAAATTTCTCTGATGAAAAGGTTGTTGTAAATGAAGTCTTAGAAACAAAATCTTTAACATCTGAAGAAATATTAACTGAAATCTTTGATGCGTATAAAAATTTTTCAGAAAATCCAGCTTTAACAATTGATACTATATGGAATTATGCACATGAAGACAACCGTGAAGCAACAGGCCCCAAAGAAAGGTTTTCAATGATGTTGACTTCTGAACCATACAATTCCATTGTTGATCTAAAAGATTATTCTTACGAGGTCATTTTTGAAAGTGATGAAAATATTCATTATGAAGTAAAAGTATTGGCTAAAAACAATAATTATTTTGTGGTTACATGGGTGTTTGAAAAAACTTTATGTGAAGAAAAGCCATGTTGGAGAACTATTGGAGTTACTCAACCAAGATTTTTTGATTCTGGTATTTAGTCGTCTAAATCTTCTAGTGGGTTTTCAGGTTGGCAAATTTCAAAAGCATTTTGCACAGCTTCGGAAGTAAAATCAATATCTGCATCTCTAAAGGCAAAGAAACCAAACTCGCCAGGTTTTGGATCGGGAAAGTCTATACCTTGATCTCTCATACATTGAGAAAATTCTAAAGATGCATCAACCAAAGCGGCTTCAACCTCTGGGTCTAAGTCAAATTGTTCTGGAAGTGCATTTCTTAATATATCTTCACAATTTTCAAATGCACTTTCAAACTCTTCTTCATTTTCAATTTCTAAATTATCAAACTGAGGGTTCCCATCAATATCAAATGTTGGATCTGGAAAATTAATACCCTCTTCTCTCATACATTGCGCGAAATCTAGTACTCCTTCCTCAAAAGTTATTTCTTCATCTACAATTGTTGTTTCTGTTGTAGATTCTATAGTTACAACACCTTGTGACTCTTCACCACCAATGGTGCATGCAGAAAAAATTAATAACAAAAGAAGTATTCTTACTTTCTTACTGCCTCTGCTGGTTGAATTTTGGAAGCTTTTATTGCTGGATACACCCCAGATATTGCTCCAATTAATAATGCTAGAAGCACTGCGCCGAATATTTGCCATACTGGTATTGAGAATACAATATTTGTGTAATTAGTGTAACCCAGTGTAATGCCTGTACCCAAAAGAACCCCTACAAGACCTCCAATACCAGACAAAACTACGCTCTCTAATAAAAATTGATATCTAATCTCTCTTCTTGTTGCACCAATTGAACGTCTAACTCCAATTTCCATTCTTCTTTCTAGAACAGACATGACCATAACATTGGCTATAGCAACCCCTCCAACAAGTAAAGCTACAGACCCTAACCCTAACAATAAATTAGTAAACGCTTCTTCAGCTGCTTGTTGTGCTTCTAGTGCATCTGACGGACGCGTAACTTCAACTTGGTCAGGATTTTCAGGATTCATCGATGGAGCAAGTACCTCAACCACATCCTCAATGAAAGTTGGGTTAGCTCTAAGGTATATAGTTGTGGGTTCTTCGTTAATGTCGAAAAGGGTTTTTGCAACACCATATCCAATAAACACAGACCTGTCTAGGTCAGGATGAATTTTTAACTCTTCTAATATACCAACTACACCAAACCACTCGTTTTCAATTAGTATTTTTGTTGGCTTAGTTAAGTTATTAATTCCTAATCTTTGAGCTGTTACACTTCCTAAAACTGTTACTGGGATATCAGATAATCCATCTTGAATAAATCTTCCATCAGCTAAATCACCACCAATAACATCTAGTAGTTCGGCACTAGTAATTATTGTCGAGATGCCGCCACCTTCAAATTCAGAAATAAAATTGCTTCTCCTGACTAATAAGTCTGTCTGTGTAGTTGAAGTAACTTCTTGGACGGGGCCGATTCTTTCAACCATTCCTAAAACACCTTTAGGGAGTTCTTCTTGGGTCCCAAAAAATCCAGCTTGTGGTGATGCTTTGACTAGATTCGTACCTAGAGATTCTAAAGTTGAAAGAAGATCTGCTCTTCCAGATGCTGAAATTCCAGACACAGCAACTATTGCCGCAATACCGATACCTATTCCTATAGAGGTGAGTGTTGCTCTTCCTTTTCTTGCTCGAACACCATACAAAGCTACAAAAAACAAATCTTTAGTTTTTAATCGTTTTTTCTTCATTTGCTTACAATTTTTCCATCTACTAGTTCGATAACTTTTTTGAACATGTTGGCGTGTTCTTGATTGTGGGTAATCATTATGACAGTTTTTCCTTGGTTATTAAGGTCTTTTAAAATGTTTAAAATATTTATTCCAGATTCTTTATCCAGATTCCCAGTTGGTTCATCCGCTAATACAAATGCTGGATCTTGGACAAGTGCTCTTGCAATTGCAACTCTTTGTTGCTGTCCACCAGATAATTCTTTTGGAAGGTGAGTTAATCTATCACCTAAACCAACTTGATCTAAAACTTCTGTTGCTTTTTTTAGCCTTTCTGTTCTTGAAATGCCTTGATAAAGCAGTCCTTCAGCTACGTTTTCTTGAGCAGTTAGCCCAGGTAAAAGAAAGAAACTTTGAAAGATAAATCCTATCTTTTCACCCCGAAATTTGGAAAGTTCATTATCAGAAAGTTGCGAAACATCACTTTCTTCAATTTCAATTGACCCTTCTGTTATACTATCCAATAATCCAATCATGTTAAGTAAAGTAGATTTTCCACTTCCAGATTGACCTACTATCGCTACAAAGTCACCTTCTTCTACCTCAAGAGATACACCATCTAAAGCTCTCACTGGTGGTGGGCCTTCGTATACTTTGGAAATATTGTTTATAGATATTACAGTTTTAGTACTGGTTTTCATCTTGGAACAACTACGATTTGACCTTCTGAGATGTTACCCTTAACTTCAACGAAACCATCAGTAAAGACTCCTATTTCAACAGCAATATAACTGGTATCAACCCCAGACTCACCCTCAAAGGTGCCTCCCTCAATTTCTCCATCATAAACTTCTAAGGCATAGCCACCTTCTGCCAAAGCAAGTAATGCATTTACGGGAACATATAATACATTCTGAGAAACTTCGGTCGTTACAAATACTTTCACAGGTGCCTGATCATATGCTTCGATTTCTTCAGGATTTAGAACTTCTAATGTTACTTCTATAAATTCTCCTGCTTGCGTTTGTGTTACAACTTGATCAATGAATTTAATTACCGTTGGAACTCGTTCATCTGTTGGAAGTTCTATCTGAACACTGTCTCCAAGAGATACTGTTTCCTGGTCTGAGGCATCTACTTGAAAAACTACTTCTATTCCGGTTGAAGAAATATTATAAAGAGGTGAATTTAGTGCTACAGCCGATCCGACATCATTTATATATGAACCCACAATAACTGAAGTTTTTGAAGCAAAAGCATTAGTGGGGCTAAATGTTTCTGATATAGCGCTTAATTTCAATTCTACCAGTTCTTCTCTGGCTTTATCTAATTCAGCCTCTCTGTTAACGCCTTCATTGTAAGATTCGAGAGCTTCGTCATATGCTTTCTGAGCATTTTCAATTGCTAGAGCTTCTGTGGCATCAACTCCAGATTCTTTTCCTGCTTCTCTGCTCTGAATACGCTCTTGAGCTTTAATATCCTCTTCGTATTGTGCTTTTTTCCCGGCACGAGTCGATTCAGACATAGATTCATACTGAAGTTCATCAATTAAGTTTCGGATTCTTTCAATTTCTGTTTCTGCAGCCTGCCAAGCAGCATTTTCTTTCGTTGCATTTTCTTTTGCATCATCTAACAATTTTTTCTTATTATCAACTTCTTTAAGGGTTGTTCCTCCATCAGCAACTACCTCTTCAAGATTTTCAATTTCGTTTTCTTTCGAATTTATTAAAACTTGTTCGGAGGGTGTAATCTCTGACTTAGTTTCAATTCCATAATCAATATATAAACTATTAAGCATTTGAGATGTTTCTGTATCAAAAATTTCATCTGGTACAAAAGAGCTTTCTGCATAACCTAAATAAACTAAAGCTTCTTCAACTTGTTTAACGTCAACACCAGGATCCGAATTTAAATCAAGAGTTCTATAAAAGGGAGTACTTCCTTCAAGCAGTATTACTGGTTTATTGTCAATAATAAAAAGTACCTCTCCAAAGTTAATTATTGTGCCTTCTTTAGGTAGAAAAGTAACAACTCCATTGGTTGGTGAGTTAAGAACTTTTTTGTCTGTCTGCCTTAATGTTCCGTTGTACTCTTCTTTTTTTGCTAAGTCACCTTTTTGTATGGCAACTGTAGTTAGTTCTAAAGTTTTATTATTAGAGGATGTGTCGATATTTTGTGTGCCAAAATAGTATCCGCCATAAGCCAAACCAGCTAATGCAATTAGTATGGAGAGGTTTTTTAATTTAAATATATTTTTTATCATTGTTCTAATTCAATTAGTTTATTAAATCTACACGCTTTCTGTGAAATTATTTTATTAAGTTTTTTATTCATCCCATTCATCATCCTTTAATTCATCTGGAAGATTTTCTTCGCATGCTTGCCATGTTTGTACAATTGGATCGTCTTCTCTAAGTTCCCAATCATCATCAATATAAGCATCTAACCTAACTTCTCTGTTGAAATAGTTTGGATCAGGTACTTTTGGATAGCCATTTTCTCGAAAACATTTTGCCATGAATAGAGATCTATCAATCTCTTTTGAAACCTGGACAGGATCTTCAAACTGATTTTCTTCAGCCACACCCCACAAGTTATACTTCAAAGCACATTCCTCAATAATACTCCAAAGTTCTTGTGCCTCTTGTTCAGTTATTGTTTCAAAATATGAAGCTATAGTCGTATATAGGTCCAGAAAGTTTTTTGGCTCTTTAAATTTATAACCAGACTCATTTACACATTGGACAAGAACTAAAGGAGCATCTTCATCTGAAATTTCTTCTCGTTCGTCTGCTAAGTCAACACCCAAAGCAATTGCCTCTTTACCTTTGTCGGTATCTGCAACAGAGACAACAGCTTGCTCGTCTTGTTGAAAAAAAGAGCATGCTGTTAAAAAGATAAATACAACTGATGCTTTTTTATACATAGGAAAATTATAAAGAAACCTAGTCTTATCCCCCACCTTGTTCTGGCGGTTCAAGTCCGAGGTCATCAAAGCACTCTGCAGCAGCTTCTCTAATTTGATCTTCAAGATATTGTCCAGACTGTACTAATCCAACAAGAATTGGCCTTAGGGGTCTGTCTGCACTTGGGTCTTCAACCTCTATACCTTTTTCCCTCAAACATTGAGCAAACTCAAGTTCTGTATCGAGCCTATCTGCAACATCTTCTGGATTTTCAAAATCTGCGTTATCTCCTAGTGGTATATTGTTTTCTTCTGCACATGCTTGAATAGTCTCAAAAAGTTGTGTTCTTCCTTTTTCATTAGTTGCAAGAAAAATTGGCGTTAAAACACTTCTAAGACCTTCATCATTTTTTGGATCTTTGACGTCATAGCCATTGTCCCTTAAGCATCTTGCCATTAAAAGCTGGGCATCTTCAGGTGATAAATTGTCTTCAATAATATTTTCTACAATTGTTGTAACTGTATTGACTGTAGATAGATCTTCTGTGGAAACTACACCTTGTGAACTATCTGGAGCTGAACACGCAGCAATCAAAATAGACATAAAGATTATTAAGCAATTATTTTTCATATCCTAATTCACCATATCCACACTCTTTTAATAATGGAGAAATTTCCTCTTTTGATTTATCTAATTCACTTAAATCTATTTTAGGTTCTTGTTGAGTTGGGTCTGAGACGTTGATGCCTTTTTCTCTTAAACATTTCGCTAGTTGAAGATTTTCATCATATAGTTTTGCAAGATCATCTGGGTTTGATGAAGATGAATCTGACCACAGATTATATTTATTTATACAATAATTAATGTCTTCTCCTAACTGTGATTCCTCATCTTTAGTATTACTTAATTGACTAATAGTTGTTTTCAAGTCTTGTATATCAAAAGGGGTTGCAATGTTGTAACCCTTTTCTTCATTTAAACATTGAGTTAAAACGATCGGATAGTCTTCTTCTGCAATTACTAAAGAAGTGGTCGTGGTATCTGTTAGAGAAGCTACTCCTTCATTACTGGTTGTTGAGCATAAGTTTATAAAAAGAATAAAAATTAAAAGATTTACTTTTTTCAAATTTATTTATTCCTTAAACCAAACAAGGGTCTTAATAGTTTGATATTTTTTACAGCATGGTAAATAGTAAGAGATAAGAAACAAATTAAAAATAAAGCAATTGGAAATTTTATTATTGGATGAATGTTTGATCCAGCAAAAAAATACATGACTGCCATTTGTGCCGGCAGGTGAACAATATATACAGGATAAACAGCTGTTTTGTAATATGTTAATTGTGGTGAATCTTTGTTTAGGTAAACTGCAGCAATGCCGAGAAGTGCAAAAATAAAATTAAAAGACTCAAAAGCTATCAGCCTGTTGTCTAAGGCGTAATCTTCAAGGAAATTGTTAAAAAATCTGTAAAAATATGATGTTGCACCTAATCCTAGATGTAACCGCCAATTTTTTTTATTCGATTCCCAAAATGCATCCCCCTGAGAAGTGAGAATTATTCCTATAAAAAACCATAGAAAGCCAAGTAGAAAACCATGGTCTGTAAGCGCATATGAGTTGTAATAATCTCCATATGTTTCAGTTTTAAACCTTGATAGATTCAATAGGTGCCCCTCAGCTATTATGGGAATTGCGAATAAAAATATGCCTCCAGGTTTGTTGAGTAATGAAGCAATAAAGTTTTCTTTTGAGATAAAATTCAAAATCGGAATAAGAACTATGCAGTAAACAAAAATATTAATCAAAAACCATAGATGTAGCCCGTCATACTCTAAAACAAAGAAAACAGCTTCGCTAATTTCGTCTAGCCACCAATAGTTATAATATCTTCCGACAATCAAAGCAGAAGAGGTTGAAAATACAAGAGTTCCAAATAACCAGGGTAAGATAAGGATTTTTGTTCTCTCTTTGAATATCTGCATCTTAGTTCTTTTGCTAAATGAAAGCCTTAGAGCGACTCCTGCAATTAAGAAAACAAGAGGTATTCTCCAGTTGTTCATGATGTTTAATAACGTCCATATACCCCCTGACATTCTTTTGTTCTGAACAAAGAGTATTTGTGGAGCAATCAAAGTGAATGAAATTCCGAGATGATAAAAAATAAGAAGAAACATTGCTATGGATCGCAATGCATCAATATCATATCTTCTTTGATTCATATGAACAATATTACAGCTTAAGAGGTGATTAATTAAACTTCAGTTTTGCTTTAAGTTCTTCAGTAATGGGTGTTGGCTTCATTGTTGTTTGATCAGTATAGACATGAACAGCCTCGCAAGAGCTAACTAAATCCCCTGCTTCTTTTAGAAACATTCCCATAATCCAAGTCATGCTCGAATTCCCTATTTCTTTTACTTTGACGCCAATTTCTATATCTTGATCAAAGTAAAGAGGTTTGTTGTACTGAACTAACACCTGTACGGTGTGAAAATCTTTTTTTGTCTCTTCGATATCGCTCAAGTAGTCGTAATTAACATGCTTAAAGTAGGCAGTAATTGCTTGATCAAAAAATGCGACGTGATTAGCGTTGTGCATTACTCCCTGAGGATCTAGTTCGTAGTATCGAACTGTTGCCTCCCAAAAAACTTCGAATTGGTCTTTTGATAGTTTTATTTTTGACATTTATACAAATATTTGGGTTTTTGGTTCTATTCCGCCGGTAAGCGGCATGGCATATTCAAAAAAGTCATTTGTAACATATGGTTTGGATTCGTCTAAAAATTCCTTAGGCATGTCTTTTGTGTGTTTAGCGACTTTGCTCAAATCTACAACATCAACATCGCAGTGATATGTTTCTGACAGTTGTCTTTTAAGAATTACTGATCCACTCTGTAATTCTTTTGAAAAAACCACAGCATGATGTCCTACTCTCTCGGCTTCTTCAGCATCTATATCGGATACATCCGCTAAAAATGATCTCTGTAAATAACCAAAGGTGTCCGCCCTAACTCTTGCACCATCAATATGTTGTGAAACTATATTTGTTAATGTATCACCTAGTGCACCTGAGCCTGAAAGTTGGATGTTCCCATGGCTATCTTTTTTTCCTGCCAGTCCAGAACCTGTTTCGCTAGCATATGTTTGAAGAAAATATTCACCATCTTCGTTGTGAATTCCTTCAGAAACAGCAACTACACACCTTCCAAGCGAATCATATACTTCTTTAACTTCTTTCAAAAAGGTTTCAATGTTGAATACTTTTTCAGGGACATATACTAAATGCGGACCATCTTCTTCGGTAGATTTCCCCAAGGTACTTGCAGCAGTAAGCCACCCTGCATGTCGGCCCATTAAAACGTTTATTTTAATACCTCTAAGACTCCTGTTGTCTGCATCATCACCCTGAAAAGCATGAGCTACAAATCGAGCTGCTGAACCGTATCCGGGACAATGGTCTGTTTCGCGTAAGTCATTGTCGATTGTTTTAGGAATATGAAATGCTTTCATTTCATATCCTATAGATTTTGCCCCTCCAGAAACTAAATTAGCTGTTTCAGCCGAATCATTACCTCCTATGTAGAAAAAGTTTCTGATATTCTGTTGTTCAAATATTGAAACAAGTTTTTCTATATCTGAGTCAGTAGGCTTTTTTCTTACTGAACCTAAAGCTGCGGCAGGTGTTTTTCCAATGCCATAAAGTTGTGCTTCAGACAGATTTGAAAGATCTACAAAATCTTCATTGAGCATTCCTTCTAATCCGTGCTTTGCTCCTAGGATTTCATCAAAATCTGATTTAATTGCTTCTTTAATAAAGCCCACTAGTGATCTGTTTATGACAGCTGTTGGACCACCTGATTGTCCAATAACTGCTTTGCCTAGT
Organism: OCS155 cluster bacterium AG-426-D23; assembly: GCA_003213165.1. Lineage (GTDB taxonomy): Bacteria > Actinomycetota > Acidimicrobiia > Actinomarinales > Actinomarinaceae > Actinomarina. The sequence continues at coordinate 59,591 of QCNO01000002.1, forward strand.
GGCATTTTCTAACTCCCGTTTTGATATACCGAAATAAAACTTAAATAAGAATCAGCAATTTCTGAAACTGCTTCTTCTCTGGATTTATCACCACTGTGCCACCCTTTAAGTGAGTTCCAAAATATTGATCTTCCAATTGCAAATCCTTTGTAGCCATCTACAGATGAGCCTGCTCTGAGCCATTCATTAACCTTTTCATCATTCGCTCCTCTTCCCAGAACAACTGCAATCACATCTTCTCTTCCACCGTCTTTAATAGCTTTTGAAACATTTTCGTTATCTTCAACCGTGTCTAAGCCCTCAATCTTCCATATATCTGGATCAGCACCCTTTTCTCTCATTTCTTCAACAACTTGTACTGCAAGCTTAGGTCTTATTTCAGAATCATATTTAGCTTGGTCTCCATCTACACTTGCCAATTGTTCTTCAGTTGCAGGTATTAAAAACTCTAAAAGAAACTTTCTATCGTTTTCATCTAACCAATCTGAAAGTGTTTTTATTCTTTCGCCTTGAACCTGCCTAGTTTCAGAATCATCACTTGGATTCCAACGAACAAGTATCTTTACAAAGTCTGCATTTACTTCTTTTATTTTTTCACCAAAGTCACTGCCGTATTCAAAGTCAAAAATCTTTTGTCCTGATTTTTCAACAGGAGCGGCAAACTTTATTCCTATTTCTTTAGCTTTTTCTTGAACTTGAAGTCCAAAGGATTCGTCAACAAGAATTGCTGGATCTCCACCATTTATACCTTTATTTTGTGCTTCTAAAAAACCATCAAAAATAATGTCTTTCATGGAGGATACCCTGGCAATTTCATCCTGCGTTGGTGGTCTTTCTTCCACTCCTAAAAGTCCTTTGGTTAAAGTGCCTCTGTGGTCGAAAGCAAGAATATATAAGTCGTTTGGGTATCCTTTCATAAAATCTCCTTTTATGTTTTTACTTTTGAACTATTTCGTGTAAAAACAAATAGCATAATTACTAAAAACAATAATGATACTAATAGTAAATAATCAGAATATTGGTTTGTTTCAACACTTTCTTCAAATGTTGCCGCCAAAACTTCTACAAGCTGCAGCGTTGTTGTTCCCCAATTGCTGGCGAGTGTGTCATCTAAAAAGACTACCCTAGAATTTTGAACTGCAGATATATCACCCCACCCATCTCTAATCGAAAGATCTTTGTTTAAGTAATCTGAATGCCCTACAACAATAAAATCGGGATCAGATTCTATTACCATTTCTTCAGTTAAAGCTGGGTATCCGCTTCCATAAGGATCTTCCTCGGAATTAGCAATGTTTGTTACTCCTAGTAAGTTATAGATTTCGCCGATTAGAGATTCTGAATTAACGCTGTAAATTCCATATGAATATCCAATTTCATGGTAAACATTTACATCTTGGTAATTAGAATTATTTATAATTCGATTGATCTCTAGCTTCATATCTCTAATTGTTGAAGAAGCCTCGTTTTTCTTATTCACTATATCTCCTATAGTGGAAATTTGTGCGTATACGTCGTCTAAGTTTTTTGCTGGAGGTAATAAAACATAGTTTATTTCTTGTGCTTTAAGCCCTTCAACTATCCCGTTAAAGTCGAATGCAATAATTACAATATCTGGATTAAGTGGCACTAGTTCTTCGGCTGTGACTGTATAAGCATCTATTATCTCAACAGGGAAATCAACCTCAGAAAAAGCATCTACTCCAACAAGTGTATTCTCTGCTTCTAATGACTGGATTATTTCAGTGTGAGTTGTAGATAACGAAATGATTTTCATCTCGTTGTTTTCTTGCGTTTGGTTCGAACACATCGAAACCAACAAGGCAAGAAGAATAAGTTTAGTTTTCATTATTTCCTTTCTTACCTTGAGAAAATAGAGAAACTTCAAGAATTTCTAGAAACTTCATTCCTTCTCTCGAGGACTGTTGTTTAAACAATAACGAAGGCGACCTGACTTATCTTTCGATTCACAGTTGCGGGACAGTGCTAGAATTCCACTAGCTTCGCTCCATTATTCTTGAAATAGTAGCAGGTTAAATTTCTTCGTCTTCTTGGTTTTCTTTATTTTTCAACGCATCCATTAGAGTAGGTTCTTCTATGTCTCTCGGGACATCTGGTCTTGGTAGGTCCTCATTAATTGAACTTTTTTCCTCTAATGATTCTTGTCTAACTTTTTTTATCGAATTTACAATAGACATCAACACTGTTTCTTTTTGTTCATTTTTGTTGTAGTCTTTAGTTTCTTCGGTTACTGTTTTTGAAGGAGTTTCTAAATGCGACTCTTCTAAGACAACTACCTCAATACCTCCAACAAGATCAGAAACTAGATTGTAGAAAAAGGCACCAATAGTAGCAAGGGCTGTTTGCGTCAACATATAAACTGCTGCAAGAGAAACTACACTTGTAAAGAGTGTTTCAATATTTCCTACTAGTGAGGCATCTTGATCAAGAAGAGCTAGTCTTCTTGCAATGTCTTCAAGACCTTGTGGAACTCCAGCATTAACCAGTAAAACCCACATTATTGATAACCCGAGTACAACTGACAATGCAACTACAAAATTGAGCACTAACGTTACTTTTAATACAGTCCAGGGGTCTATTTTTCTTATTATTCTTCTAACTCTGTTTACTCTGACCATTTTTAGTTTTTTATAGGAATGAAAGCTGAAACCTCTTCCTCAGAGGATAGTTTCATAATCCTTACTCCTTGTGCCGATCTACTCATTTGTTTTATTTGCTTTACTGCACATCTTATTGCAGTCCCGCCTGTACTCATAAGCATAACCTCAGTATCCTCGTCTACAGACCTTGCTCCGACTAAATTTCCTTTATTTTCAGTAATCTTAAGAGCTTTCACTCCCATGCCGCCTCTTCCTGCTCTTCTAAATTCATCAAGTTTCGTACGCTTGCCATATCCCTTAGCTGTAATAAATAGAAGAGTTTCATCTCTAGAGGTAGCCGCACCTACAACTTTATCTCCCTCTCTTAGCTTTATTCCCCTTACACCCATTGCTGTTCTTCCTTGGGGTTTAAGATTGGTCTCATCAAATCTTATTGCTTGCCCATTTTGAGATACAAGTATGACGTCTTCTTTACCAGAGGTCGTTTTTACAGAAACAACCCTATCTTCGTCTTTTAGTTTTATTGCTTGTAATGATTTATAGTTCGAATCAAAGTCTTTAAAACTTGATTTTTTAACTGTTCCTTTTTCTGTCATTATTAATAAAAACTTCTCAGTTTCATAGTCTCTTGTGTCTATGATTGCCTGCACTTTTTCATCCTGTCCCATTGAGAGAACATTTTGAATTAAAGAACCCTTTGCAGTTCTATTAGTTTTTGGAATTTCATGAGCTTTGGCTCTATATACTTTTCCGCGGTCTGTAAAAAATAAAAGGTACGAATGCACAGATGTAGAAAGAAGGTGTTCTATTACATCTTCGTTTGATGAAGCTGCTTTAACTCCTTTACCTCCTCTTCCTTGTTTTTTATATGAGGTCGATGGTACAGATTTTACATATCCGTTTGCAGAAACAGATACAATAATTTCCTCGTCTTCAATAAGGTCTTCTATGGAAACCTCGCCAACATCTGGGACAATTCGTGATCTTCTTTCGTCACCAAATTTATTTGTAATTGCCTCTAGCTCTTCAATTAAAATCTTGTCTTGTTTTGCACGACTTTTTAAAATTGCAGTTAGTTCTTTAATTGTTTCTTTAAGGTCTTTCTTTTCTTCTTCTAGTTTTTCCATTTCAAGCGCAGTTAGTCTCCTCAGGGGCATATCCAATATGTGAGATGCCTGTGTCTCACTAAGTTTAAATTTTGTCATTAAAGATTTTCTTGCTGTGTCTACATCTTTTGAAGCTTTTATGACTTTAATAATTTGGTCGATCTTTTTTAAAGCCAGAAGCAATCCTTCTACTATATGGAGTCTGTTTTCAGCTTTTTGTAATCTGTGTTTTGTTCTTCTCTGTATGACATCAATTTGATGATCGATATAATATTTAATTAACTCAGGAACTGAAAGTACTTTTGGGACCCCTTCAACAAGCGCTACTGAGTTTACGGAAAAAGTATCTTGTAACTGTGTTTGTTTAAAAAGTTGATTAAGTACAACTTGTGGAACCGCATCTCTTTTTAGCTCAACAACTAACCTAGTTCCGTTCCTGTCACTGCTTTCATTCCTAAGATCAGAAATCCCTAGGAGTTTTTTGTCTTGAACAAGTGTTGCAATTTTTTCCATAATTCGGTCTGTAGATGCTTGATAGGGTAATTCTTTAACAACTATTGCAGACCTGCCTCTGCCTAGTTCTTCTACGTCAGCAACAGCCCTTATTTTGATCGATCCTCTTCCTTTTAATATTGCTTCTTTAATTGTTGGTGTATCAACAACAAGACCGCCTGTTGGAAAATCTGGTCCTTTAATAATTTTTAGATAGTCTTTTGGTTTTACATCCTTGTTTTCAACAGTATATTTAACAGCTTCTGTTATTTCTCTAAGGTTGTATGGAGGCATGTTTGTTGCCATTGCTACAGCAATTCCTTCTGCGCCGTTAACAAGGAGGTTTGGAAATCTTGCAGGCAAAACTTTAGGCTCTGATGTTTCGCCTGAATAGTTTGGTTCAAAGTTTACAGTATCCTCGTCAATTCCATCCAATAATTGTGATGATAGAGATGACATTCGTGACTCTGTATATCTCATAGCTGCAGGTGGATCGTCGGGTGTTCCAAAGTTACCCTGGGGCTCGATAAGTGGATATCTTGTACTAAAGTTTTGTCCAAGCCTTACTAGTGTTCCGTAAATTGCATCATTTCCATGAGGGTGATAGTTACCCATTACATCACCAACGACTTTTGAACATTTTCTAAATGGACCTGTTGGTCTTATGCCTGTTTCATACATAGAATACAAAATTCTTCTCTGAACTGGCTTTAAGCCGTCCTTAACATCGGGTAAAGCTCTCGACACGATTACAGACATTGCATAGTCTAAAAAAGACTTCGATATTTCGTCTTCTACAGCAATAGTTCCGTTTGATGTATTGTTAATGTTTTTTTCTTCTTTTGCAGATTTTTTAGCTGCTGGTTTTTTAGCTGCTGGTTTTTTTGATGGTGGTTTTTTAGCTGCTGGTTTTTTTGATGGTGGTTTTTTAGCTGGCATTATACGTCAAGAAACCTAACGTCTTTAGCGTTCTTTTCGATAAAAAGTTTTCTTTTTGAAACGTCATTCCCCATTAAAATTTCAAACATATCAGAAGCTTTCGCCATCGCGCCTTTAGCGTCTGCAAGCGTGACTTTAATTAGGGTTCTGGTCTCGGGGTTCATTGCGGTATCCCACAACTCTCCAGCGTTCATTTCTCCCAAACCTTTAAATCTGCTTATATCAAACTTCTTATTTTTGTTTTCTTTTTTAAATTTATTGAGTGCTTCGTCGTCTTTTAAGTATGTTATTCCTGATGATGCTTTTACTCTATATAACGGCGGTTCTGATATCCAGACTTTTCCACTTGTTATCAAACCGGGCATAAATTTAAAAAAGAATGTAAGAAGCAGTGTTCTAATATGTGCACCGTCAACATCAGCGTCTGTTAAAAAAATTATTTTGTCATATCTTGATTCTTCTTCGTTGAACTGAAGCTTTATACCTGTACCAATAGCCTTAATAAGTGCGCTTATTTCTTCATTTTGAAGAGCTCTGTTTTCTGTAACTTTTTGAACATTTATAATCTTTCCCCTGATCGGCAAAATTGCTTGTACTCTTGAGTCTCGTGCTTGTTTAGCAGGACCAGCTGCTGAGTCTCCTTCTACAATAAACAACTCACTTTCTGTTGGATCTGTTGAAGAGCAGTCTGCAAGTTTTCCTGGAAGACCTGAGGTCTCTAAAATACTTTTACGTTTAGTAAGCTCTCTAGCTTTTTTTGCACTCATTCTTGCTTTTGCAGCAACTGCGCATCTTTCTACTATTGCTCGACCATCTTTGGTGTTTTTAGTTAACCATTTTGGAAATTCTTCATTAATTAGGACTTGAACCCTTGATTTCATTTCAGTATTTCCTAATTTTGTTTTTGTCTGTCCTTCGAATTGAGGTTCTTTAACTCTTACAGATACCACACCTGTAAGCCCTTCTCTTATGTCATCTCCTGTTAAAGATATGTCCGAATGAAGGTTTCTTTTTTTTGCAAAGTCATTAATTGCTTTGGTAACGGCTGTTCTTAGCCCCTCTTCATGAGTACCGCCTTCTAGGGTGTGTATGTTATTAGCAAAGCTTTTTATTGTTACGTCGTCTTCGTTTTTCCACTGGAGTGCAACCTCAATTTCTGAGTCTTTGGTTTGATCTGAAAAAGAGATTATTTTTTGATGTAATGGATCAAATCCGTCATTTAAATATTCAACAAAGTCTGTGAGGCCACCTTTATAGTGATACTCCTCCTTTGTAGCTGGCTTAACTCTGTTGTCAATAAGTGTTATTCTCAAACCTTTATTAAGAAATGCAGTTTGTCTAAGTCTTTCGTCAACTATGTTGTAATCATATGTTTGAGTCTCGTCGAATATTTCTGGATCTGCTAAAAAGTTTATTTTTGTACCTGTTTTTTTTGAGGCCTTTCCTTTTTTAATTTTTGATTTTGGTTTTCCTAAATCAAAGTCTTGATTCCAAAAATGACCGTCTCTTTGAACTTCAACTTTAACATAAGTCGATAAAGCATTAACAACTGATACCCCAACTCCATGCAACCCTCCACTAACGGTATAGGCACCTGATTCAAATTTTCCACCAGCATGAAGTGTTGTTAAGACTGTTGTTAGTGCCGATATTTTTGTTTTGGGGTGAGGTTTTACCGGTATTCCGCTTCCGTCATCTTCAACGGTAACTGAGCCGTTTTTTTCTAAACTAACTTTTATTTTTGAACATCTTCCAGCCATGGCTTCGTCTACAGAGTTGTCTAAAACTTCCCAAATTAAGTGGTGTAGTCCGTTTGGGCCTGTTGATCCAATGTACATTGCAGGACGCTTTCTTACTGCTTCTAGACCCTCAAGAATTTTTATATCTTTTGAATCATAGCTACTATTTGAATCTTTTTTAGACACGAATTATCTCCAAGATACGCTTCTTTTTGCTTATGTTACAGCCCCTTGCTGAACTCTTATTTTACTAGATTTGGCGATTATTGTTGGTTATTATGTATTTGAATATTCAAATTCTTTAGCTTAATTTTCGTATTTTTTTCTATTTCAATTAAGAGTTTTTCTTGTTGAAGTTCGATTAGGTTTTTTAACCTTTTTGTATCAACAAATAAAATCAACTCTTCTCCAACAACAGGACCTGGTGTGATTTCGCTGTAGAGCTGTGTGTTATAGTTTTTAAAGTATTCACTAATCTTCTCGGATTTTGAAAAATCAATACCTGAATCATTTGAATTAATTTTCTTGGGATCCTTATTAAACATTTACTGGTTTGTTCTAACGGGCATTAGTAAATATTTATAGTGCTCTTCTTCGCCTTGGATCACTGCTGGCTTGTCATTTCCAGAAAATCTTAAGTAAGCTTTGTTTCCTTCTAAAACTTCAATCCCTTGAATCAAATAGTTTGGATTAAACGATATTTCAAAGCCAGATATGTCTCCTGTTTCAAGCCCCAATACCTTTATGTCTACAACTTCGTTACCTCCACCAATATCTTTATTAGTAGAAGAGATATTAAGGGTGTTGTTGTCTACTACTTTGAGTGTTACGGGTATAAAGCCTTCCGCAACAACTGTTGATCGGTCTAATGACTCTAATATAGACTTTTTATCAACTTCTATTGAAAAAAGGTTTTCTTTAGGAAATAACATCTTATATTCAGGAAATGTTCCTTCTAGTTTTCTTACTGACGTATAGTATCTTTTGTTGTAAAAGTGTACTTCTCTCTCTGTTGAGTTGATGTTTGTTTCCTCTTCACTGTCTTCAAATATCTTTATGGTTTCACTTAAGGATCTATATGAAACAATTCCTGCATCGGATATGGGGATGTCAAAAACAACGTTGGTAGCAAGTCTGTAGCTATCTGTTGAAACAAGGTTTGTTTGGTTGTTCTCGTTATCAAAAAATACACCAGTAAGTATTGGTTTTCCACCCTCTGGAGAAGCTGCTACGCCTACTTTTTTAAGCGCGTCAAAAAGGTCTGTTGTTTTAAGCTGTTTGCTTTTAGTGGTGTCGTGTTGTTGTTCTAGTAGTGTTTTGGGATAGGTTAGGTGGTCCAGTTTTCTTAGTCTGTATTCTGTTTTTTTTGTTTCCACCTTGATCTCGTTCCCTATGTCTGAAAAAACAACCTCTCCTGAAGGCAGCTTTCTCACAACTTCTGAAAAAATTCTTGAGTTAACAAGGCACTCTCCATCAACTATTGACTCAACCTCGAAACGGGCTTTTATGACCAGGTCTAGGTCAGACCCTATTAGTTCACAGTTGTTTTTATTAATTTTTATATAAAGACCTTGTAGTGCCGGAGTAGAGGGCTTAATATCAACGGCTTTAGACACCGTTAAGACGTGGTCTTTGATAATTTTGGTTGTTGTTTTAAACTTCAACAAGAACTCCTTGTTCTTTTATATATATAACAATAATAAAGCTGTTCGATATGTTTAAAAACATAAAAACACCCTACAAAGCTTTAAGAACACACTAGTAGTTTTCAACACTTTAAACACCAACAAACTTCAACGAGCTGTCTTCTAGTTTATTGTTGAAAATGTTGACTTCTTTCTTAAACAAACTAGAGCTTTCCACTTTCTTTATAGAAGATAAAACAGTTGAGTGAGATCTGTTTCCCGCATATAAGCCTATCTGGTTCAAAGAATACTCTGTATGTTTTCTCATTAAATAAACAAACAAATGTCTAGCGTTGCTTACAAGTTCACTTCTGTTTTTTGAAAGAACGAGCCTTTCGTCAACCTGGTAAACCTCAGAACAATATCTTAGAATAAACTCAGGACTCAGCTCCACAACCTTGTTGTTATTATACAAAGAAATAAGATCAGATAAATATTTCTTGTTGCTCACACCCGTTTGTTTGTTGATAATTAAATTGTTTATAACACCGTTTATCTCCCTGAAGCTTTGGAAGTCCAACGAAAGCAACATTTCAAACTCATTTTTAGAAAACAACAAACCGTCAAACTCAAAATTGCTCTTATTTAATAACTCAGAAAAAATTTCTTTATCAGGCTTTGTTATGTCTGTAACTAAGCCGTTTAGAATTCTTGAAATCAAACGATCTGGAAAACCACTTAGATTTTGTGGTTTCTGGTCTGATGCCAAAACTACTGATTTTGCATTGTTCAAAAAAAAGTTAATTGTATGAAAAAGTTCTTCAGAAACACCCTTTTTTCCAACAAAAAACTGTATGTCGTCGATTAATAATATGTCTACAGATCTAATTTTCTTCTTAAAACTATCAATATCTTTATTTTTTATACCAGAGATATACGATTCGAGAAAAGACTCCGAATCGATATAAAACGAAGATTCACTCGAATCATCAATTGTTTTTAAAAGATGTGTCTTTCCAACACCTGGTTTACCATAAACAAAAAGCGGGTTGAATCGTTTACCAGGGGAAACAACAATATTTTTAGCCGCTGTTATTGCAAGGTTGTTACAACTCCCAATAAAAAGCTCATCAAAATATGACAAATCATATGATTTTTTAATAACAACTTCTTGTGGTGACTCAACAACCGTCGCTTCTGTGCTTAGCTTTTCATATAAATTTGAATTGTGAAAGTTTCTATCAACAACAAACACACAGTCAGCTTTCTTGTTGTAATTGAGTTGATAGACAGACTTAATTTTTGAATAAACCTTTTTTTCAATGGAGGACTTTATAAAATCAGACGAAACAACAATACAAAGATTATCTTCATCGTTTATTTCAAACCCAACCTGTTCTAACCAATATTTATCAGTTTTGTTAGTAACAGATTTTTCAAGTAAAGCTTTAAACTCTTCAAGCATTACAGTATTACTTTCCTTACTCCCTATGCCCACTTACAAACTTAACTGCAGAAATAACGTTTTCATAGAGTGCTAAAAACAAACTAAAGTTTAATAAATTGTTTAAAACTTTAAAAAACTTCAATAAACACTGACTAAAACGCTATAGAAACACAGTAGGTGCATCTCAAATAAAGCTTTTTTTTAAAGCTAGTTAACTTGTTTTTCGCGAACATAAGATCTTTTTCGCGAACCAATCTAAAAATAAAATTTATTTTGTTTTGTTTAATTAATTTCTTCATATATTCTTACAAACAGGTATTAAATGAAAAGAACATATCAACCTAGTAACAGAAAAAGAAGCAGAAAACACGGTTTTAGATCAAGGATGCGCACAAGAGCTGGGCGCGAAATTCTTAAGAGAAGAAGGAAAAAAGGTCGTAAAATTTTATCTGCCTAGGTAGTGAGGGTGAAACTAAGTTCGCTTAATAAAAAAAATCATTTTGATAACCTAAGAAATGAAGAATTTTGTATAACCGCAGACGGTTTGAAGGTTTTTATTAAAGAAAACAATACATTTTCTTCACGACTTGGAATAAGTATTTCAAGTAAGCATGTAAATGCAGTTAATAGAAATAAGTTTAAAAGAAGGACAAGGGAAGCAGTAAGGAGCCTACCAGACAATAAACATTTTGATATTTTAGTTGTTGGGAATAAAGATTCATCAAACCTAAAACCAGCTGAAATATTAAAAGTTTTGAAGTCTCACCCCTTACTCTAAAAAAAATGAAATTATTAGGATTTTTTCTTCAAGGAGTACGATCTTTGCTTGCATTATTCGGCCTTGGGGGCGGCAACTGCCTTTACTATCCAACCTGTACAAATGTTATTGCTGAAAGTTTTGAAAAAAATGGATTACTAAAGACCATACCTGTCATTTTTGAAAGAATTATTATTTGTAACCCTATATATAAGAAATTTGGTAAAAATTGGCAATTTTAGAACCATTTGCACTTGGAATTGGGCTTCTGCTCTCATATGTTTATGATTACACAACTTCATATGGTTATTCCATAGTTATATTGACAATCATAATTAATGTAATTATCTTTCCACTGACGCTACGTCAGACAAGATCTACTAAGAGAATGCAAGACGCTCAGTCAGATATTAAAAAACTTCAAAAACAACATAAAGACAACAAAGAAGAGCTCAACAAGGCAATGGCTGCAATGTACAAAGAAAAAGGAATTAACCCCCTTGGCTGTATTCTTCCACTTTTAGTACAAATGCCAATTTGGTTTGCATTGTTTAGAGTATTGCAAAACCCACAAAGGTTTATACCAGATTCTTCAAACCTTTCTAACAGCCTTTCGGTAAGTACTAACCTTAAGTTTTTCAATATGGATCTTCAAATTTCTCCTTCAGAGGTTTTAGAGTGGGTGGAGAGAATCCCCTATTTAGTATTAATTTTATTGGTTGTTGTTACTGCGCTGTATCAAACCACACAAATACAAAAGAAATCCAACAAAAACGACAATCCTCAGGCGCAACAAATGCAAATGATAGGAAAAGTCATGCCTATATTTTTTGGATTTATATCTTGGACTTTACCAACAGGCCTTGTTGTTTATTTTCTAACAGGAAATATATTTCGAATTGGTCAACAAGCCTTAATTGTAAAACTTGATGATAAAGAAACCAATAAAAAAGAACAAAAGAACGAAGAAAACGAGGAAAAGCAACAGAAGCCTGTTCAAGAAGATTCTCGTAAAAACCGCAAAAAAAGAAGGAGAAAGTAGTGGCTAATAATAAATGGGTTGAGGTTGAAGCAAAATCCATAGACGATGCAATAAAAGCTGGATTGAAAGAACTTAACCTACAAGATGCAACACAAGCAAATATAAATATTTTAAGAGAACCAGAAGGAGGCGTTTTTGGGGTTGGTGGAACCAAAGCCCTTGTTCGAATTTCTGTAAGAAATGGAGGATCAAGAAACTATAACAGTAAAAACAAAAGAAATTCAGGTAGTAAAAATGGAAATAAGAGACAGTACACTCCTAAAAAACCACGTATCGAGGCCGATAAAGATGAACAATTAAAAGTTTCTATGAATTTTTTAGAGGGACTTGTTAAATCCTTTGGGCTTGAAGGAAGTGTAGAAGGGTTAATAGAAGACGAAAATCTGGTTGTTAAAATAACAGGCCAACAAACAGAAGCATTAGTTGGTGACAAAGGATTTATTATTAGGTCTTTACACGAACTTACAAGAACTGTTGTACAGAGAAAAACAGGTGCTGGAACAAGGCTTAGACTCGATGTTGCTGAATATGCAACTAAACGCAAAGAGGCACTAACAATATATGCAGAAAGGCTTAGTAAACAAATTTTAGAAGACAAACAAGAGGTTATGTTAGAGCCAATGAATTCAGTTGACAGAAAAACACTCCACGATGCAGCAGCTACTTTTGATGGAATTAGATCTTACTCTGAAGGAAGAGAGCCGTACAGATCTGTTGTTTTTGCTCCTGAAGAAGAAGAATGACCTTTGAGCCCCAAATTCCAAATTGGGGTGACGAGTACAAAAGTTATACCGAGAAACTCAAAAATTACCATGATTGGTTATGCACCACTGGCATAAATACAGGTTTAATAAGCAGAAAGTCTTCACAATTTATATGGGACGAATTTATAGTTCATTCATTGTATTTTGGAAAAATTTTAAACAATATTGAAAACAACGAACAAAATATTTATGATTTAGGCACTGGTGGGGGAATCCCTGGAGTTCCTGTTGCTATAACTAATCAAAACAAATTATTTACACTTGTTGATATCAGTGAAAGTAGAGTTTTTGAACTTCAAAGACTAAAAAAGATACTAAATTTAGAAAATGTCGAGATTTTCAATGGAAATGCTAATTTAGTTTTAAAAAGCAATAACACCTACATTTCTCGTTGTTTTATATCATCTAAAGATGTTTTGAAAAACTTAAAACAACTTGAAAACGTAACATATATTGTCTCCTCAAACGGGGAAGAGCTAAATGAACAAAAAGAGATGTTTCACGTGAAACAGGAAAAATTCACCATTAATTCAACAAACATTAGACATATTGATGTTATAAATGTTAGGTGAAGATTCTTACAGTATTGTGCCAAAAAGGAGGTGTTGGTAAAACAACTTTTGTTGTAAATCTAGGAAAATTACTTTCACACAAAGGTTACAAAACCCTTTTAATTGATACTGACCCTCAAGGGAATGTATCGACATATTTAAATTTTGACAAAAATTCCAAAGCGGCTCTAAGCGCAACAGACTTATTTGAAAATAGGCTAGATAAAGAAATTACGAAAGTTTCAGAAAACCTTTATTTAATTCCATCGAACAAGTCAATAATTAAGCACAGCAGTGAAAAAATTATCGGTGGCTCAAAATTATTTAAACATAAAAACTTCTTAATTGAAATGGGTTTTGATTTAGTTTTAATTGATACGCCACCAACAATAAGCTCTTTAACACAAGAGTCTTTGACAATAAGTGATTACTACCTAATTCCATCAAAACCTGAATTTTTAGCAGTTGAAGGAGTTTCTCAAGCAATGGATTTTGCAAACGAAACAATAAACAACGTTACCAAAGCTGACCCCATATTTTTAGGTGTGGTTTTAAACCAAGTAGACACTAGAAGATCAAGTTTTCAATCCTTTGAAAATGAACTTAAGTTTTTGCTGGCTGACAAGCTTTTTAATTCAAAAATTTCTCAATTGACTGAAATAGCTGACAGCCCCTTCTATGCTAAGACCGTGCTTGATTTCAACGAAAACAGCAAAGCAAAACTCGAATTTATTGAGCTTTCTAATGAAATTTTTGAAAAAGTAGGGTTATGAAACGTTCTTTAAGCGATCTAATAAACAATAGCGATACAAAAGATCTTGTAATAAAGAACGTAGATACTGCCTTAATAAAGGAAAGTCCAACACAAGCACGGAAAAAGTTCGACCAAACAAAATTAGAGGAATTGAGAGATTCAATATCTAAAAACGGAATACTCCAACCACTTATAGTTCAAAAGCTCGAAAATAATCGGTACGAATTAATTGCTGGTGAGAGAAGATTGAGAGCTTCTAAAATGCTTAAATTAGAATCTGTACCCTGTCTAATAAAGGACGTCAGCAAAAGAGATGCAGTGGTTCTTGGAATAGTTGAGAATATTCAAAGAAGGAAATTAAGTTCAATTGAAGAGGCTTTAGCTTATAAAAATTTAAAGGAAAACTTCGAACTTTCAAATGATGAAATAGGTTTTCTTGTTGGTAAAAGTAGACCGCATATTTCTAACATGCTCAGAGTTTCAAACTTAAGCTCGAACGCACAGAAAGCTTTGCATAATGAAGATGTCTCCTTTGGTCAAATTAAACCAATTATTGTTTTGGATCACAGCGTTCAAGACAAAATACTGGAAGATATAATATCACTAAACCTTTCGAGTAGAGATGTCGAGGAAAAAGTTCGTCAACTTAATAGTGCTAAGGCAGATGAAGAATCTATTCACTATAAAAAATTATTAGAAGATTTCCTTGGAACAAAGGTTTTATTTAAAAAAAACAAAAACAAAACAAAAATAAGTTTTACATTAAATTCAAAAGAAGACCTTGATTCTTTTATAAAAAAAATATCTTAATCTTTATAAATTTCCACTATTTCGTCAAGAATATTATTAAGTAAATCAGTAATGTTATATTGGTAAATTTTACCAAATATTACTAAAGCTACTGGTTTAGTGTTTTTTAAAACAGTTAAGGACCTGCCTTCCGAAACAAAACCCATAGTGGATTGAATTTTTTTTGATATCCTTTCTCCAATTAAGCTTGATGAATGTTTACCTTGAAAAAAAATTACTTTCGGATCTGTAGAATCTCTTAAGCTCAAAAACAAAGTTGGATTAACTTTGTTGACGTATTCAATAGAGTTTTCTTCGTTTGTATTTTGTGTAATCTCTGAAGAAAAAGCCACACTCAAATTGTTTTCATTACAAAAATCTTTAATTTTTTGGTATAACCCAAGTTGTTCCTTGTAATTTCCCCTATTTTCTATGTCAAAACATATTGAAAAATTACTAGTACGCCCCTTAAAGCTTTTTACAGCTTCATTTAAAGACGTTTTCATAGCAGGTCTTAGTAACCTTCGAATTTCACCTGCAGTCTCTAGGCCTACTGTACCATCGACAGACAACCCTCGATTTTCTTGAAATAACCTAACGGATTTAATTACATTGCTATCAAAAGTGGAGTTGATTGGTTCAGAGTAAAAACCTAATCTAGAAAGATACTCCTGAAGCTCTTCTACATCCGAACCATAAATAACAGGGTTTGATAAAAAAAGAATCCTATCACCTAAAACATAACCATTATTTAATAATTCAAGCCACAAATGCTCTTTTGAAATATTTTTTGCAAGGTTATGATCCTCTATAAACAACTCCACAAAATTAATTAACTCTTCAATATTTTTAGACCCAGAGTAACCACAGGAGTTTAGTTTTGTGGTTAAATCATCTAACTCTTCTGTTGAAAGTTCTTGTAAGTATTCTGTAAAATTTGAATTAGTGGTCAAGCCATCTCTCAACATCCATGGCTGCTTGACATCCGGTTCCAGCAGCAGTTATTGCTTGTCTATACAAAGAATCTGCTACATCACCAGCTGCAAATACACCAGGAACTGAAGTACTTGTTTCTGTTGTGAACCCAGTTTTTATGTAACCTTTTTCATCAAGCTCTAAAAGTCCATCTAAAAACTTTACATTTGGATCATGTCCTATAGCAACAAATACTCCATCAAGCTCTAGTTCATTTATTGATTCGTTTTTTACATCTTTCAACTCAATCGATGAAACACTTCCATCTCCATTAATCTTTTCAACAGTTTTGTTCCAAATAACTTCTATTTGTTCGTGGTTTAGTACTCTGTCTTGCATTATTTGGCTAGCTCTAAATTGGTCTCTTCTATGTATTACGTAAACTTTTGAAGCAAACTTGGTTAAAAACAAAGCCTCTTCCATTGCAGAATCACCGCCGCCAACAACTGCAACTGTCTTCTCCTTAAAGAAAAAACCATCACAAGTTGCGCAAGCAGAAACACCGTATCCTTGTAATTCTTCTTCACCCTCTACACCAAGCCATCTTGCTGATGCCCCTGAAGCGATAATTACTGATTTGAACAAGTATTCTCCTTTGGAACTTGTTAGCTTAAAGCCATTATCTAATTTTTCTATGGAATCTATTGTTTCTGTTTTAATTTGTGTTCCGAATCTTTCAGCCTGTCCTTTAAAGACTTGCATTAATTCAGGACCCATAATGCCATCAACGAAACCTGGATAATTTTCGACATCTGTGGTTAACATTAATTGACCTCCAGATTCTAAACCCTCAAAAAGCACCGGAGACAGGCTTGCTCTTCCTGCGTAAATTCCTGCAGTATATCCTGCGGGTCCAGAACCTATAATTGCTATATCATCCACTATTTTTTCTCCAATAATTTCTCAAAGACATAATTAGAAAGAGTAGTCCTATTGAGGCAAAAGCAAAGCCAGTTGGATTAATTCCAAGAAGCAACCCCAGCCCTTGCATAATTTTTATTATCCCAATAATAAGAAACCCTAGAGCCATTAATAGTAAAACAACTAACATAAAGCCCATAGATGCAAATCCAGCAACCCTTTTTATAGGTTTAACAACTAATCTCTTAATAGTCTCAATTAAACTTTCGACAGATTCTACAAAACTATCTTCTTGTTCCATATATCTAATATTAAGCGTTCAAAAATTATTCATGTAGTTCTAAATATCTAACTAGCGTTTAAAATTGTAAAATTAGTTTTTGTTAACTCAAAGCCGTGTTTTACATAGAGGCTTTTTGCTGCCTTATTATTTTCTTGAGTATTTAACCTTATATTCGTGTACTTATTATCTTTAGCGAAACTAAGTACATTCTTAAGCAACTCAGAACCGTGTCCTTTGTTTTGATATCCTAAACTAATTCCAAATCGTTGTAGAAATGAAAAGTTTCTAGTCACACCTAAAATAGCATAACCAACAAGGAGATCTTCATCATATTGTTTAAACAAATAATTTTGATTACAACTGTCTAGAGTTTCTATGAATGCAGCTTCAGAATTTTGCCAATAAGGATCAAATATAGATTTATCAAGGCTTACCAACTCATTAATATTGTTTTTTGTAAAATTTTCAAAATTTTGAGATATTGCATTACTTAACTCTAAATTTCTTAAATTTACCGATAGGACATTTAATCTTTCCACCACACTCCACCCAGAAGCCAACCAAATATGTGTTTCATTTTCTTGAATCATTGATGAATTAAAATGCAGGCCTGTATTTTCAGCTTCTAGTTTTATTTTTTTAAGAAGACCTTTTCCACCATAAACTTTTTCGAAATAAATTATCGATGTGACATCGTTCCATTTTCTTGTTTTGTAACTACCAACCCAAGAACTATGTTTGGTTTTTTCATTTGTTAAATACATATTTAAGTATTTTCTTATCTTCTTTGTGTGTTAGTAGATTTAAAGCTGTTTCATAATCAACTAAAGCAACTTCTTCAATTTCATCATCAGGTTCGCTATCAAACGCTTTTAAAATATTCATTTTAAAGAACCAAACAGTTTTCTTTATCTTTTTTTTGTCAACAAATATTTCATAGCGAGACTCAACCAATGGTTTCTCATCTGCCAACTCAACGATAAAACCCGTCTCTTCTATAACCTCTCTTTTTGCGGCATTTTTAGGTGCTTCTCCATCTTCTATGTGTCCTTTTGGAAAACCCCAGAATGATTTAGGGTTGTCGACATATTCATTTTTTCTATTTTTAACAAGAAGTATATTGTTATTTTCTAAAACAATCCCCCCAGCTGCAAAATCTACTTTTAAATTCATTGTTCTATTGTATCCACAGTTCTTCTAAGCTATCAATATGGTACCAATTACATTATTAAAATTAGTAGAGAATAATAGCTTTTTAAGTGTACTTTCTTCTCTGTATCACAGTAATGGTTTTGAGCTATATCTTGTTGGAGGAGCGGTGAGGGATGGAATACTAGATATTCCGACAGAGGATTTTGATTTTACAACTAACGCTACCCCAGAGGAGTCAATCAAATTGCTCAAAACAAACAACTACAAAACAACTGAGGTAGGTAGAAACTTTGGGACAATAGAACTTTATGACCAAAAAAATGTAGTACATATAACTACTTTTAGGAAAGACACTTACGAAACAGATTCAAGAAACCCCAAAATAGAAAATGCAACTGATCTTATAACAGACCTATCAAGAAGAGACTTTTCAATAAATTCAATTGCATATTCAATGGAAACCAATGAATTAATAGACCCGTTTTCAGGATTAAAAGATCTTGCATCTGGCACTATATCAACACCGGATGATCCAATTATCTCTTTTTCTGATGACCCTCTAAGAATGTTAAGAGTATGTAGATTTGTAAGCACACATGGATTTTCACCAGATAATGAAACCTATGTGGCAATGAAAGAAAACATAGAACGAATAAAAATAATAACAAAAGAAAGAATTAGAGATGAGATCAATAAGCTTTTAGTTGGCAAGAATCCGTCAGTAGGCATTCGAATTTTAGTCGAGAGCGGTCTGAGTTTGTATATTATTCCGGAAATAAATGAACTCAAAATAGAAGTAGATCCAAAGCATCACCATAAAGACGTTTATGAACACACATTAGCTGTTTTAGATAGAGTACCTCCAAAACTCACTCTTAGAATGGGAGCACTTCTACATGATATTGCTAAACCAAACACTAAAGGAATAGAAAATGGCAAAGTACACTTTAGGCACCACGAAGTCGTCGGTGCAAGGATGACAAAAAAAATATTAAAAGGATTAAAATATGACAACAAAACGATTAAAGATATATCACTCCTTGTAGAACAGCACTTACGCCCCCATACCTTCAAAATGGGATGGACAGATTCTGCAGTGAGAAGATATATTGTTGATGCTGGACATATGCTTGAGGATTTAAACCAACTAGTAAGGGCTGATGTAACTACAAAAAACAAAACAAAAGCAAAAGAAATATATGACAATCTAGATGAAATGGAAAAAAGGATAGAAGAAGTTAAAGCTAAAGAAGAGCTTTCCAAAATTAGACCAGCTTTATCTGGTGATGAGATTATGAAACATTTCAACATTCAACCTGGACCTAAAGTGGGAGTCATCATGAAAGCTCTGTACGAACAAAGAATTAACGACGGAGAGGTATCCAAAGAAGAGGCTTTACAATTAGCTGAGGAAACATTTAAAAATTTATAATTGTATAAATATACAAATAAATGTATATTTATAAATATGACAAAAGCAACTATTCAAAGACAAAAGCTCATAGCTAACTTTATTGATTCTGGAAATATTTCATCGCAGAATCAACTTAAAGGAATGCTTAAAAAAAATGGAACAATTATTACTCAAGCTACATTATCAAGAGATTTAAACGAGCTCGGCGCCGTTAAGAAAAGATTAAAGAATGGTAAATTAGTTTACTTACTCCCAAAAAATCAAGATAATAACGCACAGTACAAGATAGCTAAAAAAGCGCTTCAGGATTTTGTAACTGAAGTACAACCTGTTTCCAACCAAGTGGTTGTAAAGACTACTACTGCTGCTGCTCAGGTCATTGCAGAATCTATAGACAACCTATATCTTGAAGGAATTGTAGCTTCCCTTGCTGGTGATAATGTTGTTCTTGTTATTACAGCTGACCAAAAGAACGCAAAATTAGTAGCAAAATCAATAGAGGATTATATAGAATAATTACCCTATGCTTTTATTTTCAGAATACGACAGAACTCTGAAAAATATTTCTATAAGCCAACCAATGGTGGATGTCGACATGGAAGATACAAATAGCCTCATTATCAGATATCCAAAATTTAAAAGAGTAACACATTTAATTCTCTCTTACGACGCCCAGAATTTATTTTTAAAACAAAAAAACGGCTTTGGATACTTTATGGATCTTGAAACTACTCTTCAGGCGCAAGAAGATAACACTAATAATGGCTATTTCGTTATAGGTGTCACATCAAATTCAAGCAGGAAAATACAATACAACCCTTATCCAAGGGATGGTAAAACAAATTATGCCATAAAACATATAGATAACATCATGAATGAATTCCTACCTCAAATTATTGGAGATTATGATGTTGACTATAACGAAGTCAAAAAAATTGTTTTAGGAAGTTCTATGGGGGGTCTCATGTCATTCAAAACCTCAATACTGTATCCACAGTTTGATAATGTTATATCTTTTTCTCCTGCTTTTTGGTACGGGTATCCGGGAATTGAAGAAGACTTACAATACCTGAGCCAAAATACTCTGTGCAACTTGTCAGTAGGCTCAGATGAAGGCGATATATTTGGTGATGAGGCAAGAAATATTTTTCCAAATGATTGGGATTTAGATTTTTCAAGCAATGATAATTTTTATATTTCTGGTGTAAGTAGAATCTTAGAAATTTTGAAACAGAGAAATGTTAAAACAAATTTTGTATTTCAGAACTCAGGAAAACATAACGAAGAGACATGGAGTTATATTTTCAAGGAATTTTTGAAGTCCCTATAAAATTTATTGGCAAAAATAAGTTTGTTTAGATTAACCTTAAGTAGATATGAATAATGCAACAAATGCCAGAGAACGTTTAGCGAAAGTCATACAAAACGGAGCTGTTTTACTTCATGGAAATAGTGTTGTGTATAGAAATAATGACACATGGTATCCCTTCCGACAAGATTCAAATTTTCACTACTTAACAGCATGGCCAGAACAAGACGCACATGCAGTAATTATTATTAGGGATTCAAAATCTGAACTTCATTTGTTTGTACAGGATCGTAACGAAGAAATGGAAACATGGGAAGGAAGAAGATTGGGACAAGAAGGAGCACTAGATAAATTTGGTGCCATCAAAGCATACTCTTACAACAATTACCAAAATCAACTTCCTAAATTACTTGATGGAATTACAGATATATATTGTGATTACTCAAACTCTTCATTCAATAGATTTGATAAGAAAACATTGAATACTGCTGTTCCGTATGATCAACGTGGAGCTGACTTTAGTAAGGCAACACTCCATTCTCTTCAACCAGTAATTTCTGAATTAAGGCTTATTAAAGATGCTGGTGAATTAGATCTATTAACAAAAGCATGTGACATCACAGTTTTGGGTCATATTGAAGCAATGAAGTATGCAAAGCCTGATATGTTTGAATATCAAGTAGGGGCTCAAATGGAAAAAGTTTTTTTCGAACAAGGAGCTGAGAGATTGGGTTATCCATCTATCGTTGCAAGTGGGGATAATGCTTGTATTTTGCATTATTCAACAAATAGAGATCAAATTAAAAAGGGGACTTTATTACTCATTGATGCTGCTGCAGAATGTGGAATGTATTCCTCGGACGTTACAAGAACCTTTCCAGTTGGAACCAAATTTTCTCCTCCTCAAAAAGATGTATATAACGCAGTTCTTAAGTCACAAATTGAGGGAATAGAGGGAGTTGTTGAAGGAAATACTATGAAGAATGTCCACCAACAAACAATACTCTCTCTATCTGAGTCAATGGTTGATCTTGGATTAGTCCCGATGGGAGTTGAAGAGACTGTTTCAATGTTGCACTTCTTTGAATTTTTTATGCATGGCACAGGTCACTGGTTAGGTTTAGATGTACATGATGCTGGAAGTGGTGAATTTCAAGGTAAACCAAGAGAGTTTTCTGAGGGCATGGTAACTACTATCGAACCTGGCATTTACGTAAGACCAACAAAACCTGTAATCGAATTCCCACTACTGGAGAGAGATCCTGATGCAATAAGAGAGAGAAGAAAACACCTAGGCATGGAGGAAGCCACAAAGCTTGAACAAGAAGAAAAAGCAAATGCAAAAACCGTTTCGCACGAAATTCCAAAAGATTTACTTGGTATTGGTGTAAGAATTGAAGATGATATAGTCTGTACAAAAAATGGGCCTTTGAATCTTACGGCAGATGCACCAAAAACAATAGAAGAGATTGAAAATTTAATTAGTTAATCATGAATTCGCCAAAATTAATTTATTCAATTTATGAAAATCGTCTGCAAAAATTGATTACAAAAGAAGATCTTCCAAAGCACATAGGTTTAATTCACGATGGTCACAGACGTTATGCTAGAAAAGAAGGCCTCCTTAGTTATGAGGTTTCTTATAAAATCGGAATGGAAAGACTTAAAGATTGTCTTCTATGGTGTGATGAAGCAGGCATCGGACATGTAACTAGTTGGTTACTGTCTAGAGAAAACTTAGCAAGACCAAATGAGGAGCTTGGTCCATATTTTGAGGTTTTAAATGAACTTTTTGAGGAGCTAATAATTGATGATGTTGTGGATAATTTTAAAATAACTTTTATAGGAAGTACCGACCTTCTTCCACAAAAACTACAAGAAACTATTGAACGATTAAAAGAAGTTAGAGGCGGAGGTCAAAAATCATTAACCATAGCACTAGGATATGGTGGCAGACAAGAGATTCTGGACGCCATAAAAAGTCTAATAGACGAGAACAGAAATAATGAAAATGACTTTGATGCTCTATTAGAAAATGTAACTGACGACCAATTAAGACAGCATCTTTATTCACCTGAATCTCCAGATATAGACTTGATTATTAGAACTAGTGGAGAGTCAAGACTCTCAGGTTTTTTACTATGGCAAAGTGCTTACTCTGAAGTAATTTTTCAAGATGTATATTGGCCAGAGTTTAGAAAGATTGATTTTCTTCGATGTCTTAGGGAATATACACAAAGAGAAAGAAGATTTGGACAGTAAAATATTGGTATGAAATCACATACACCTCTAGCGAAATTTATCCACTGGAGTTTTTCAATTCTCTATGCATATGGAATATTTAAACAAGTAGGAGATTTGTCAGAGCTTGAAGATCCAGCTTTGTTAAATTTCGAAATCTTATTTGCTGTTGCGTTTTTAGTTATTGTTTTCATCAGATATTTTTATATGAAAGACACTGAAACCTTGCTTGGTGCAAATATCGAAATTCGTAAAGGCCATTTGTTCATCGCAAAATCTGTACATAGGCTTGTATATTTTACTCTTGTAATGCTTCCACTGACTGGACTTTTGATTGCAGGACTCTTTTCCATAGGCGGTGGTGGGATTGAATTAGCAATAGGTTTACATGAATTTTCAGCCTTTTTAAGTTATGCGCTAATAGCTGTGCATGTTGGCGCTTCTTTTTACTCAAAGTTAAAAGGGGAAGGGATATGGAATGCTATGACCCCAGTTTGGAAAGAAAAAGAAAAGAAAGAATCAAAATTAATATCCTATTTAGAAAAAACTGAAGACAAAGTTTACGAAACAATTGAAAAAACTTTAAGGTTATAAAACACTTAGTCTAAAATCGATACATGCAAGATTTTCTAAATTCTACAAATTTTACCCAGATTTTTATTGCTCTTATTTTGATTAAGTTTTTACTAGAAACTTATTTAAAAATAAGAAACCTCAAATCTATTGACAACAACAAAGCCTCTGTACCGCCTAGATTTAAGGATGTTGTAACGGATGAGGAGTACAAAAAATCAATTCTTTACAATACAGATCGAATCAAATTCCAGATATTTACTGCTTTATTTGGTTCAGTTGTTCTCGTCATTTTTACAATAGGGGGTTTGCTTAATTATTTAACAGAAGTTGTTATGGATATAACTTCATCAAATGTCTTGGGAGCGGTACTTCTTGGATTACTTTTAATAATCGTTGAAGAAATAATTTCAATTCCGATATCAATATATTCAACTTTTGTGATTGAAGAAAGACATGGTTTCAACAAAACAACAAAGAAAACATTTGTAACAGATATATTTAAAAGCCTTTTTATTTCTGGAGCAATATCTTCCATTCTTTATGCAACTGTAATTTTTATTATTATTAGCGCAGGCGACCTGTGGTGGATTTATGCATTTGCGGCAGTCTTTACTTTACAAGCTATAATTTTCTTCTTATATCCTGTATTAATAATGCCTTTGTTTAACAAATTTGAACCACTAGATGATGAACAGTTTAAAAAACCGATTGAAAAACTGTTAGAAAAAGTTGATTTTAAATCAAAAGGTTTATTTGTGATGAATGCAAGCTTACGCAGCACACATGGCAATGCTTTTTTTACAGGATTTGGAAAAAATAAGAGAATTGTATTTTTTGATACACTTTTGAAAACAATTAACCCTGATGAAATGGAAGCAATACTTGGTCACGAACTTGGTCACTATAAATTAGGACATATTCGCAAAACATTAATCAGCTCTCTAGTTTTTGGGTTTTTAGGATTTTATATTTTAAATGAAATATTTAAGAGCGATAATTTTTTCATAGCTCATGGATTGGAAAATTTAACAGTATATTCAAAGTTTTTAATGTTCTATTTAGTTATTGGTTCCTATACATTCTTCACTAAACCTATAACATCGGCTTTATCTAGGAAGAGGGAGTTTGAAGCAGATGACTTTTCTTTCCAATTTACAGATGGAGAACACATGATTTCTGGTTTGTTAAAACTTACTAAAGACAACGCTTCTAATTTAACCCCGGACCCACTTTACAGTTCGTATTATTACTCACACCCTCCAATAGCTGAAAGGGTCGCAAGTATAGAAAATAAGTTACAATAGTACTAGACAATGAGCACTGCAGATGAAATTAAAAAGCTAAATGAACTTCTTAGAGAAAGGGTTATATCTCAAGAAGAGTTTGACGCAGAAAAAGATAAACTTCTTAAAAAAAGTAGCCCATCAGAAAGTGACTCCCAATGGGTTGTAACTTTGCTTTTAGCATTTCTACTGGGAGTTATAGGAGCACACAGATTCTATGTCGGGAAAACAGGTACAGGAATATTAATGCTTCTAACCTTTGGAGGCTTAGGAATATGGCTGTTAATAGATTTAATTCTTATTATTACAGGACAATTTACTAACAAAGCCGGAGAAAAAATAGCTAGAATTTAGTCATCTAGGCTAATCCAGTAAACACCACCAGCTCTTGTGCCAGCGTACAAAATTCTTGTTTCAGGGTTCAACTCTAAAGAGAATACTCCGGGATGCTGTAATCCTTTATTGAAATCTTCCCATGTTGTTCCACCATCAGTGCTTTTATAGATTCCAAAATCTCCCAATGCACCCCTGTCTCCTGCAAGCCTAAAGTAATCGACAGTTGCTAAATAAAGCATGTTGCTATTTTTTGGATCGACTGCAATATCACCCACACCAAACGGTTCAGATATTTGTGGTACATTAAGCTGTATCCAGTTTGCTCCTCCGTTAGTGCTTTTATAAAGCCCGTCATCGTCAGTACCTAGGTAAAGAGTATTTGAATCATTTGGATCAACAACTAAAACATTTGTTTCTAAAGTGTCTAAACCATTATTTATCTGTTCCCAGCTTGAACCTCTGTCTACACTTTTGAAAACACCTGCACCATCACCTATTTTATCCGTGTAGTCTGTTTGACCTTGAGTAGTAGCATAGAACACATCACTATTGTTTGGATCTATAACTAATTTGCTTACGTGAACATCTCGAGTAAAACCATCATCTGAGTTTCTCCAAGATTCACCCAAATTTTCAGAACCTGTGATACCCACTCCTCTTTTAGCTGATTGATCACCTCCACTACCTACTAATACTTTGTAAGGGCTTTCTGTCTCAACTATTATCCCGTGGTAATGACAGTTTCCACCCCCTGGTTCTGGATCGTCACAGAGATCTTCACCACCAATTATTTCCCAGGAACCCCCAGCATTTTCAGATTTGTAGACACCACCACCAAATGTCGCAAATAAAATATCTGGGTCAATGGGGTGAGGAGCTAGTTGCATTCCGTACCAATTTTTGATTCCAAAAGAGGCAAAACTCCAATTTTTGCCATTATCAATGCTTTTAAATATTCCAATATTGTACGTTGTTGCATACATTGTTCCATCAGTAGCAGTTGCTATATCAACAACCTCGGAACCAACAAATCCAGTATTTGTCTCAATCCAACTACTTCCTTCGTCGTATGTTCTGTACACTCCTTGAAGTCCGGCCATGATTACTTCTGTACTATTTTCACCTGTCATTATTATTTCAACACCTACATCAGGAATTATTGGGTGTTCGCTAGTGCTCAGAAATTCTTCAGAAGAATTACCCCCATCTTTACTAATAAACGTAACTCTTGAAAACACAGAATAAACAACGTTTTCTTTGAAATCATCTACATAAACACCCCCCTCAGAAGGGTCTCCACTTACTCCATCTAGTAAAACCCAACTATTTCCTCCATCAACACTTCTGTAAATTCCGGCACAATACCTAGCAACATCCTCTTCATAATCTAGGTCATCATCTTCTAAATTAAAACAGTCGGCAAAAGTATATTTTCCAACTCTTACATAAACTACATCTGAGTTCTCTGGATGAATAGCAATACCATTGACATCGGACCTATGAAAAGATTCACTTACTATTTTCCACGTTTCTCCCGAGTCCTCAGTTTTTGCTACTAGGTTGTCAGTTCCAACAAAAATAATACTTGGATTTTGTGGATCGACATATAAAGTTTCAATTCTATCAATTTCTTCTTCATCAAGCTCTTGTCCTTCTTCTAGCTCAATTTCTTCAAACACCCCTTTTGGTACGGGATTAGTTCTTGTCCACTGATCTCCCCAATCAGGAGAAATATAAACAGCTGAGTTTTCTATCGGTGAACAATCTCCATTCTCATCATCTTCGCAGTCTTCTCCAAATGGTAAATATCTACCTGCTACATATAGAAAATCCATAGTTTTGTCTATAGCAATTCCTGTGTATTCAACCACACCAGACTCAAAATCTCCTACGGGATTTGTTTCTGTCCATGTGAGGCCTTTGTCGAGTGATATAAATAATTTTGAGTCTGATGTGTTTGATGCTTCTGTAATGAAAGCAACTCCATCTGGATTATGTTTACCAACAACAACTCCAGCCATATTTCCGCCTATAGTTTTTTTCAATTCCCAAGTAAAAGTTTCTTTGTTAATAAAATATAAGTTACTATCGGCAAACCCAGAGTTATCTGTTGTAGTTGCCCAGTATCCATCTACAGTTTTAAATAAGCTTGTTACAGTTCCGCCAAATGGTCCATTTACTTGATTCCATTTAGAAGAACTTAGTGCTGGATCTGGTAAATCTGGTAATTCAGGAGGTATAAATTCTGTAACTTCATTATCATTTTCTTCTTCATTATCATTTTCTTCTTCAAATTCTTCACTTTCGTCATCGGAAGATATCTCAACCAGTGTAGGACCAGAGGAATCACTACTTGAACAGGCAGAAACAACTAAAAAAAACAAGAATAAGACGATTAATTTATTACTTATTTTTAACATTTACCGAAATATTAGTATTAAAACCTATACCTCGCTTGAATATTTTATGGAACACTCAGTACAAATAAAGCTTGCAATGTTAATGCCACTGTTATAAATAAGAAAATATATTGTGTTTTATCGCTTTTTTGATGTCCAAATATTTTAACCGATAAATCATGAGCTAAAACCACACTAAGCATATGTCCTGCAAGCGTAACGATGACCATAACTGTCCATAAAACAATTGGCTCCAAAAAATAATCAACAGTAGTTTCTTGTGCGTTAAATAGGTTCCACCCAAAACCTAGAGGATCGTTAAGTCTGTATAACAACGTTTGAGACTCAAACAAGAGTAGCCCTAGGTAATGAGTTACATGATATGCAAAAGCAATTGGCAGCATAGTGTGGCCAAATTTAAGCGAGATTTCATTAAGATCATAATTTTCTCCGCTAACGCGTATCGCAAAATAACAAGCAAACCTATAAAAAATTATGACAATTAAATTCATTGAGAGAAAAGCCATTGTTGAAAAAGATGTTTCATAGCTTCTGGTTCCAAATAAGTTGAACCAAAATGTTGTTTCCCGCAGTCCGTCGTAAGTAACCGTTCCAATCATTAGAAGAATAAAGTATTCCATTCCTTTTAGCTGAGCAAGGTTGGAAAGGTTGTTTAAAAGACTTTTGAAAACAGGAGCTTTATGAGTAACTCTCATCTTGCTATAAAGATGATGTAGAACAAGCAAAGGATCAACTTCGATAATAGTTTTTTTATAAAACTTTTGTACAAGCGACACAACAACAATCAACAGTAAAAACACTATACCGATATGTCTTGGATTGCCGGGTTTAGTCCAAACTAGTTCAAACCAAGTTAAACAAATAAACAGGAACGATGCAACATATACATTTTTAGAATCTCCTTTTTGATTCACAATTATTGACAAAGGATTGAACTTTGCATATAAATCACCAAAAAGAAGTCCAAGAACTGGAACTCCAATCCATAAGAAAACCCACAAAATTAAGGGAGTTACTGAAACCTTAGCTGCTTCATTATTTACTAAACCAGGAACAGTTAATAAAACTAGTACCAAGAGACCTAGAAGCTTCCCACTTGGGGTTTGTTTTGTTGAAAAAAGCCTCTCTTCAGAAGTTAAGATTGACTCCTTCCAAGAAACCTTCAAAAATACAAAAGTAACAACTACAGTCAAAACAGCAGCATTTAATACCATATTAAAAGGAATGGGCAAGTCACCTACATTTATAATTCCGTGACTTAAGTCTTGTTCTATTGACATAGGATAACCCCATTATATGTTTTCCAATTACAAAATCTCCACTAGAATTAAAATGATTAAACAGGGAAATCATTATGTGTATAGTTTGTAACATTACTCAAAACGAATTTATTGAAACAGCATTAGCCGTAGAGAATGTTTTTGATGGTGAATACATGACAATACCGTTAAGAGCGACACCTGAGCAAGTTCATTCATTTGAAGTTATTCAATCTATGTTGTTGAACGCAAATTTGATAGCTTTAATCTTTTAAACTTATTTGCAATTAGAACACTGATCGGTACACGTACCAAACATTTCGACTCTGTGGTCATTTATATGGAAATTAAACTTTCTTTCAATTTTTTTTATTTCTTCCGATAAAAGCTTTTCAAACTCATCGCTTAAACCAACATCAATAATCTCACCACAGTCACCACAAAATAAGTGATGATGATGTTCGGCATCATGCAGTAGTAGCTCAACAACTGTTGTGTTGTCTGGAGAGGTAAATTCGTGTAAAACATTTATTTTTTTAAGATCTCCTAGGACTCGATACAGCGTAGACTTTGCTACTTTATTTTGTAACTTTTTTTGCAGGTCATCTATTGTTTGCGGATTCTGACTCTCCATGAGCGCTTCAAGAACAAGAATTCTTGGATTTGTGATTGAAACATTATGATCTGATAAAATTTTTCTTGAGCTCTCTGACATATTTTTATTATAGAATGCTGTATCAAAAAAAATGAGATAAATTCTCATTTATACTTGACAATAAAATAAATGGGACTTATTCTCATTTATTGTTATAAATTAGAAGGAGAAACTTTTGAAAAATAAATATAGTTTCAAATTTGGTGTGATCGCACTTTCTTTAGTATTGATAGCGTGTTCAGGCGGAAGTGCTGATGCAGGCTGTCCTGAAATAGATGGAAGAGAGATTAATGTTGTAGCGACAACACCGATGATTGGAGAATTTGTTAGTAATGTAGGCGGAGATAATATAAACCTTACAGTTTTAATGCCGCCTGAAGCAGATCCCCATACGTACGAACCAGCTCCTCAGGATGCTGGAACAATTGCTGATGCAGATTTAGTTTTTTATACAGGGTTAATGTATGAACCAGCCCCGCTTGTAGAGTTACTTGAAAACTCAGTCTGCGGTTCTGAAGCTTTGGCTGAGGTTGGCGAAAGTGTTTTTCCCATAGAGTTTAAAGAAGGTGGTCATGATGACCATGACGACCATGGAGAAAAAGGACATGATGACCATGACGAAGAAGGACATGATGACCATGACGAAGAAGGACATGAAGGCCACGGCCATGGTGCTTATGATCCTCACTTTTGGTTTGATCCGAATAGAGTTGTCTATGCATCGGAATTTATAGAATCAAAATTAATTGAGCTTGACCCAAGTAATGCAGCTAGTTATCAAGCAGCTGGAGATGCTTATGCAACAGAGTTAAGCAGTTTAACAGGACAAGTTTCACAATTAATTGGGTCAATACCTTCTCAAAATAGAAAACTAATAACTACACACGAGTCGTTAGGTTACTTAGAGGCAAAATTTGGACTTGAAGTGCTTTCAACAATAATTCCTGATTTAGACTCTTCAAATGAAATAACACCAGCTCAGCTTGTTGATGTAATTGATGTAATTGAAGATAATAATGTAAAAGTAATCTTTATTGAGGCTGAAGCACCATCTGTTTACGCAGAAACAATTGTTGCGGAGACAGGAATAAAAGCAGTTGAGGGCTTATGGGTAGAAACTTTGAAACTGGGTCAAACCTATCCAGAGTTTTTAATTGAAGCCGTTGAATTAATTGTGGAGAATCTTTCAAAAAGTGATTAAGTTGATTGTAGGTAACTTTCGTTAACCTACAAGAAAGATGTCACCATGAAATCAACAGACGACAGAGTATTTGACAACACAGCAATCATTGTATCTGATGGTTGCTGTGTTCAGATTGGAAACACCCAAGCACTAGATGATGTGACTTTTTCCATCACTAAAGGGAAAAAAGTTGCAGTGGTTGGACCTAATGGCGGTGGCAAGTCTACTTTATTTAATGCCTTAGCTGGCTTAGCTCCGGTGGTTAATGGATCATTAAAAATTAACGGGCTCGACCCACAAGACGCAAAAGGTACAATTAGTTACGTTCCACAGAAAGATTTAATAAATCGAAACTTCCCTCTTTCTGTAAAACAAGTAGTAGAAATGGGTTTGATAACTCGGAACTCTTTAAACCTCTTCGCAAGAAAGCAAATAAATTTAAAAATCGAAGAAGCCCTTGAAAATGTAGGTCTATCCGACAAAATAAACGAAAACATAAATAATTTATCTGGTGGCCAGTTCCAAAGAGTCCTGATAGCAAGAGGGCTCGCTCAGGATGCAGATATTATATTATTGGATGAAGCTTTCAGTGCTGTCGATGTAGGAGCACAAGAAGACATCATGAGTTTGATAAGTGATATTAACTTAGATGGCAAAACGATATTAGTAGCGACTCATGATATAAATAATCTTGAAGAAAAATTTGATGAGGTTCTTTGTTTGAATAGACACTGTTGTGCCTACGGTGATCCATCAGAAGTTTTAACAGAAGATGTAATTAAAGAAATGTATGGCTCACATTATGAGATGTTTAAGAATCATACTTCAGAGAGCCATGAAAAACATAATGATTGAGATAATAATTGAGCCTTTTAAATATGAATTTATGATGCGTTCTCTCATTACTGCAACTGCATCGGGAATTATGTTGTCAATATTAGGACCCTTTGCAATTAACAGAAATATGGGTTTTATGGCAGACGCAATGGCTCATGCCACACTTCCAATTATTGCAGTGGGTGTATTTTTAGGTTTTAGTATTTCTGAATTAGGGGTTCCAGCATCTATATTGATTGCATTTTTCCTAGGTTATATAATTAAAAATTCAAATGTGGGCGAGGATACTGCAATAGGTATTATTTTCTCATCGTTTTTTGCACTTGGGTTTATTCTGATTTCAATACTAAATGTAACAATTAACTTAGAGGATTTATTATTTGGGCAAATATTGGCAGTCAGCAGGTTCGATGTATTTATAGTTACAGCGATGTGTATTACAGTAGTAAGTCTTATAATAATTTTTTTCAAACAATTACTGTTTTATTCTTTTGATCCGATTGGTGCTGAAGTTAAGGGTCTAAATACCAACTTTCTAAATTATTTATTTCTTGTAATATTGTCGGTGGCAATTGTAGCCTCTCTTCAAACTGTTGGCATTATTTTAGTTTTAAGCATGCTTCTAATTCCAGCAGCCGCATCGAAGCAGATAACAAATACATTTGTTTCTTCTATATACGTAAGTATTCTCTTTGGTGTTTTTTCTTCAGTTTCAGGACTTTTTCTTTCTTACTTTTTTAATTTACCCTCAGGACCAACTATGTCTATGGTTGCAACTTTCCTTTTTGTAGTCTGCTTTTTTGTAAATCAATTAAAAAAAACAAAAATTTAATTAAATAATGTACTCGATTTGGCTTACAAGCTCACAACATGACGAAGAAATTTACAGTTTAATTCAAAGATTTGCTGATGAAGAGGGTCAAGATGCTTTTATACCCCATGTAACACTGGTCACACAAATTTCTACTAAAGAAAAAGTAGCTAAAATTCTAAATGAACTTTTTAAAAAAAAATGCAGTATTCTCTTTGATAAAATTTCAGTTGGTAATACCTACTTCCAGAAACTTTTCCTAGAGTCTTCTGATAACTCATATTTTTTTAAATCTATCTCAAATATTCAAGGTTGGCCAAGTCTATGGATACCTCATTTATCGTTGTACTACGGGGATGAGCTACCCAAATCTTTTGACCTGGGGGAGCTCAATAAACTCATCCCTGTAGCACTCACTTTTGACACTATTGCTGTTTACAAAACAGGACCTGAAGTGTCAGAGTGGAAGGAGATAACCACTCTTTATTTGGATTGATTCCAAAACAACAAATATTTTTGTGATACCTAAACAATTGCAAAACTTTCATTTGAAAAATCTATTGATAAGCTTTGTGATGTAGATATCGTTGAAAAATTACTTTCACCAACACCAAGAATTGCTGGAATATTGTGCTCAGCACACCTTATCGCCATGTGAGAGTTTGGTCCCCCATACTTTGTAATCAAGGATTTGATTTTGTAATTAAAAATCCAATCCCATCCGGGGTCTGCTGCTGGAATAACTACAATTTTATTATCGAGGTCATAAGGCTGATTTGAATAATTATCTAGAAGTAAAACTTTCCCAGAAACTGTTCCTTGTCCAATGTAATTTCCGTCTTTGCTCATTTCCTCATATAAATAAAAATCATCGGACGACGAGATTAAGTCAGGCATTAATGTGTTTTTAAGATCTAAATTAATTGTATTTTCTTGGCTAAATTCAATATTTAGTCGTTGAAAAAGTTCTTCGTCGCTTATATTTTGCTCCTCTATTTCATTTAAAATACCGTCAATTCCTTTTGTGTAGTAAAATTTTGAATTCTCTCTTGTTGCAATAGCGGTCTGAAACATTTCAACCCAAGCTGATGCCGTGTATGGAATATTGTTTAATTCAAAATATTTATCAATATTTGAAAATATAACTTTTTGCAATAAAATATTTTCATCTTGCGGTTCACTATTATGAACCAACAGCTCTGTAAACTCTAAATTATTTTTTAGATTAGATGAAGATAGATTATAGTTACCAGCCCTTATGTGTCCATAAATGTCTAAAAAGCTACTGAGACTTTTCTGTCCAAGTTTGACCTGATAGGCATCCGACTTCATTTTCGTACTTATTGAATTTACTGACAACAGTATTGAGTTCTTTTGTGCTTCGGTAATTACATCTTTTCTCAAAAGATTGTTTAATTGAGCAAAATACACAAATCCCAGCCTTGAATGATGAGTAAAAGGTAACGCCATATTGTCTCTAATAAATTTTATATTTTCTTTTTTAGAGTATTTAAAATTCCCATCAAGCAAAGAGAATGCCCTTAACATAGTTTCATTATTTTTTTCTAGGGTTGATTTGTTTAAGCTATCGATTTTAATTAAATCCTGATGCCATTTCTGAATCTCTTCTGGGCTAATAATGTTTTTATATTCAATAGCAAATTCATCTTCAGTATCAAACACATATGATGACCTAGAGATATTAAATTCAATTGAATCATGTAAATGTGGGTTCTCTTTTAATTTTTCTAATTGATGCTGTATTATTTTTTCACAGCTATCGGCTTGTAAGCTTCGAGTTAAAAAACTATTTAAACTATGGTTTACATTTATGTAGGCTACATTATTGAAAAGTTCCATTAATTTAGCTGGTTTATATTTTCTATAACCAAATTCACCACGTTGTATATTCCATGTTGAGTCTGTAAACATAAATTTGTATAAACCAAATGCAACATTGTCGGGTTTTTTTCCAATCATTTCGGCTGGATTCATGTCTGACATATTGCTAAAAAGCTGATTGATACCAAAACGATCGTTTGTAGTTTTTTTTAAAGAGTCATACTTTTTGACATTCTGCTCAATTATTTTTTTCTCTGTAAATATCAAATTCTTATTAACTTTTTTCTCCATCAGAGGCCGAACTTGTAAAAGCAGGGGTGAAGAATTATTATCCAGAACCATTTCAATGTCTAAATGCTTGTTACCAAATAAATCTTCTAGTTTTGTTAGAATTTTTAGATATACAGAATATTCATTATATTTATTTGGCAACTTGTTTATTGATCTATGAACATAGAAATTTTTAATCTGATTGTACTTTCCAGATGTAACTGCATCAGTTTCTGGCCCATTATAAATTGAAAATGAACGATAAAGAGAGTCTGTCCCAACCTTAAAAGATGTAAGCACAGATACGCTCTTTGCGTTTTTTACATAATCTTGCAAAATTACGGTTTGATTGGCATCTTTTTCATAGCTATTCAAGACCTGATTCCATGATTTTTTTATATCTTCTATTCTTTCCTTGCTAATTGGTCCGATGGAAAGATATTTACCTGCATTAGAGGAGCTCTCCAAGTCTTCATTAGAACTATTGCTTCTTATCATTATTTCTTCTGAAAAATCATTAAGAATCTCGTTAATATTTCCTAAATCTTTCAAAGAAAGCTCTCTAAAGTATGGAATTTTTATATCCGTATGGTTTGCTACGAACTCTAGGTTTTTAGCTTTGTTACCATAATTTATTCGATCATCCATTTTTTACCTATTTTTTGACTGACTCCAAAGCTACTTGAACTTTTTCAGACGGAAATTCGTAATCAACCATCTCTCCACTCAAAAAGTTTTCATAAGCTTTCATATCAAAGTGACCATGTCCACACATTGCTGTCAAAACGGCAATACTTTCAGAATTTTGGTCAGCATCTTTCACTGCCCTAATTGCTGATGCAATTGCATGAGTTGCTTCTGGAGCAGGTACTATGCCCTCTGTCTTAGCAAATAGTTGACCAGCTTCAAAGCATTCTTTTTGACCAATCGCTTCTGCTTCTATTGCTTTGTCTTCATAAAGTGCACTCACAAGAGGAGCCATTCCATGGTATCTCAACCCACCGGCATGAATCGGATCAGGGACAAAACTTGAACCAAGAGTGTGCATTTTGACAACAGGTGCCATTCCTACTGAATCCCCAAAGTCATATGTGTAAACACCTTTAGTTAATGAAGGGCATGCCTCTGGTTCAACCGCACGAATAATAGTTTTTTGCTCTGTTTTCATATTGTTCCTAGCAAACGGTGAAAATAGCCCAGTAAAGTTTGAACCACCACCAGTACAACCAACAATTATATCTGGGTAGTCATCAGCCATCTCCATTTGTTTCAGTGCTTCAAGACCAATTATTGATTGGTGCATGAGAACATGATTGAGGACGCTTCCTAATGCGTATCTTGTTCCTTCTTCCTTCCTTGCAACCTCAATTGCTTCAGAGATTGCTATTCCAAGGCTTCCTGGAGTATTTGGGTCTTCTGACAAAAATTGTTTACCGATATCAGTCCTCTCAGACGGGCTTGGATGGACAGTAGCACCATATATCTCCATCATTGTTTTTCTGTAAGGCTTTGACTCAAAAGACGCAGCTACTTGAAAAACTTCAAGCTCAATTCCAAAGGCTTGACATGCAAATGACAAAGCTGAACCCCACTGACCAGCACCCGTTTCTGTAACCATTTTTTTTATTCCTTCTTCTGCGTTGTAATATGCTTGAGGAATTGCGGTATTTGGCTTGTGAGAACCTGATGGTGACCCACCTTCGTATTTATAATATATTCTTGACTTTGTTCCCAAAGCCTTTTCAAGCCTTAAAGCCCTATACATCGGTGAAGGCCTGTATAGCTTATACAAATCTAAAACAGGTTCAGGAATATCTATATAGCTTTGGTCAGACACTTCCTGCAGAATCAACCCCATTGGGAATAACGGTGCTAAATCCTCTGGACCGATTGGATCCATAGTCTGTGGATTCAACTGCGGAGGTAAAGGATTCGGTAAATCAGGCACAATGTTGTACCACTGTTTTGGAATATCATTTTCATCTAATAAATATTTGTACTGTTCTTTCATTTTTACTCCTTTGTTTGGGTTGAGCCCGGAGTTTTAATTTCAGTGACAGTAACAAAAAAACCGGGCTGTGCCCGGTTTAAGAACTAACTAGTGGGGCACCTACCTATGTAGTTGACCACCAATTCCAGCTAGTTACATTTTTCATTACCTATAAGGTACCAAATAATACTTAAGATGCAAAATTTATTTAAGTAAAATTTTTAATTCTCCTATTCTTTATTAAATGGAAAACATAATACAAGCTACAAAGCTGACCAAAATTTATGGAGAAAAAGAAACTAGCGTTACAGCACTCGATAATGTCGATGTCCAATTTAATGAAAATGAATTTACAGCAATAATGGGACCTTCTGGTTCTGGTAAGTCAACATTGCTTCATTGTTTAGCAGGTTTAGATAGACCAACATCAGGACAAATATTCCTGAAAGATCAAGATATATCAACTTTAAATGACAAACAATTAACAAAAATCAGGAGAGATAGTTTTGGATTTGTTTTTCAAGCTTTTAATTTAATACCAACACTAACTGCCGAAGAGAATATAACCTTGCCAGCATCTATTTCAGGTAAAAAACCAGATATGGACTGGATTAAACAAGTTGTAGAAACAGTTGATATCGGTGACAGATTAACCCATAGGCCCAATGAGTTATCTGGTGGTCAACAGCAGAGGGTTGCTGCTGCCAGAGCAATGGCAACAAAGCCAGAGGTTATTTTTGCTGATGAGCCTTCAGGAAACTTAGACTCCAAATCAAGCAAAGAGCTCTTAACTTTCATGAAGTCTGTTGTGGAGGAATTAAACCAAACAATAATAATGGTGACACACGATCCATATGCTGCGTCTTATGCAAGCAGAGTAATTATGCTAAAAGATGGAAGCATTGCAAGCGATTTAAAAGAACCAACTCAAGAAGAAATTGTTGCAGAGGTTACAGCACTAACTAATATCTGATGTTTGGTTTTACAAAACGCCCTCTTTTTTTAATTGCATGGAAAAACTTAAAAACCTATCCAGTTAGAATTTTTCTCACTACGTCTTCCATTATTCTTGGTGTCGCAGTAATCATTGCTTCAAACATATTTTCAGAGAGTAATAAATCTGCGTTCGACAACTTATTTTCAGGAATTTATGAAGGAGTTGACTTAGTAGTGCAGCCGATTCAGGAAGATTTTGCACAGGGTTTTAGTGGAGATGGAGGACAAGGCCCTATTTCTTTCGAGGTAAAAAAAATACCCGATAATAGAATTCAGGAAATAGTAAACCTGCCTAGTGTAAGAGCTGCATGGGGTGAAGTTTTAGGATTTGCACAATTCATAAAAATTGTAGACGGTGAAACAGTATTAATTTCAAATGGATTTGCTCCTACATTTGGTGCCGCATGGGACAGTAATCCATATGCACAACAGTGGTCACTTGTAGAAGGACAACCACCAACAAACAAAAAAGAAGTTGTCATGGATGTTGTAACTGCTGAAAACCATAATTTCTCAGTGGGAGACAGGGTGACTGTTCTTGCCGGTGCGACTCCTGCATCATTTACAATCGTTGGAATCGCAGAGTTTGCCAATGTTGGTGCACCAGGTGGCGCAACTTTCGCTTTATTTGAATTTAGAACTGCACAGGCACTTCTTGATTCAAAAGGAGAAGTAGATCTTATCAATGTAGTTATAGAAAATAATTTTGATATTAACGATGTAAAAAATGATATAACAAATCTAGATTCAGAAAATTTAAATGTAATTAACGCTCAAGAAGCTGCGGCTGAACAAGCTGATTCAATTAAACAGGGGCTAGATTTTTTTAACACAATACTTAATGTCTTTGCAGGGATTGCAATTTTTGTTGGTGCTTTTATTATTCAAAATACCTTCAGAATACTTTTACTTCAAAGAACAAAAGAACTGTCTTTGCTTAGAGCGCTCGGCACATCTAAAAGACAGATCTATAGGTTGGTCATATCTGAATCATTGTTTATGTCAATAATAGGATCAGGGCTTGGTATAGCTTTAGGTATTGGACTAGCAGTAGCAGTTAAAGAGGGGTTACAGTATTTTGAATTTGGTCTTCCTGACGGCCCTTTGGTTCTGACTACAGAAGCTGCAATCACAGGATTAATTATTGGTATTACAGTTACAATCTTTTCTTCTCTGCTCCCTGCTAGAAAAGCTTCACAAGTAAGCCCAATGGAAGCAATCAGAGACAGTGTTTCAACCCCACAAAGAAAGTCTTTACTTGCAAGACTTCTGTTTGGCTCGATAATTTCTATTGTTGGATTTGGAGTACTGTTTGGAGTTTTGTATGACTTCTTAGATCTCCCAACCTTATCATCCTTGCAACAAGTTGGATTTGGTGCAGGTGTTATATTTATTGGAATCTCAGTTGTAACCCCGTCTATAACGAAGCCTTTTGTTTTTATATTTGATAAAATTTACAACTTATTATTTGGAATCTTAGGCAAATTAGCAACTGAAAACTCTAAAAGAACTCCAAGAAGAACTGCATCTACAGCTTCGGCTTTAATGATTGGCCTTACATTGATTTCTTTAGCAAACGTTATTACAACCTCGTTTAAGGCACAGGCAGAGTCCTTAATTAGCGAAGTTATTCTTGCAGACTATCAGGTGAGTGCGGCAAATGTTTTTGCTTCTCCAGGTATTCCAACAGGTTTGTCAGAGGAACTTTTACAGCTCGATGAAGTAACCAAGCTCTCAAGAACAAGAGCGACAGTTGTTGGATTTAACGACAGACCACTGATATTGGGTGCTGTTGATGAGACTGTTTTTGATCTTGTAAAAACTGATGATGTATCTGGAGATAGAAAAGACTTTCTTGATGAGAATGCCATAGGAATATTAAAACAAACAGCAGAAAGGGAAGAGCTTTTTGTTGGAGACGAAGTTGTTTTAACAATTCCTGAAGAAGGAGAAAGAACATTTACCGTGTCTTACATATTTGACTGGACTACACAACCTCCAGCAGAGTTCTTTGTCTTACTTGAAAATAACTCTTTCTTTTCGGATGAGTCTTTAGACACAGAACTATATTTCAATGTTGATAAAAAAACACCAGAGTTAGAAGAGAAAATTAATGCAATTGTTGATGAATATCCAGGAGTAGAAATAAGAGATGAAGACGGTCTGGTTGAAGAGGCTAACAACCAAATCCAGTTACTTTTGAATGTAATATACGGATTCCTATCGATATCTATTTTTGTAGCACTATTTGGAATAACTAACACACTATCTCTTTCTGTTTTTGAAAGAACAAGAGAAATAGGTCTTATGAGAGCTATTGGCACTTATAGAAAACAAATAAGAAGAATGATCTTTATTGAATCATCGATAATTTCAATATTTGGAGCAGCATT
Organism: OCS155 cluster bacterium AG-426-D23; assembly: GCA_003213165.1. Taxonomy (GTDB): domain Bacteria; phylum Actinomycetota; class Acidimicrobiia; order Actinomarinales; family Actinomarinaceae; genus Actinomarina. The sequence goes on from QCNO01000002.1 coordinate 99,303, forward strand.
AGGAACTAGTCTAGGTATATTTTTTGCCTGGAGTCTCATACAAACTCTTGCTGACGAAGGATTCACAGTATTTGCAGTGTCTATCCCTCAAACAGCATTATGGATTGGAATTTCGATTATTGCCGGAGTGATAGCTGCAATACTTCCTGCAATTCGAGCATCAAGACAAAATATTCTTGAAGCCATCTCTTATGAGTAAAACATACAGGACTTAATATTACAATATGGCTCAACAAGAGATAATCAATTTGCTTTCTGAGATGGTAAAAATTCCATCCATAAGTTCTGATAAAGATCATAGAGATGATGTGGATGCTTCGGCCCAATTCGTAGAGAACTTATTTGCAGACCTTGGTCTTAATACACAAGTTATCAAAGTACCAGGAGGAATGCCTGCTGTAGTTGCTCACACTGAGATTGATCCAGATAAAAAGACTGTACTTTTATATGCTCACCATGATGTTCAGCCTGTCGGAGATATAAGTTTATGGAACACTGACCCTTTTCAGCCAGAACTGATTGATGGAAGACTATTTGGTAGAGGATCTGGAGATAATAAATCTGGAGTAGTGGTACATTACAACGTCATAAAACAATTAATTGATGAACTACCTGTAAACATAAAAGTGTTTATTGAAGGTGAAGAAGAAATTGGGTCTCCAACAATGGCTTTATTCATAGAGCAAAACAGAGAGGCACTTGAGGCAGATGTAATAATTATTGCCGATTCTGGAAATGTAAAAATTGGAGTACCAACTATTACAACAACCCTTAGAGGTTTAGTTGATGGAATTATTGAAGTTGATCAACCAATGAGGCCAATTCATTCAGGTGTTGGAGGAGGTGTTGTACCAGATGCTTTTATGGTACTCAGTAGAATCATTTCCTCGTTTCATGATGACAAAGGAAATCTTATGATAGAGGGTTTAACTTCTACAGATATGAAAGTTACCGAACTTGAGGAGTCCTTTCTTAAAAAAATGCTTGGCTCAGATGATATTGCCCTTTTTGACACTGAAAGTATTTCAAAGAGACTCTGGTTAGAGCCAGCGTTAGATGTGCTTGCAATCGACGCCCCGCCAGTAAAAGAAGCTGTTAACTTAGTTATTCCAACAGCTAGGGCAAAAGTTAGTTTAAGACTTCCGCCAACAGAAGACCCAGATCATGCAATGAAGATGCTCGAGGAGCACATAATGAAAAATATTCCTTGGGATGCATCAGTTAAGTTTATTCCTAACTCTAAAGGCTCCGGAGTTGTGGCAGATCCAAACAAACCCTTCACTACAGAATTAGTAAATAGTTTTAACTCTACTTGGGAAAATGAAACTGCATATATAGGAGTAGGTGGATCAATTCCTTTTGCTAATGATTTTGTCAGAGAGTTTCCAAATGCAGAGCTTGTCTTAATTGGGGCTGCAGATGAAGAACTTGGAAATGCTCATGCTCCAAATGAGAGCGTACAAATCGACCATATTGAGATGCTTATCGAAAGTCTTGTTAAGACTTTGAAGAATATTTAGACCCTAAAACTACATAAATGGAAATAGGAATAGACTCATTTGCTAAGAAGACTTTAACAAATGAAGGTGGCACTGTTGACGATGATGCAAAGGCCATGTCGGAGCTCATTGAACGAATTGTACATGCCGATAAAGTTGGGATTGATGTTTTTGGTCTTGGGGAACACCATAGAGAAGAGTTTCTAGACTCTGCAGCACATAATATACTCTCAGCTGCAGCATCAAAAACAGATAGTATACGATTAACTAGTGCAGTCGCAGTAATTAGTGCAATGGATCCAGTAAGATTATTTCAAAATTACTCAACATTAGATTTGATTTCTAACGGCAGAGCAGAAATAGTCGCAGGTAGAGGATCTTTTACGGAGGCTTTTCCTTTATTTGGACTTGACTTTAGTGATTATGACGACCTCTATGCTGAGAAACTTGATCTTCTTTTGAAAATTAGAGATGAACAACAAGTTACTTGGTCCGGAAGATTTAGACCATCTTTAGAAAATCAGATTGTTTATCCGAGGCCTGTTCAAAAAAAATTACCAATATGGGTAGGTGTTGGAGGAACTCCCGCATCATTTGTGCGAGCAGGTTCCTTAGGCCTACCTCTTATGATTGCTGTAATTGGAGGTGAGACACATAGGTTTAAGCCGTTAGTTGATCTTTACTATAAAGCAGCTGAAGAGGCAGGCCATGAAAAATCTTCCTTGAAAATAGGACTTCACTCACTTGGTTTTGTGGCAAACACAAAAGAAGAAGCAGTGGAAAAATACTATCCGGGTTATAGAGTATGGTTTAACCAAATTGGCAAAGAGCGTGGCTGGCCACCAGTTACTTTGGAGAGATTTGAACAACAAATTGGTGACTTAGGTGCCTATGTTATTGGAGATCCAGAAGAAGTTGCTGATAAATTAGTCAGACATAGTAAGGCTTTGGGAGGTATTTCACGTTTTACTTTTCAAATAGACAATGCTGGTCTGTCTCATGATGACCTTCTTCAGACATTTACCCTCATCGGGCAAAAAGTAAAACCGTTAGTTCTCGAAAAGTCCTAGATTTACACAAACTTTACACAAATTTAACAAAATCCAACACAAGCCCAATAAAAATTTTGTAGAATAGCCATGTAATTTAGGGAAGATAGATTACATATACAAATTAATAAAAGAAACTTAGGGAAGGAAGTTTTATGAAAACATTTTTTACACAGCCGATTGGCCAACTTGGAAGACAAAACTCACTTGGATTTATAGGAATAAATGTGGTTTTGTTGGTTGTATTTTTTGGGGAACTCGATATTTCAACAGGATTAGGTAATTTTATAAATTTTCTTTGGGGATTTTCACTATTTTCAATAATTCTTGCAGGATACTATTTGGTTCAAGACCAGGTACCAAGCTACTGGAGAGAGGCTTCAGCGATTTTAGGGGGAGTAATAATTGTGGGAACTCTTATAGAAATCTCCTCACCAGAATATACATTGGATAACGGTGGTTTTGCTCCAATGTATTTTTTATGGGCTTTCAACTCATTGATTTATGTTCTTACCATGAGAGGTACGGGTATATTTAGACCAATTTATGAATATTTTAGTATCTTTGGTTATATTTCGATCTTTGTTGCCTCTGGTTCAAACGTGTTTCTTGATTATGTAATACCAGAATCTATTCAACCAATATTTGGACTTGGTTGGATCGCAATGGTTATTGGATTAGGTTATGGTAGCTATGTTGCTTGGGGTGACAAACTAGCTTCAGGTAGTGAGTTGGAATAATTATAAAAATACATAATTAAGAAAGGAATAATTAATGATAAGTAGAGAAGAAGCAAGACTTGGAACAATAATGTCGAATTTTTTTGTTGGTCTAATTCTTGTTAATTTTGGTATTCAAATATTTGTATTAGGACCAGACCAGGTGGGTTACGACTCAACTTGGGGACCAGTACTTTCTGTTACAGGATTTGCTTTGGGGTTCTCGCTTTTATTTGTGTTTTACATAACAACAAAATTATTTGGAGGACCTAATAACCCATATGTTACAATCGCTGGTTCTATTGCTTTTGTTGCACAAGTTGTCACAACAATTGGAAGCTTTGCACAGGTTGATGCCTACAACAATGCAGACGCATTTTTAAATGCAAATGAAGTTGGAAACGCTGTTGGAGGAGTTACATCTGGATGGGGAATCACTATCGGTATCTTTGGTTTAGTTGCTTTAAGAACTTCAAAAAGTGTAGAGTTAATTCCTAGATATGGAGTATTTGCGGGATATGGTGGTGCAACATTGATCATTGTTTCAACACTTGGATTCGCACTTGGAATACTCCCTGACACCTTAGGAATCGCTGTATCTGCTTTAGGTGGGTTATTACTATACCCATTATTTATATTTTCTCTAGGAAAAGCTTTTACAAACTCACAAAACACACAAACTGAATAGGAGGTCGATATGTTTGTAAGATTAACTCTCGCAGACGTGAACGAGGGTCAAATGGATAATGCTCTTGAATACGTCAAAAATACAGTTATACCCTCTTACGATGGAATTTCTGGTTTATTAGGGATAGCAGCCTGTGCTACAAATGATGGAAGATTTATGGCTTGGTCTACTTGGGCTAATGAAGAGGCAAAAGATGCAGCAATCGATACATTTAATCAAGCTCTAGCAGGAGCGGGAGAGATGCTTGCAGGTCAGCCAGAGGTGATGGAGGGACCTATGGTTGCTGGACAACAATATATTGCAGTACCAAAAGATGGTGAAGAGGGATTCTTTGCGAGATTTGTTTTAGGTGGAGGCACTCAAGAGGGTAAAACCTATGATGATATTGCTGAATTTATGACCAACACGGTTTACCCAGCTTACGAAAATGTTGATGGAATTTATGGAACGGGAGCTTGTAAGGTTGCGGAGGATAAAGGATTTAGTTTTAACTTTTGGACTAATCATGATGCTGCACATGAAGCATCAGATGTAATTGCATCAGTTGTTTCAGATGCAGTTGCAAATCTTATTTCAGAAGCACCCCAGGAAATAACTGGTCAATGTGATATTTGGAAAAATTATGTTGATTTTCCTGTTGGAAAATTGTAAGAAAGGAAAAAATGATTACGCAAAAAGAAAGAGAACTTGGTTCAAGGTTTGCACTCATTAACATTGGTGCAACTATTGCATCTTTTGTAATACTTGCATTCGTAATTGGACCGGATCAAACAGGATACGATGAAAGCCTAGGGCCAATTACAAATTTAATTGGACTAGCTCAAGGATTATCATTTTTAGGCATTGTTAGACTGTCTGGAAAGTTATTTAATTCAAATGAAAACCCTCTTTTAGCTGGAGCTGTAGCAGTTGCTTATGGGACAGCAGTTGTAGGGCTTATGTTTACATTAACTCCAACATTTATAGCTAACGGGTTTTACCAGGGAACTATGAGTGCTGATATGGTTACTGATTTAGGATTTGCTTTAAACTTTACGCAATTTCTAATTGGTGCACTCTGGGTATCTCAAGTGGTAAGAGCTGATAGTGGCCAGCTTCCATCATGGGGAAGAAATGTAGGAAACGCACAGGCCTATGGCAGTGCTGCTGTGCTTTTAGCCTTCTATTTTGGAGCAATTGGAGAAACATTGTTCGTTCCGGCGCTGGTACTTTTTGGAATTGTTTTATACCCACTATTTATTTTTGGACTATTTAAAGCATTTGCAGATCAATAGGAAATTACTCCGTAGAGTAAAAAATTAAACAAATGTATGCAGTAGCAGTCAGTATTTTATTTCAAGATGGGAAGCTTGATGAACTCAAAGAGTTCTTTGAAAATACAGGCTTCCCAGCTTTAGAAATTCTTAAAGGAGACTTGTATTCAATAGCCTTTTTTAATCCAAAAGACAATGTAAACCTAGGCATTGCTTTTATGAAGGACAAAGAGACTGCAGATAAATTTGCACAAATTAGAAACGAGAACTTGATGCAAATTCAAGATCTGCTTGCTAGTTTCCCAAGGGTTTATGAAGGTGAACTATTGACTGGCAAGACCTTAAAAGACTCCCTTGTTGCAGAACCAAGAGAATCTTTGTTTTTGGCATTCGCAAAGTTGGATGTAAAAAATGCTGACGAATATATGAATCTCCAAAAAGAAATTTATCTACCAAAACTGGAAAAAGATGAGGGAATTATTTCTTACGGATCAATTAAGATGGATGATAACACACTTGTTTTATTTGAGTTTTGGACTTCACACGATGCAAAACACAGTTTTGATGAAAAACTTAATTCTGATGAAAATGTATACGAAAAATTCATGCCATTAATGGATGGATTTACAGATTACTATGGTGAACCGTTTGCTATGAGGCAATTTACAGACTTTAAAACAGGGGAATCAATTAACTAAAAAAGAAAGGAAATTATGTACTTTAGAATAACGATTCCATCTCTTCAGGATGGAAAAAAAGACGAAGCCATATCTTTTGTTAAAGAAAAAGTTATGCCTGAGTTTGATGGGACACCCGGACTTCTAACGATGATGGCAGCTATCACAGGGGAGACCTCTGGTGTTAATTTGGCTGCTTATGAAAGTAAGGAAGCTGTAGAAGCTGTGGAAGAAAAAATCCAAGGAGTACTATCAGAAGCAGCTGGAATGATGTCGGCACCTCCTGTGATTTATCAAGGAGATGCAGTTTATGGCAAGGTCTATCAGACTATGGCTAAGGAAAGTACAAGACCAAGCTATTTAAGGTTGGTTGTTGGTGTTGCCAAAGACACAGACGCAGTATTGAGCTTCCTTAAAGAAAAAGTAGAACCAATTTATGAAGAGTCTGAAGGGCTTCAAGTAACAGGGGCAGTTTTTGACGGGAGTAGCGCTATTAGTTGGAACTTCTGGGATTCTGAGGAAGAGATGAATGCAGCTGTTGAAAAATTACAAGCAGTACTGGACAGTGAATCAGAGTCCGAACTGTTTGATGGAAGCACTATAGCTTACATGGGGCCTGTGTATGCAGGTAAGTTGTTTATCGATTTTAATGAAGGAGATACTCCAACATAAATCTTTTTGAATAGATAACGCATAGAAAAAAAGAGATTTTTATAAAATCTCTTTTTTTTGTATTGAAAATATTTAGCATATTTCTATGTTTAGAAAAATAACTCCTACAAGAGTGCTTCTTATCATGCTGCTTTTATATATACTTTTTTCTGAAGATGAAACAGCAAGAAGAATTAAGCAACTCCCTGAACTATTGTTAAATTATTTTTAAAATGAATTTATGGACTTAAAAGATTTCTCAAATGTCGAGTACATAAATCTAGTCACTTACAAAAAAGACAAAACTCCTGTTACAACACCGGTATGGGTTGCAGACTTTTCTGATTCATTAGTTGTAACAACAAGCATTAATGCTGGAAAAGTAAAAAGGGTTAGAAACAACGGTAAAGCAACAATTTACACTACTAACCAAAATGGTTCTAAAAAGTTATCAGAAAGCCTTGATCTAGAAGCCTCATTAATAGAGGATGGCGATATGAAAAAGCAAGCTGCAGATACAATCAGAAAAAAATATGGCATGATGGCAAAAATAATTATGAAAGGACCTGATATTAATCGGGCGATTATAAAACTAGAGGAAAGGAGGGGGTAATGTTTTGTCCAGAGTGTGGATGCGAAGATGAAAATTAATTTATGAAAACCAACGATGTTTTCCAAAATGGTTTCTAGGAACAGCCGTTCCTTTATCTAGGTACCATTTGAAACCTCCTACAACTGAATTTAAATAAGATGTCAATTTAGGGTTTATATATAAATAATATGGAAAAAAAGCAATAAACTTAGGCCATTTTCTAAAAAAGAAAGGGTACACGGTTATTTTTAACTCTGATCCAAGAGAATGCTCTGTAATTCTCCACTCAACATATGACTTTGGACCACGTTTTGTTCCAATCCACAAATTATAGCCAGTACCTTCAAACCATTCTGAAAACTCTCTTATAAATGTGAGGCCATTTAAATACACGAGTTTATCCTGATGGTTTTCGTCGTTCCAAACTAAAATTTCATTTTCCTTACAAAATGGATGTGTATCGTTTAAATTATTTTCTTTTGAAATCGCATTCCATAATTCACCAGGCTTTTGGGAAAATACCTGACTACTTGTTGAGCTAAAACCTTTCATTAAATAAATATAAATCATCTTTATAAAAAATGTAAAAAATTATCACCTGTAAAAACTAAAACAAGCTAATTTAGACGTAGGTCAATCACCTATGGAAGTGTGTTTGAGTGATTTTCAACGCATACACGTGATTGACCTTTCAAATAATTATAATTTTTTGTTCACAAAGTTGCAAGATTGTGATTTTATTTTCACAAAATATCCCATATTGTGAAAATGTAATCTTATAATATCTCTAATGTTCTATTCTTAACTATTTAATACAGTCCTATTAAGTTTTTTTAGAATAACACCAATGTAATTGCAAGAGCTAGACACATAACAAGACCATATTGTGCAATGAATACAGAGTACAACCTCTCACTCTTTTTCAATCTGATCACGCTTAGATTTGTTAGTGCATAATAAATTAGAATAAAAAATGCACTCATCTTTATTGCATTTGTGATATTAAGAGTATAAATTCCAATAACAACTGTCATTAGAACAAATACCTCCGCAATATACGCGGAGTTATTTTTTTTATGTATTTTTGAAAAAACAGATGGAAGAATGTTGTCTCTAGACATCGCAACATAGATTCTGCTTATTGCTGGCAGCAATGCAAGAAATACAGAAGCTGTTGCAATAGTAGATGCAAAGATTATTAGAAAGGAAAATTCTGATAAAACCGTTACATCCATAGCAACAAGTAGAGGAGTATTAGAGTTTGATATAACTTTCGGTCCTATAATCGCTAGGGCCAACCAATTAACAATTAGGTAAATTGAAACTGTTATACCTAAGCCTGTAAGTATTGAACTAGGTATTATTTTTTCAGGATTTTTTATCTCCTCTCCATATGTTGCAAGTCTTGAATATCCGGTAAATGCAAAAAACCAAATAGATGTAGATAGTAATAAGTTACTTATACTAAAGCCATCTAGTAAAGGAATAAGCACATTAGTTGAAGGTGTGATAAGAATTGCAATACAGAAAAAGGCTAAAATTGCTACGATTATTAGTACAAACCACTTAGCTAGTGCTGCAGTTTTTGTAATCCCTCTATATCCAATTACAAAAACTATTACAGATAATCCAACCCCAAGTTCTTTTCCATAGACTGGTGAAATATAATGACCAAGTGTTAGTGCTATAGCAACACAACTAACTGTTTTTCCAAATATAAAAACAATTCCGGCTATATTTCCTGCCACAGTTCCCAATACTTTATTTGCATACAAATATGTACCACCTGTTTGGGGATATAAAGATGCAAGTTGGGCAGATGAGGAGGCATTTGCAAATGCAAGAGTACTAGCTAACAGTAACCCTAAAATTGTAGAGTACGAGCTTATTTTTGAAGTGGGAGCTAAATTATAAAATAATCCAGCACCAATCATTGAACTTAATCCAAGATACAGGGAGTTTTTCTTAGTTAAAGTCCTCAAAAAATTATTCTCATCCATAAAAGAATTTTAATTTAGTTTTATTACTTTCCGCTTTATGAAAGTACAAATGTTTAAAATGGATTAAAGATAGAAAAATGTTTAATAAATTATCACCAACACCGATCACAAATAAAACCCACAGAAGCCTTTTAATATTTACTATGATTTGGTTTTTTTCTGGAGCGTGGATTGATTCAAGTGCACACACTTATCTTATAGATGATATTGAGACATTTTTTACGCCGTGGCACGGAGTACTTTACTCAGGGTATATTTTTTCGGCTCTAGTTGTCATGTATATAAAGAATACAATGAAGGACTATAAATTTGATGTAGGTGTTTTAGGTGCAGTCATTTTTGGAATCGGTGGTGCTTCAGATGCTATTTGGCACACACTCCTTGGGATTGAAACTGGCGTCGAGCCACTCATCACCCCATCACATCTGTTGTTATTTTTGGGTGCTTTTTTAATGTTGGATTACATCTTCACTACAAGACCATCAAAAGAGAGACTTGACAATGCATCAATATTCTCTGCAGCAACAAGTTATGGATTAGTTCTCTTTATAACACTTTTTATAAATCCATTTTTAAATATATGGACCTTTATTCGAAGAGATGATGAACTTGCTGCTGGAAGTGTAATCCTGCAAGCAATGCTTGCAAGTTTTATATTTATTTATGTTATTCGCTTTAAAGTTTCTCCAAAACAAATGTCTTCGATTTATCTTATTTCTTTTATTTATATATCAATAAATACAAGCCTGGGTGAGCCGGATCGAACATTATTAATCTGTATTTCAGGACTAATAATGTCTGCATTCATACATCAAATTACTAAATGGTATCAAACAACAAACCATGACAGAAAAATCCAAATAAGTGCAGCTTTAGTCGCCGGCTCATACGGATTGGTCTTTGTTCTGCACCTGTTGGTATTTTCTGGATTGAATGAAATAGAACTTTCATGGCGTTTTTACGGGCTTGGAGGCCTCGTAACAACACCAATATTATTTGGTTATATGTTAGGAAATTTGGGTGTCAGTCCAACATCTGGTGAAGTAGTTAGCTAATTTTTTTATACTTTCTGAGATGAATAAATCTATTGATTTTAAATAAGCCTTTTTTTCTTAAAGTTTCAACTTTGTACCGTAGTTGTTGAGTTGCAATATCATTATTATTGCTGAGTTGTGAAACATTGATTGGTTTTCCAATGACGATAGAGATAGGCTTTTCACTTTTATTAAATAACTCGTTCAACTGAGAAACATCTCTTAATTGTTTGCTTGTAATAGACGCAAAATAAAAGAACCATGAATTCTTTCCTTCAATATGAACAGGTATTAATGGAAAATTGTTTCTTTTTGCAAGTATTATTGGCGTCTTCTCCCAGCTTCTATCCCACAATCCAAACAATGTAAGCTTAGAAAGCCGTCCAGAGGGAAATATTATTCCTGGCCTATTGTCATTAAAGAAAGTATTGAGTCTCTCAAAAGTATCTCTTGTCGCTGAGTGTGTCTCCTTCTCTTTGTTCCAAACAACAGGAGCCATTACATTGTGAAATGAACCAAGTAAATAAACAAAAAGCTCATTAGCAAAGAAAAACACATCTTTCCTGACCTTATACAGTTGACTATACAAGGCGATTGCATCAGCAGCACCCATTGGATGATTAGCTACAAGTAGACAACTTCCATTACTTGGTATATTCTCTAATCCTTCCACAGAACAGTTATTTGTGTATCTATCTCCTAACCAATTAAATGCATCTGCACCAGACATGTTTTGTATGTAATCTCCTGCGTATATTGTTTCATCGAATCTAAGCAATTTTTTAAGGAGGTTAAAAATTAATATTGATACGGGATTTTTTTTTGCTAACCATGGAGCTCGCTGTTCAACAAGGTTATTAATTTTTTCTTCCATCACGCTTTAAACCTACTTTTCTTTCCCTTGATCCCATCAAACTTAATTCTTAGTTTTTTAATAACATCTTCTATGTCACCATCAATTTCGAAGGATTCTAAAATATTAAATATCTGATTTTCGTAATCAATCTGTACTGGCATAACTTCTGCGTTCAATTCTCTTGCAATATATAAAAAGCTAGTTCTAAATCTATCCGCATCAAACCTTCCTTCCGGAGTGACTATCAACAAAAAAGAGTCTCTTTTTCTTAACTCTTTTACTACAGAATCGTATTGTCTACTGTTTTCTTTTCTATCAACAGGAATGGCTCCAAACTTTCTAAAAACTTTTTCTTGTAGCCATCCAAGCGGCCATCGAACTCCTTGTTCGTCAATATCTTTTGATTTTTCAAAGGGATTAGGGATCCTTCTCATTGTCCACTTTGCAGACAGGTAACACACATCTACATCTAAAGCGAGAATAATTAAAATCATTAAATACTCGTCCTTACTCGATTGATGCGGTGCTGCAACTAAAACAACTCTTTTGTTATCTAAAAAACTTCCAACAGGACGAATATTTTCAAATAGAAGTAAAAATCTTGCAAGATATTTTAAGAAAAATCTTTTTTTTCGAGGGGTTAGAGAACTAACGGTTATATCTGGAAGAATTTTAGTATACGTCATTTTCCTTCAATAAAATATTTTAGTAGGTTTGCTCCTCTGGATTTTCGATAAAAGACACATTATTAAACTCTTTTAGCCTAAAAAAATGGCCATCTGATATTGCCATAGACCTCAACCTTGTGTGACCTGTGTGTCTTGGCAAGAACTTTTTCCACGTCCATGCATAAAGAGGCATATTCAAAAAATATGAAAGCAAAACAGACATTGTTCCCGCGTGCGAAATAATCATCAAATTTTCTAGCGAATCATCTCTTATTTCAAATTTCTTATCGAACGTATCGTCGATACACACAATACCTAATTTCTCTAACTCCCCTTCAAGATTAGTGATTATTTTTTTGCCAAAATCTTGCATATATAATCCATGACTACTGACTGCCCACTCTTCAAAAGTTTGACTATTTCTTTTTTCAAAAAAACTCATTATTTCGTCGCTACTTTTTCCATATAAAGCTACCTCATCTTTGTCTTCCATCTCCTTTAACCACTCAAAAGTCTTTATCTCTTTTGCAACTTCATTCGTCTCAAATGGAGTAAGTGTTTGTGCTGCTCTATTTAAGGGGGACACCCAAAGTTGGTCAATACTATGTTTTGTGAATTGTCTTGCCGATTTTGTGGATTGAATATATCCAAGTTCCGTTAGGCCAGGATTTCTTTGATATTCATCATTTATCATCCATTCAGGTTGACCGTGGCGTATAAGTACTATTTCCATAACAAAACAATAGCTAAATTAGGTTATTCTGATACCTAAAGAAAAAAATAAAAAGAAAGTAAAAATGATAAGACCTTTTTTATTCGGACTCACCTTATCTTATCTTGCTATAGATAACATTCTTGATGGACCTTTTAGAGAATTTCTAGCAACATATTTTGATTTAAAAGCATTTGGAACAAATACTAGAGAAGAGTATCTATATTACCTTCTACTTTTTCTTGGACTTTTTCAAATAATCGTTTCTATTAATGAGGCATTAAGCTCCCCAAGCTTAAATGAAGAGGAATAATCTTAAATAATTTATTAATATTATTAAGTATCTTATAAAAGGAGAAATATGTTTGATTTAAGAGAAGGAGATTTAAAAGTAGCAAAAATTTTATGGAATATAGCAATTCCTCTTTTTCTTGCTGCACCTGTTGCCTATTTTGCAGGGATCGAGTTTCCATTCGGGTTTTTTAATTTGTTCATGGCTATTGCCGTTTACTATGCTTTGAAAATTTGTACAGATGCAGAGAAGTCTTTAATGACTCCATTCTTTTTGTTATTTTTAGCTGGTGGAGTAATGGACGCATATGCACAGGGAAATACTATTGCTTATGGCACTGAGTTTGATATTTACTCACCAGGATCCCATATTTTGTTTATGCTCTTTCTACTTTCCTCATATTGGGGGTTTAAGTCTATAATTCCCAACTGGGCAAGAATTGCTGTTTTGATTGCCGGTATAAGTCAGGTTGTAGCTTCCTATGCTTCTCTTATCGCAGACAATGCTTTACATGACATTGCAGACACAGGTGCATTTTTAATGTTATTTTTCTTGTTTGCAGTCAGAAATGCAGTAGTAGATGCTGCAAAAAGTGGATAAAGTTCGCGAAAAAAGGATTAGTAAATATCTTGCATAAGATCAAAAGCTAATTTATATTTATAACACTATCAGAAAAGAAATCGAAAGATGGAAAAGAAGATAGAATAGAAAATCCCGAAGGGCCGAGAGGTCAATCGGGATTTTTGCTTTACAGATGATGGTTTTTATAAAATTTATGTATAAAAGTTCGCGAAAAAAACAGACGAAAATTTCTTGCCAAAATAGCAAATCCACACTATTTTTATATAACTATCAGAAATGAAGTCGCAAGACCTAATAGAAGATAGTAAGAAAATCCCGGAGGGTCGCAAGATCAATCGGGATTTTCACTTTATAAGGCCTTTTTAGAAAAAAATGCAATAAGACTCCCTGTGGCTGTAATTTTTTGTTTTATCGCCTTTTGAAGTGGCTCAAAGCACGAAAGGAAGTCTTACTATTATTTTACTCTTTTTAGGTTTATTAATACTATTTGGGCAAAAATAAAGATGATTTATACTTAAATTCATGAATATTGGTGCGCATATACCCTCAAAAAACGCAATTGAAGAGATAAAACTGCGAAAAGGCGATACTTTCCAGATATTTGTATCGAGTCCTCAAATGTGGAAAAGTCCAAAACCTCGAGAAGATGTCGATATTTTACAAGATTATGATGGACCAATATATGTTCATGCCCCATATTTAATAAATGTTGCTACTCCGAACAACAAAGTACGTCATCCAAGCAGAAAACTTTTAAAGGACACATGTAAAGTCGCGGCAAGTTTTGGAGCCAAAGGAGTTATTGTTCATGGGGGATCTGTTGGAGAAGGTGGAGACATCGGTGTTGGCTATGATAACTGGAGAAAAGCTATAGAGCATGTGGAAGATACTGGAATGAGAGTTCTAGTAGAGAATACAGCTGGTGGAAAAAACTCAGTTGCCAGATACATGGACTCTATTGAAAGACTCTGGGAAGTAATTGGCCATTTAAATGTTGGGCTTTGTTTAGATACATGTCATACATGGGCAGGAGGAATTCCTACAGAAAAAGCAGTAAAGGGATTTAAAAAACTTGTTAAGAAGATAGACCTTGTTCATTTCAATGACTCAAAAGATGGCTTTGAAAGCTCGAGAGATCGTCATGAGAACTTGGGTAAAGGACAGATTCCAAAAGCTGAACTCGAATATGTCATTAAAAACTGTAAAACAGATATTGTTGTAGAAACTCCTGGAGGACTAGAAGCGCAAAAGAAAGACATTGCGTGGATTAAGCGTCGCTTAAAGAAATGAACTATTTACCATCTAACCTTGAATTTAAAGATGGAGTCGCTTTTATCGGAGAGACTTCACTACTTGATGTCGCCAAAGAGTACGGGACTCCCCTGTATGTCTATGACTGGGAACACCTACGAGCTAATATTGATCATTTTACGAATGCTTTTGGAGAAGAGACTTATTTCAGATATGCAGCAAAAGCATTTATCTGTAAAGCCTTAGTCAAAGAATTAGATGACAAAGGTTGGGGAGTAGATGTTGTGTCTGGTGGAGAGATGGCAACAGTCCAAGCTGTTACTGGAACCTTAGAAAACTCTTTATTTAATGGAACCTTTAAACATAAAGATGAGATTGAGTTCTTTATGCAACATAATGGTGGCCATATCTCTGTAGATAATCGTTTTGAGATTCCAATGCTAGAAGAGGTTGCAAGTAAATTAGATAGAAAACAACCAGTCATTATGCGTATAAACCTAGATGTTGGAGCCGAGACCCATCCAATGGTATTGACTTCAGGTTACGACCAACAGTTCGGTATCTCTATTGGGTTTGCTGAAGAGGCATTACAGCAAATATATAATTCAAAACATTTACTCTTTTCTGGAGTCCATGTCCATATTGGAAGTCAGATTAAAGACCCAGATCGTTATAAAAAAGCAATGAGCGAGTGTGCAGATTTTCTTAACGCTCATCCTGCAAGTGTAGAAAGAGAGATAGTTTTTGATGCTGGTGGCGGTTTCTTTTCACCCTACGCTGGTGATGAAGTAGACCATGAATTAAAAGTGTATGCAGATGCCATTCATGAAGGGATTAAAGAACACTGGAGCGGTTCCTATAAAGTGATGATTGAGCCAGGAAGAGCCTTAGTAAATAATCCAGGAGTTATTTTATATACTGCAGGAGCCATTAAAGATGATCGAGGTGAGAAACCATATATTTTGGTGGATGGTGGAATGTCAGATAATCCAAGACCTGCACTGTATGGCAGTGAACATAAGCTCTTCAATATCTCTGGTGGAAAAGCTGGAGAAGACGTGGTGCATGCCGTATCTGGTAGACACTGTGAAAGTGGAGATTTATTAGTAAAAGATGCAATGTTGCCAAGCGATACTGTGTCTGGAGATATTTTAATGTCTACATCAACTGGAGCCTATACCTTTGCTATGGCAAGTAACTATAACCGAGTACCTAAATCTGGAGTAGTTGCCGTTACTAAGAGTGGTGTAGTTGAGTTAGTAAATAGACAGAGCTTTCAAGATACTTTTATAAACGACATATAAAAGATTTGAATCTGTCATTTTAAATTTATAAGATAAAGTCATGTCATCTTCCAGTCATTTAGATAATGGGTTTTGGTGCACTTTGCCAAATAAAAAAGTAAACCCAGCCGACAAGAGTGAAGTAAGTGAGTTTAAAAAGAGGTATGGATTTGTAGAACCGTATCTTTCTATGGGATCTATCCCACCTCCAATAGATGAATTACCAAAAATTTTTATAAGATGGGGGCAAGAACCAGCTAAAGGCACTGAGTGGAAAAGCATTCAAAACGACCCACACCCACACAGACATGATATTAATTTTCCTATTACTGATTATGTTGAAAAGTTTCCTTTTGTAAATCCTAAAACGAATGAATTTGAAGATAGAAATAGATGTCAAAAATGTCACAATGCACACAATAATAATGGTGAAGATTGCTGTGGAATGGGAGAAGAAGGGTGGGTATGTATAAATCCAACCAACATTTTTACATGGGATGAGTTATTAAAAGAATATGCAAGCTGCTATTTAAAAGTAGAAGAGAATTTATTTCCTGCTTTGGTAAGCAAAAAGAACAATCAAAAGAGAAATCGAAAAAATGGTAGAAGAAGATAAGAACCTAGTTAATCTCGAAAAAAGATTTCTTGGAAATGTAAATTTCTATTTCAATTTAGATAATTACTCAATTCAAAATTTTCATCAAGATTATAAAGAGTGGAAAAATGTTATGTTAGGAAGGCAATTCGAGTCACAAGGGTTTCAAAATTTTGAAGCTCTATTTTTAATCGCTTCTCATAACTACCTTAAAAAGAATCAACACTTTAAAGATAAGTCATACTATCTGAGGTATTTCGAGGAAAACATAATAACTGATGAGGCAGAAAAGAGCTTTGAAGAACTGGATTTTAATTATTATTTTATAAACAAACAAAATAAAATCGAAAAGCTAATTAGTGGCGCTGTTGAGTTGAGTAACGATTTAAAAATATGGTTATTATTCAACTTACGTCCCGACTCTACTGATAATAAAAATCAACTATCACCGACAAGTTTTTTTAGACTAAATCAAAAAGTAAATTATGTAGAAGAGGTTTATTTATTCCCATATATGATTTTGAAGACAGATATAAAAGATTTATTTTTTCAGATATATAAAAGCAATTGGTCATATGCTCAAACCCTGGTTGAAAGGTCAAAAATTATTGTCGACCCGGAACTTACTAAACAAACACATATTCAGAACGCATTCAAATCAATAAAAGAAAGCATGGAATGTTTTAAGGTTAGTTATCTTGAAAAACATGATGAAGAAAATGAATTTATCTATATTTATAAAAATAGTAAATCTGTAAGTAATTTATCCGGACTTCAAAAAGAAATAATTGGACAAAAGATTCTTTCAAATTATCCAAAAAAAACAATGGTAAAAGTGGGAGACCCAACTTACTGGTCAGTGTATTCTGATTTGAATTTATTACAGTTTCTTATCGAATTTTCAAAAAAGATTGGAGAAGTATCTTCAACTACACTAAAAAGTGTCTTTGAAAGGATGGCTCCTTCATCTGATCAAAAAACCTATTATGCTTCCGATGCTCAAAAAACACAAAATTTTAAAAAGGGATTAGATAAACAAAAAGACGATGTTGGGATAGAAGAGTTGTCAGAATTTGGTTTATTTAATGAAAGCAATCTAGAGAGTAAATTATTAAAAGATGTTCTAAGTAATGTTGATATTAAAACTCAAGGTATTGATTTTGATGATGAAGTTTATGAAAAAACAATGATTTTAGAGTTTTTAAAGGTCAACGCACAAGGTTTAAACGAGTATGAAGTCGAATTTTTAGAGATTTACTATGCAGAACTATCTGCGGAACAACCTGAGTTATATCTAATAATTTCTGAATATTTGAAAAAAAGAGAAAAACTCTTACATTTAATATATAAAGGGAAGATTATGCAAGAAAGTATTGAAAATAGAATCTTAGATCAACTGGGTGTTAGAAAAGTTGAAAAAGTAATGACATATTTTGATGCAATGGTTGAAAAAATTAATAAATACAAAATTGATATTTTAAAACAAGAGAATACAAAAACAGATAAGTCATTAATAATCAACTATTTTCTATATAGGTTTTTGAAATGAATAAAAAACAATTAAAAGTAATATTACATCCAACGATAAAATCAAATTGTTCATTTGAACATTTTCAAAACTTTTTTTACCATAAACATCAACTTACAGAAAATAGCAACATAACACCTGTTGTAACTGAGGAAACACAAGAGAATATTTTTAAAAAGGTTGCTAAGAATATGGATAATCCTAAATATTTCGACCTTTTGCCAGAAGTTGAAAGATTTGTAACAATTGACTCAAGTTTTAAAGATTTAATATTTAATGAAAAATTTTCATTAGGTCAGATCGTAAGTGTAAAGGATTATGGCTGGCCACACAGTAACCAAGCTTCTATGGACGCAGTAGTCACTGGGTTAGGTTTTAAGGATATTTACTATGTTTCACCATTTACCTATGACTATGAATTAGCATCTAATAAGAGCACAATATTAAATGAAGATGAGACAAACATAGGTGCATCAATATCCATATTGAATGAATTTGAAATCCCAGTATTTAATACACAATTACAAAAATCAGAATTTTCTATAACTGAAAAAGCCTTTGACAAAATTATAAAAACAGAAGATCCAAAAAATGTTTTTGAAAGCTACACAGGTGTACCATTAAAAAGAAAAGCTGACTGGAGATATATGCCCAGAAAAATAATTGTGGACACTTCAATAAAGCTTGGAGCCAAGGCAAGTGAGTTTATTATGAATGGACCAAATAATATGAATGAATACATTAATACACCAGAAATAGATTTTATTTTAACAAATGACAAAAACATTTTAGAAAATGAAACTTTGGCTGAAATATCTACAGAAGACCATAACAAAATATTGGTGGCAGCATGAACATTGATAAAGAGCAATTTGAAGTACTTGAGCAGCATATGGAAAAATTAGATGAAGAATTTTTGTCAGATAAAACTCACGTATTTACAGCTGTATCTAAATCTTCCTCAATAGGAGAGGCTAACTCAATACGAAGATTTCTAAGGTTAGAACTGGAAACTTCATCGAGAGTAAAAAAAATATGTATTACTAACATTAAGTCACTTAAAAATGTTGAAATAGAACTGTCAAACTTAAATATTGTTGCAGGAATTAATTCAATTGGTAAAAGTACACTTTTGGAAGCAATAGCTCTATTACCAAGATATTTTGATTCAGAATTGGACATTATTCCACTAGGTGATGATAAATTTGGAAATAAGAATTTTAAAAATTTTCTTTCAACCAATGTCGAGTTAGATGAATTTTCTTCAATAAGCATTATTTATGACAACATATTTCAAGGAAAAACAATTGGAGAAGTTGTCCTTAGCTTTAGCTTCGATGATTCATTGAGAGACATGTTGCCAGGGCTTACAAAAGCTGGGAGGGCTTTAGAAATTGCAAAAATAAATTATTTACCAATTAAATCAATCTCGTTAGAAGTTCTTCAAGACCCTCAGAAAACCAAGGGAATGGATATCGTACCTATAAAAGCAAAAATTGAATTAGAAAATAATAGAAAAAAATATAATACAAAATCTTATGATCTCGGAACTTATATAGAAAAAAATAGACTTTTTGGAAGCTCAAAAGATAAAGAAAACCTACACAAAGAGTTTCAAGATAAATACAAAAATAAAGAAAACTATACCTTCACAGTATCCGTAAATACTCCTGAAGAATCAGCATCATCAATTGATAATAAAGTTAGTTTGCACAACTTAAATTTTGATAAATTTAGTTATAAGTTATCAAAACAAACAATATCCAAAGACGTTGTTGTAAATAAACATAAAACAGAAGCAGAATACGAATTTAATGGAAATATGACAGTAGAAATTTCTAAGTATCTTCGCTTGCTTATTCTAGATATTATTGCATCTGAAAATAACAATTTAAAAGACAATAATGAATTTAAAAATCAATTTAAAAAACTCTTTTTTAATATGCTAAATGAAACAAAGAATATTCAATTAAGTAAAGAAAAATTAAACGAATTTATAAAGATTGCAGAGAAAAACACATTTGATGATATGGGCATACAACGTGAATTAGCAATGAATAGCACGCTTCAATATTTGATGGGGCTACGAGCTCAAGCATACAGCATTCTCAATCAAAGTTACAGGACAACAAATATGGGTGGCGGCCCTTTAAGTAGAAAGAAAGGATTAAAAGACGGAACTTATTTTAAAGGAATATTTGACTGGATTAAACTAGAAGATCTTGATACCTCTTTACAGAAAAAAGTTAAAATCAAAAAAATTCATAATGATGTACTTGAATTGTGGTTTGATGATACGTTTAATTCAGAAAAAATTACAGAATATATTGATGACAATAAGAATATATTAAAAGAAAGACTCAAAGCATTAAATGTTAATAATGAAATTGGAAAATTTTTTGACTCAGCATACGGAGACTATGCAAACTTCTTGAACGAGTGTTCAAAATATATCAACAAATATTCTGAATTAATAAAAAGTGAAAATTTTGAATCTGCAAAAAAATATATTGATGAATTTATCGACAAAGTAACACTCCAACTAAAAAAAGATAATGTTAGTTATCCTTTTAATTCGAATTTACACAGTTCAATAAGCACTGATCTAAAGAGTTTTACCCTGAGAGATTTAATATTAATGAAAATTTGTCATAAAAATTACAACGATGATGATCTTCTTGTGCCCTTATATAAAGTAAAAGATTTAAAAATGCCAAAATTCATAAATGCATTTTTAAGTCAAGGTACAAATACAGATATTACAGAGGTACCAATTTTTGATGCTATTAAAAATTTTAAAAATATACAGTTCTTAGGACCATTAAGAGACAGAGGAGATTCAACAAAGCTGTTTTATAAAAAAGAAATTCCCTTTACGTTGGGTATTTTTGGTGAGTATTCCAAAATATTTCTCAAGGAAAATGCACTTGAAAAGAGTGAATTTGTTACACCAAAACTATTTGATGAAAAGTTTATCAACTTAATAATAGATAAAAATAAGTTTCAACAAACTTCCTTTGCTGACAAACTAATTATTTTAAGAAAAGAAGGCGTTTTGTCTGAGCTTACATACATTGACTTTGTATCTAAGTGGGGAAAGTATTTAGGAATATGTGAAAAGTTTGAAATTAATAACGAGTCTGAGTCTCCTTCGATTTTTGTTGTTGATTCCAGTGGAAATAGTGTAGATATTGTAAACGTTGGAATTGGGGTAAGCCAAGTATTGCCGGTAATACTAATTTGTTCACTAGCAGGACTTAATAGATCTGAATTTACTTTAAAAGATCCAAATATAATTTTATTGGAACAACCAGAATTACACTTACATCCTAAAGCACAGGCTAAACTTGCAGATTTCATACTTGCTAATTCGTTAATAGATTCTATAGTTTTGGAAACTCATTCTGAATATACTCTGAATAGATTGAGATACAGACATGCACAATTTGGTTCATTTTTAGGTGATCACATAAATATTAATTATGTCAGAAAAGATAGTAAAAATAATCCTGCTTTTGAGAGAATACTAATCAATGAAGAAGGTGGTTTAAATGCCTATCCCGAAGACTTCTTTGATCAATCGCAGCTTCAAGCACAAGACTTTATTAAATTAAAAATCAGTAAAAAAGGTAAAAAGTAGAAAAACTTTTACAGTTTTAATAATGTGGGCAGGATTAAGAAAACGCCCGCGTCTTAAACCCAGGGCCAAATATTACTG
Organism: OCS155 cluster bacterium AG-426-D23; assembly: GCA_003213165.1. Classification (GTDB taxonomy): domain Bacteria; phylum Actinomycetota; class Acidimicrobiia; order Actinomarinales; family Actinomarinaceae; genus Actinomarina. Next base: position 120,950 of record QCNO01000002.1, read on the forward strand.
GTACCGAGGTGTTTTAAGGGATTAAATATCCAAATATTTACTCCCTTCATGAATAAAAAGTTCAGAAGTTCTGAAATATTTTTCAATAATATTTTACCTTCCTGCTTTTTACAGGCTTCACGCCGCAAGGCCAGAAGGGGTCTACTCCTTTCTACCCTCTGGCCTTATGAATTTATTGAGAGGAGGGCATTTATGCCTATAATTAACGCCTTTGGCGGACAGAGATTAATCGGCTTTATAAACAAAAAGCCGTTAGTCGCAAAATTTAAAGTCGACATCGATTCATTCGAAGTTGGGTTTAATCAAAAAATCTTGGATAAAGAGTATGCAGGTCAGTTTGATAAAAACTTACTTGGTTCATCTTTAGAGATCCTAGAGAAAAGGTATACAGCACCTTTGGGTAAGCCATATAGCACCATGGGGGCAAAAGGTACCTCAACAACAGTTAGCACACTACCTTGGATTGCATCTCTAATAGATGCAGCAGAAGTAGAAATGGGATCTGGAAATAAACAGATTTCAAAAGAGCTTTTTGAGAAAATCGCTCAGGCTATTTATGCATCAAATGCATTCCACAGGTCAGACTTAGAGAGCGGATTGATAACATATTTGGATGTTTCTAAACAATTCAATTTACAACCATCAGGTCAATATAAGTACACAGAGATGGGTATAAATAGACTGTTTAGTCAATTTTCAAAAAATATGTCTGTTTTTTCACAGATAACAACTATCCCACATAGTTATTTGCTCTTTGAGAAAAGTGCCAAAGTCGCCTAAAAGGAGATACCCATGCTAACACTAATGCTTGCGGTTATAGATGCACTCTCATCTAAACCAAAAAAACGCAAGTAGCCACACCAAGCCCTGCCAGATCCACTCTGGCAGGGAATGAATTACAAAGGAGAAAACATTGAGTAATACAAAACTAAAAGTAATAGATAATAAAGAGTTAAAATTTAGCATCACACTCGATGATGTTGAATTGCTACAGTCATTATCTAAAACAACAAAATCAGAAAAGCAAAAAATAGTTCAAACAATATTTGAGCTCGGCTTAAAGATTTGGAAAATTCAGAGCGTAGAGGTAGATTATCAAAAACTTGACGATCAGAGAGAAAAAATTGTTAAGTCATTTGAATCAGCTTCAAAAAATGCTGAAAGCAACCTATCTGATTTAACTGATAAATTGCTTAAAGGCAAAAACGGCAGACTTGCTCTAGCTGTAGACAGAGAAGCAAAAAATTTAGAGAAACAACTGGGCCAACTATTTGAGTCAGATAATAAAAAATCTGTCCCATCAAAAATAGAAAAAGTTGTTGAATCAACAGTTGCAGAAGTTGTTTCTGAAGTCCTAGAGGAGATCAAGTCTATTACAGACGCTTCAGACGTAAATAGTCCACTGTCAAAAATTAAAGATCAGATTCTTAAAGGGGTTTTAGAACCAGTTAATAAAATAATGGAGGATTTCGAGGATGTCTCCAATGTTATTAAAACCCACTCTCTTGTAAAACAAGAGTTCGAAAAAGGCTCTAACAAGGGATTAGTTTTCGAAGATCAGGTTGGTGATATTTTAGAGACATTTACAAATATCTCTGGAGACTTTATAGATAGAGTTGGAAACACAGAAGGAGCTTCTAAAACAGGTAAAGGTAAAAAAAAGGGAGACCATGTCGTCATTGTTGGAGATGCAGATGGTAACTCTTCTAGGGTGGTTTTTGAGGTTAAAAATATTAGCAAAAAACCATCAGTTAATTCTGTAATTAAGCTTCTAACCCAGTCTTGTAAAAATAGACAAGCAGCTGTCGGTGTTTATGTTGCATCAACTAAAGAGTCGGCCCCAGTGCAGTCTGCATTTTCGAGACTAGCTCCGAATATGTACTCGGTTGTAGTTAATAAAGAGACACTAGACACCCTTGCATTAGAAGTTTGCTACCAGGTTTCTAAACTTGAGGCATTAGCAAAACTTCAACAAACAACTGATAGCGAGAATATAGATTTTGAAGCGATTCAAAGTAATTTAAAAAATCTTGCATCTTTAACCGAGATTGTGTCACAGATCAGAGGTAATGTATCTAAAGCAGAAACTGATCTTGACGATGCCCATGGGAATATAAACAATCTTGAGTCACAGTTAAAAGATTCTGTATCAGAACTAAAAAAAGAGTTAAAAAAGTAAAAACTCTTACAGTCTTATTTACAGAAGGCAAGCAAACCTTTCTGTATCTAAGACTATGAAGCTAATAGATAAAGGAGGGCATTATGCCAAACAATAAAGTAGCAAAACTACCTACTAAGGTAGAAAAACCATTCTGGAAGCAAGGCTTTCATAAAATACCGGAAGTTCTTTCCATTTCAGATATTGCTGAATACCTTAGAGTGCCAGAGGCAACAGTTGAAAGTCTCATAACTAGTGGAGATATTCAAACACTTCCTGGAATTGAGGAGAAAAGAGTATTCAAAGGCTTTTTTCTTTCTTACTTAACCCAATCACATCCAGAGTCTATGGGTCTAATGGGAAAACCAGAGGATGCTATTCCTACTGGCATTAGAAACTCAGTAGGAGCTGGATTCTAATTTACCTACCAATGCCCTACCAAAAAGGTAGGGCATGATGAACATATTACATAAAGGAGATATTTTGGAACAAGAGACTAAAAAAGGCGAAGAAGTGAGTGTGAGTGCATTTAAAAGTATTAAAAAATTAGAGAATTTTATAGTAAACGGTGAAGACTTAAAAACTAAAATTGACAACCATCCAAGAGTTATTTCTTACCTATCAGATCACACTGATGGTTCAACTTGGTATGGTGCAGATGTTTTAGTAGTTTTTAGAAAAACATTAGAAATGAAACACTGGGTTTCTAGATCTTCTTCACATCAATTAGTAGAAACAAAGCACGCTAAAGGTATAGCTTGGGTATTTATTGTTTTAGGCAACATATATGTGGAAAAAATTGACTCTATTACTAAATACTTTTTTTATGCAGATCTTGCAAAAGCAGCAAATTCATACCTGGAAAGATCAAAAGGTGAAGTTAATTTGAAAAGTCTTTTACTTGAAATTGTTAGGAGCTCAAAAAAATATTTATGAAAGAACGATTAAAAGAAATATGGAAAGAAACAATAAAAAAACATATCAGAAGATGGAAGACTCTTCCTGGCATGGCGTAGTTTATTAAAATATAATTGAAAGAAAGTAATGACAATTAGAACAAGAAATATTTATGATCCCAGCGATGATAAACCATACAAATTAAGCAGATCTAAAGTTGATAATTTTATTCGTTGTAAAAGATGTTTTTACATTGACAGACGACTAGGTGTTTCCGAACCACCAGGTTTCCCTTTTAATATCAATTCAGCAGTCGATGAACTCTTAAAAAAAGAATTTGATTTATACAGAAAAAAGGGAGAACCACATCCTTATATGCTAGAAACAGGTAAAAATCTAATTCCATTTCAACACGAACTACTTGATGAATGGAGGGAAAACTTTAAAGGCGTTCAGTACCATCACAAAAAAACAAATTTTATCCTTACAGGTGCAGTCGATGATTTATGGTTTGATTTAGACACAGAAGAAGTAATTGTCGTTGACTATAAATCTACCTCTAAAAATTCAGAAGTAACAATTGATGAAGAATGGCAGGATGGATACAGAAGACAAATGGATTTTTATCAATGGTTGATGAGAAAAAATGGATTTAAGGTTTCCAATTCTGGATATTTTGTATATTGCAATGGTGATAAAAGTAAGAGGAAATTCTCAAATAAAATCTCATTTAAGGTTTCCATTTTAGAATATGTTGGAAATGATTATTGGGTGGAAGACACAATATTAGAAATAAAGCAAATACTCAACTCGAACAAATTACCAGAAACTAGTAATGAATGTAAGATGTGTTCGTTCATAAATTCACACCAGGAGGTGACTAAATAGTGCCTAAAAATTTAGAAAGAGATATAAGATCAATGATGTCTAGCATCGGAAGTAATATATCTGAAAAATTTAAAAATATTAATGGAAAAACAGCAAAAAATAATGTACCTGATCATTTATGGCAAAAGAGAACTCATAGAAAGAACAGGGTGCTGACGTCCTGGAAAAGCGTTCATCGAAATGAATTAAATTTTGATCAATTAGAAACTTTTGATGGAGGAATAGTTGTTGAGTTTGTAAATGACGATTTTTTTAATCCATTATTTTCTGAGAATGATGTCTATAAAGAACTTAAAAACAGAGTCGGAAGTGATGAAAACGTATCTTCAATAATTTCTTTCAGGGTAGAAGAGGGAGATTCTGGGGCCAATGTTGCCAGAGAAAGTTATGCTAAATTTCAAAAAATGTTTCCTGACTTTACACTTTCTCCAATAGTTAGAAAAGAAGGATCTTTTAGGAATGTAGGTATGGGAAATGATAAATGGGAAGGAAATAGCTATATTTTTATTCAAGGTGGACAACAACATTCCATAAATAGCCATGATCATTTTAAACAAAATCTAGGATTTAAAAATCCACAATTATTTAATCCTGCAAATGAATTTGCAAATGAACAAGTCCGTAAAGACTTGTACATTTCACTTACTTATTTTTTTCTACACTGCCACGATATAAACCATTATGTAGAAAGTGCTCTATTACAAAATTTAAAAGAAGGATGTGAGTCCTATTTAAATTCTAGAAACTATGATCATGTTAATTTGTTAGAATATTGCATTAATCATCCATCTATTGCTTGGGAAAAAGGTGTTTTAATGGACCCAATTGCTGTTGAAAGGCTTAATGTTTTAGATTTTGATGTTAAATGGGATTTTGAAAATCCTCTTTGTATAGCAATTTGTCATAATCAGCCGGTAAATAAAGACATTTTTGTTTATGATCATAAAAATAATTGTATACTTACACCCGCTCAGCCTACTAATGTGTTTTGGGGTAAACAATCATCAAACATGATTCAACAAAGCCACAAACTTGATGATTATTTTAGGCTTGAAGAAGCAAGGGTCGAAAAAAGAAGGCCTTATCTTAGTTAAATGTGAAATATTGTCAGATATAATCTTTAGAATTAAAAATAATGGAAAATAGCTTATTTAAACAAAATCTAAAATACTTAGAAAATATTTTATCTAATAGTGAAATTGATAAGTTAGAAAAATCTTTTAATACTAAATCATTTAAAGATCAAAAAGAAGAGGTCGGGTATTTTACTGAAAAATATAATCACATGATTAAGTTAAAACATCAAAAAGAATATAAAGATTCAGATAAAGAATTAAATAAATTTCTTAATAAAAAATCATCTAATACAAAAATTATTTGGGGAGATTGTCTGACAGCTTTAAAAAAAATGGATAGTGAATCAATACAATTAATGGTTACTTCTCCACCTTATTACAACGCAAGAGATTATTCGCAATGGAAAAATATCGATGAATATTTAGATGATATGAGAGATATTATTAAGGAAACATGGAGAGTTTTAGATAACCACAGAGTTTGGGTATTTAATGTTGGAGATATTTTCGATAACCCAAATACCAAAACAACTTCTGTGTGGGGAAAGCAACGTATCCCACTTGGAGCATACTTTATACAGATATTTGAAGATATCGGATTTACGTTTGTAGATGACTTTATTTGGGATAAAGGGGAAGTTCAAAGTCAGAGGCAAAAAAATGCTGACAACCCTTATCCAATGTATCAGTATCCTATTAATGCATATGAACATATTCTTATATTTCATAAACATAGATTAGATACAACTAAATTTCCATGCCCAAGATGTGGAAGCCTACAGGTAAATGGCAATACACAAAGTGAACCAGGTTTGCAAAGTTGGGAGTGTAAGAATAATGATTGTCCTGAAAGAAGCGCTTCTAATCGTGGAAAGAGGTTTTCGCTAAAAACCAACATGACACAGTCAGACCAATTAAGAACAAATGAAAATCATATAGATGAAGAGTTTATAAAAAAATGGAGAAAAGACATAATCTCTTTTCCACCAGTAATAAAAATAAATTCAAAAGGCGAAAATATTCTTGGACATACCGCTCCTTTTCCTGATTTAATCCCAGAGTATGCAGTAAAAATGTTTACATATAAGGGCGAAAAGGTCCTAGACCCTTTTGCAGGAAGTTTTACTTCTCCTAAAGTTGCAGCTGAACTTGGAAGGGTTGGTATTGGAATAGAGTTGAATAAAAAAATGTTCGGAAAGTCAATTATGAATAAATTAACCTCAGGTGAAGATAAGCTTTTTGGATCTAACCTAACAGTAGAGGAATTTAGTTTGCTAAAAGAAAAGAAAGAAAATAGACAAATTTAATTTTGTTTTTTATATACAAAAGGCAAATTTAATTCATACCTAAGCTAAACCCCTGCATGTAGAACAGTATTTAATATTTTTCTTTTCTTTTAGAAATAAATTGAGACAATACCAAGCCTTACAACTTGTAGCCTCATAGTTATAACAAATAAAATCTGAACACCACTCATCACATTTGTGTACCTTGTCATCTAAAGCATCAATCAATATCTTGAGTTCGTGATCTGTTATTAAACTAAAAGGTTTTTTGTTTCGAAGGTTGTAACTTGCTCTCCAATCAAGAGAGTATTTGTAGCCATCGTAACAACCAAAACACATACCTCTACAGTCTTCATAACATGGATCAGGACCCTCATCAAAAGGTTCAATCAATGAGGCTATAGATAATACCTTGTCAAAATTGTTGTTTGTTTTTAAGTGTTTCCAGGTTTCTTCTTCAAGAATCTCTTTAATTGCTAGTTGAATTCTTGTCTCTACCTTAACCATACAGTTTTATTCTAGAAAGCGAGGAAGACAAAAAAGTGTCACACCTCATTTTTATATTCTTATTAAATGAAAGATATTGAATATAAAGTAATTCGATTTTTAATATTTATAGGATTATTGTTTGTAAATTATCATGTACTGATGCTCTTTACTTCTTTTATTGCACCTGAAAGTTTTTTAAATGACGTAAGAAGAATTGGTGGATTCTTTATAAATCTTCTGGGGATTCATGTTTTGTTTGCTTTTGGAACATATTTTTATTCAAGAATGTATCTCAATTTCAAAATTAAATTCTACTTGTTAGGACTGTCTATTATCACGCCTCTGTTGTATTTATTCTTTAACCTTGAATATCTACATACAATTCAAATGCCTGATATATCTATTATTGTTGCATCTTTTTTCATCATTAATCTATTTATTAAGGATTTTAAATATAACTTTATCTGGCATTATTTAAACGTCTTGATAGACCCTTTTTACAAGGACGATGTTGAACCTTTTTAATAAATTAATTTACTCCTATTTTGTATTTAATGTTGTAACTAAATGGATAGTCGATAGGGAAATTAAATATGAATTGTGAAAGAATATGATCAGAAAGCTGTTTATTTCAATTTGGATTTTCTCTTGGTCTATATTCGCTGTTGATCAAATTTCATTTGCCTTTAAGCATTTGACTTCAACTAACACAACTACAGAAACTTTAGTTGTTAGTGAGAAATCATTAAACAATAATGAAACAGGTTTAAACAAAAATCAAAATGATTTTGTTGGCAAGGACGCCGAAGAACTATCTGAGAGTATTTGTTTTAATGAGGAATTTTGGTCTTCAGTAGAAGCAGAAATAACTGAGGATAAAAGAAACTTTACAATTTCATTTCCCTCTATTCCAAATAAAAATGATATAAAGTCAATAGACATAATTGTTAAGCCAATCACAATTAATTATGAAAGTTCTAAAAATGCTTTTCATATGCATTCGATCCGTCAGTCACGACTTAACACCAACCAAAAAGAGCATGAGTTTCAATTAGATTTAATTGATGGAATCGATACAAATTACTCGTATTTAGTGAAAGACTGGAAGCTAGATATAATCGCAAGCTCAAATAATTTAGCTGATTGTTATGAATCAACAGTTCTTCGATTTAATAGTGAAGACTATGAAAACGTTTCTAATTTATCAGTTTTTTATGAAAAAAATATAATAAGTCCAATTTTTGAAAAAAATTATGATGTTCAAGAATTTCAAGAGCAACAATATTTGAATCAATTCTTCCAAAAATTAGAACTAAAAAAATTACAAAAAACTCTACCACCTCCACATGAGGCAGCACTTGCTCTGCTCAATAAAGATGTTAAATATGATTTTAGTAAATCAAAAAAAGGCGAAGAGTATGTTAACGAGTATATTTCTGATAGACAAAGATTAACTGGAGAGGTAAATATTGGTTTATTTGGAAATGCTACGAGTTATGACCTACATGTGGTGAATAATGTATTAAATATATTAAATATTGTCGCTCCTGATTTAAAAATTTCTTACTCTGACAACCCTGCAGACGTGAACCTACCTATACATTTTGCTCATTGCACAAAGAGATTTTCTGAGTTAGTAAATGACTGTAGAAGTAAATTTGCTGGAATATTTTATCATTCTCATAGCAAACTAGAGAATGCAAAGTTTGGTTGGATTTGGGTTGATTCTCAGTATTCAAAGTCAATGAGAGAACATATTCTCATACATGAACTAGGACACGCTTTAGGCCTCGGTCATAATCTGTGCAGTAATTCAGTGATGTCTTACTCTAAGTTTGCTGATTCAATGCCATATTTTACAGAAATTGATCTAATGCAATTAAGACTGTTATATGATCCAAAATTAGAAGAAATATATAACAATTTTCAAGTTATCGAAGATCTGGATCTAAACCCAGATATTTATTCAGATTATATTTACAACAATAAACCTATGTGCAGTCCACAACAAGGAGGCTGGAAGGATTTTGTTAAGTTTCAAAAAGGTCTTAAAAAAATCGATGAGTTCTTAGATTATTAAAACTGATTCTAGATTTAAATAATTTTTCATATACGCCAATCATCGCGAAAACTTTACCTCTGAAAAAACAACTAAAACCTAAATCTGGCACTATATGCATTATGCAAGATTATAAGAGACAAAATCTCTCAGTAAACGAGAGAAAGATAGTTGAACTCACTCTTCAAGGTGAAAGTCAGATAGATATTGCCAACAAATTAGATATTGCCCCAAGTACCGTGTATAGAACATTAAGAAGAGAACATATCCAAGGTATGATTACATCAGCCACACAAGGATTGATGTCTTCTTTAGTTCAGAAGATGCTGCAAAACTATGAAAAAGCTCAGGAGAGAATCAGTAAAGAAATTGATACTATGTCTATCCAAAATGTAATTTATTATATTAATCACGTAAAACAAGCACTTCAACACATCCATATCGATGTAGCAAAAAACGAAATGCAGAAATTACAAGATGCCAAAGAAGGCGTAGCTGTTGTAAAGGTAAAATACAGTGACACCGATGCAATGTTTGATAAACAGGTTAAAAATGCCTTACGAGAATTTGGTATTCCAGAAGATGTGATCCAACAACAGAACTTTAAATATGGATAATATTTACTTTTTGATTTTCTCATAAAATCAAAAACTTGTTTTAATAAAAATATGAACGTAAAAACATTAAATGTAAAGATAGATGAATTTGTGTCCTACACAATGAGTTTTTTGAATAACATTCAAGTCTTTCATTGGCAGACACAATCCTATGCAGAACATGAGGCATTAGGCGAATATTATGAAAGCCTTACAGACTTAAACGATAAGTTAGTTGAGTCATGGCAGGGAAATCAAAATACCAGACTCAAATTTAGCGAAGGACCTTATTCTTTAGAAAATTATTTCTCTAAAGAAGAAACCAAAAATAAAATTAATGAATTCAAAAATCAAGTGACTCAGTTATCAGGGTTTGTAGCAGAATTAAACGAATCAAACTCCTTTGATGATATAGAAAATATCTTAGAAGAGATCTCTGAAGTAAACAGCAGAACATTGTACCTGCTAAGCTTGAGCTAATGTTTAAGAAATTTTTAGAACTAGAAAAAAGACTATTTTCTGCACCGTATAGATGGCTTGTTAAAAAAGGTATCGTCACGATACTTGTTACTTCAAAAAAAATATACAGAACAGCTGAAGATTTTTACGAGAGCAGATATGACGAACCTTTTGACCAGAGTCCCAACGTTCCCTAACTAATTAATTCTTTCAAATCTATTGGGAGAGTAAGAGAAAACCACAAAACAAAGGTATTAGAAGTATAAATGCACCTATCAGTATTCTTGTAGCGTTCATAACTACTTAATCTTAGTCCAAATTATTTTATTTAATAAAAGTTAAACAAATAGAATTATTATCTTGTTATTTTTTCAGGAGATAAGAGATGTGTATCGTTTAATTTTTGTAACCTAAAAATATGTTCTTTACCTACTGATACCCCAACTAGCATAGCTATTGATGCATGGTCTATTCCTAATCGAACGACATTCCAGGGTTTAAAATCAAATGAAAGAAGTTCAGATAACAGTACTGAATTAGTACCTCCATGCCCAACAATAAGTAAATTCTTATCTGTAGTTATCTCCCATACTTTTTCATCACCATTTCTAGTTTGTTGATAACTTTTTTTTATACCAAAATCTTCTAATGACTGATAAAAATGTGGTGTGAGATTGTTTGCATGATCAACAAAATTTTCCATTGATTCAAAACCCTCGTACCATTTATCAAGTTCAACTGCATTGAAATCAGATTTTTCAGATCTTTCAGCATACTCTTTCATACCCTTAAAATCGAGTAATTTGACTTCATTCAACCAAGAATGCTCTGACATTTTTATATTGTTATCAAGCTCTTTAGAAATTAATTCTGCTGTTTGTCTAGACCTAGTTAATTCTGAATGCCAAATTGTTTCAAATGTAATATCCATGCTTTTCAAGAGATTGATATAGTTACCTGTAATCTTTCCCTGCTCAATACCAAGCTCTGTTAGTTCAGGATTGTTAGGATCTTTTGCTTCCTCTCTCCAAAAAGGTTGCGCATGCCTAACCAATAATATAAACATTATGTTCCCTCTATAATTTTTGATCGTATTCTCGATGAAATCTCATCGATAATAACAACTACAAGGACAGTAAATAATACAACGGTTCCAGCTCTTGGAAAGTCTCTATATTGAAATTGTCCAAGCAATTCTGCCCCAATTCCACCTGCACCAATAAGTCCTAAAATTGCTGACGCTCTTATATTTATTTCAAATCTATATAAATAAAAACTTAAGAGTGATGGGAGAACTTGAGGAAGGACAGCCCATCTAGATTCTACGACACTTGTAGCACCAGTTGCAATAACAGCTTCTCTCTGCCCAAAATCAACCTCTTCTGATAATTCAGATTGCCATTTACCGAGCGTTCCTATTGATCCTATGCCAATAGCAAGGGTACCTGTTAAAGCACCTAGCCCAGTTATAGGTATTAATACATAGGCAATAATGAGTTCGGGTATTGCTCGTATTATCACAAGTAGTGATTTAAAAGGGCCCCATACGAAGTTTGGAAACAAGTTTGAACTTGCTAAGAATCCAAGAGGTATTGAGAAAATTATACCAATTATCGTGCCTACCCAGGCAATCCATATTGTCTCTTCTAGCTTAATAAAGACTCTGGTAATCATTTCAGTGCTTAAATCTGGTGGAATCATTAAGCTAAATATTTTTGCAACTTTAGGGAATGAGCTTACAAACCTCTCCCATGTTATTGAGAGGTCAGATGAGGACCAAAATACAACAACTCCAAGTAAAATATAAAATCCTAACCTGATGTATTTAGTTCTATTATCTGTTGAGGTTATCATCTTAACAACCTACTTCGTACACTAGTTGAAATGATTTCAAGGATAACTATCATTGCAGTCATTGCCAAGACAATTGCACTTACGTTATCCCAATGAAAGTAAACTCTTTCAACATTTAGCAATTGACCTATGCCGCCAGCACCAACTAAGCCTATCACTGCACTTACCCTTATAGAGAGTTCAAGCATAAAAATACATAGAGCAAAATATATAGGATTTATCTCTTTAACAACTGAATGTCTTAACGATGTAAAATATGTTGCACCCGTAGCATTTAAAGCCTCTAAGGGTCCAGGATCTAATGCATCGATAGATTCTGTAAACATCTTATACACAACAAAAACAACAAATATAATAATTGCAACTAGGCCCGCAAATGGCCCGAAACCAAGTGCTGTAGTTGCAAGTATTACCCAGAAAAGTTCGGGCATTGTTCTTATCACATTTACTGAAGTTCTTGTTGTGTTTAATACAACTTTGTTTGGAGCTGTTAATTTAGAACCAAATAAACATAAGGGATATGCAAGGATACAACCTATGATTGCACCCAGGACTCCTACTTGAATTGACTCAATAAAGGCTCCAGAAGCTACCTCATACGTCCATTCAATAGCACCCCCTTCTTGAAAATAATCTTCAGGGAAAAATTTTGAAACAACAAAAATTAAATTATCAATAGCACCATCAACTCTTCTGGGTGAAAAACCAACCCTATCAATTCCAAATACTGTTAATAGAATTATTGATAAAACGATAAAAAATCTATTTCTTAAGTTTTTTCTTGAGTCAGGATTTTTAATTTGTTCTTGTTTCATTATAATCTTCCTCGGTGAGTTGACCTCCATAGATTTTTTCAAAATCTGCATCAGTAATATCATCAACCATGCCATCGTAAACAATTTTTCCATCGTACATTCCTATGATGCGTTCTGCATAGTCTTTTGCTAAGTCAAGGAAGTGTAGATTTACAATTGTTGTTATACCTAACTCAACGTTAATTTTTTTGATATAGTCCATGACTTTTCTAGATGTAACTGGATCTAATGAAGCAACTGGTTCATCAGCTAAAACAAGCTTGGGTTTTTGTGTCAAGGCCCTTGCTATGCCAACTCTTTGTTGCTGACCGCCAGATAATTTTGAGGCTCTTGTCCATGCTTTCTCTTCTATCTCTACTTCTTTTAATGCATCCATTGCTATTTTTTTATCTTCGTCAGACCATAATCCAAAAAATCCTCTAAGTGTTGACATCTCGCCTAATCTTCCAGTTAAGACATTGTTAAATACTGTGGTTCTTGTGACAAGATTGAAAGTTTGAAATATCATCCCAGTCTTTGAGCGAATCTCTCTGAGCTCTCTTTTTGATGATGTTGTAACTTCTTTGTCAAAGATATTAATACTCCCACTTGTAGTTTTTACTAGACCATTTAGCGTTCTTAATAAAGTTGACTTACCTGCTCCTGATTTTCCAACTATAACTAAAAAATCTCCTTCATTTATGTCTAATGAAACATCCTTCATAGCATGAGTGCCTGTTGGATAAATAACATTCACATTTTTTAATTTGATCAAAATAACTCCCTTATTTTAAATATGATAATCCGGCAGAGCTTTAGATCTGCCGGATTATTTAGTTCAGTGTCGTACTTTATATAAATGAATAGACTTACGGCTCAGTTATCCCAAAGGATTCTTGAGCTTCCCTTACCGGGTCAAATTCTGAATCTTCTACTGGTTCAACAGCAGTCCATCCATAAAATGTATCAAAAAAGTTCTCAGCCTCTTCTCCTTGTGCAAGGAATGCAACCATACCATCTAATATAAGCTGTTGTAATTCATCTGAAAGATCAGCATTAACAGCTATTACATCGTTTGGTATTTCTGGTGAGATTCCAATAACAATTATTTTTTCTCCAACGTCTGGATTCTCTTTTCGGAGAGTTCTTCTTGCATCATCATATGAAAATCCAAAATCAGCATCTCCATTGTAAACTGCTTGGATTACTCCACCGTGTCCACCAGCAAATATGAGATTCATATCTGCATCTAAATCAAGTCCTGCGTTTTTTGCTGCAAGACCTGGAAATAAATAGCCGGAGGTTGATGCTGGATCAGCAGCAGCAACAGTTTTACCCTTCATGGATGTTAAATCTGCTTCACAAGCATATCCAGGGCTTACTGTTTCTCCAGTATCTAAAACTTCAGGTTCTAATCCATTATCACCAAACGACCATCCCACTTGTAATGCTTTTACATCTGGTGGTGCAGTTGTTGATCCTGGAATAATTTCTGGTGTTCCATTTTTATTAGACCATGCTCCAATTACAGGTGCTGATTTACATACTGATGGATCATTTGTAACAATCTGTCCATGATACGTTGCAGAACCAAATCGTATAGCTTTTGATATGGCTGTAATCTTATCAGGGTATTGTTGTTGTGCTAATACAAACCCCAAAGGTCCTAAACCTGCAACATCAAGTTGTCCAGACCCTAAACCTGTAATAGCTCCAGCATAATCTTGTGTAAGACTTGCCTCAATTGGTATTCCAACATAGTCACTCATAAATTCAACAAATGGTTCGGATAATTCCTGTAATGCATCTGCATTATCAGCAGGAATAAATCCCCATTTGATGACCTCAGGATCTGAAGAGCCACCACATGCGGTTGCAAATAGTCCCAAAATGAGAAGACTTACAATAAATTTTTTATTCATTATTTAATTGTCCTCCTATTAACAATGTAATAATTATGAATTAATTATCTAAACAAAAAGTAAATAAAACATAAACCCTTCCTTAACCTTATAAAATTAAGGAAGAGCAGTCCGCGGAGGACATTCGTATACACTAAGGTGTTTTAAACACTTATTGAGATAAACAAGTATGAATGTAACTGAAAAAATTAAATTTAAAGTAAATTATTTGGAAACAGATGTAAACATTATTTTAAAATATGAAATAGAATTTTATTGGAAAATAATATGAGATTTACAACTTCGAAACAGTCTTTAATATCTGAGTTCATAGGGACATTCAGTTTAGTTTTTTTTGGTTGTGGATCAATTATTCTTTCTGAAATTAGTAATCTCAAATCCGAATATATTCCTTTTATTTTTGGGTGTACAATAGCTATTTTTATATATATTTTTGGAAAATATTCTGGTGCTCATTTTAACCCAGCAGTCACGATTGGGTTTTTTATTAATAAGGAAATCTCAGTAAAAGATGGAATTCTTTACATAAGTATTCAGATACTAAGTGCACTTTCCGCATCGTTGTTACACAATATTGTATTTACAGAACAACATAGTTTTGGAACCACAACTATATCTACTACATATATATCTGGATCTGTGGCAGAGATATTATGCACAACTTTTCTTATGTTGGTGATTCTATTAGTAACAAGAAACGACAACAGAGTTTATGGTTTAGCAATTGGAGGAGCAGTTACTCTATCCGCACTTCTTATTGGAGACTTGACAGGTGCATCTTTAAATCCAGCACGAAGTATTGGACCCATGATTCTATATGGAAACACTAATGAGATATGGTTTTATATACTATTTCCTATTATTGGAAGTTCTATAGGTGTAGTTCTTTATAACTATTTAAAAAATGATCCCTCTGGATAATTTTTTAAGACATATCGTGTAAATAAAAACAGATTTATCTCACCAACTAACAGAACAATTGAAACTGGATGAATTCCTTCTTGCACAAAACTAATAACCCTCGCAACCATTACGAACCCTAGAGTCACAAAAACAATTCTTATCCAGAAATTATCTTTTGTTCTAAACCAAAGAAGTGGGGCGACACCTATAAGAATCCAAAGACCGCCAATATCTGCTTTAATTTGATTCAAAACATAATTTTCAGAGATTGTGACTCCAAGAAAGTCAAAAAACTGATTATTGAATACGAGTAATGCAACAGCAACAGTAAATCCAAGGACTGAAGTTCCGATTACACCTACTCTTATAAATAGTTTCATAATCTAATGATTTGTAAGATCGATATCCATTCCAGCCATATTGATTTCAAGCAACTTTCCTGCTTCTCTTTCCTCAGCAGTTTTACCAGTTTTCTCTACCATTTTTTCATCAAACTCTGCTGTTCCAGCATCTACGTCATAACTTTCTAGCCAAGCATCTCTTGATTCTTTCGAAGGAAACAAATTTACCCCAATATAGTAAATCCCATCTTCCTGCTCTTGGTGAGCCCAGTAATATTTAACTCCTGTTGCATCTGAAAACTCTTTTGAATATTCAGTCCAAACTTCTTTTTGGGCCTGAAAAGTCTCTTCATCGTGATTTTCAAATTTTGATAACATTATTGTCATTTGTTCCATATTTAACCTCCTTTCCTTAGGGTATCAAAACCACTAAAACCTTGCATATATAGTTGTTAAACGTTTGTTAACAAAAATTTATTATTTTAAATTACAGTTAAATTCTCAGTTACGGTATTTTTAATAGCATCATGAAAGACAAAATAAATAAATTTTTGGAAGTCGAAGACAGAGTATTTCGAGCACCTTATAACTATCTAAAGGAAAAAGGGATTATTGATAAGGTTAAAGAAATCAGAACAAGATTTGTTGAAATTTATGCCAAGGACGAAGAAATTCCATATGGTGGAAATCAAATGTTCTTTGGTGACGACTAAGTCTATTTCTTTATACAGTACGGACAGTATTCGTTAATCTTAAAATCTGGAGAAGCCTTCTCTTCTGCTGACAGTGGCTCTCTGCAGATATAACAATAAATGTACTCTGTTTCATTGAGGTCTGTATCTAATGCAACACGTTCATCAAAAACAAAACAGTCACCGTTCCAATATTTTCCATCTGTCTTATTGAAGTAGTCAAGTACTCCACCCTCAAGTTGTTTTACATCAGAAAACCCTGCTTCCATCATTACTGCGGATGCTTTCTCACATCTAATTCCACCAGTGCAGTACATAACAATTTGTTTGTCTTTGTATTCCTCTGGTAGTTGTTCTATTGCATCTGGAAAATCTCTAAATGTATCAAGTTGGAGGTCAACAGCATTTTCAAACAATCCAACACGAGTCTCATATTCATTGCGAGTATCCAAGACAATGACATCTTCATTATTTTCATACATTGCATAGAGTTCTTGTGGAGTGACATAATCTCCTGTTAGTTCTCTTGGATTAATATCATCTCTACCTAATGAGATGATTTCTTTTTTTGGACGCACTTTCATTCTTCTAAAAGGCTGAGTCTCACTGTATGTTTTTTTTAGAGGGATATCTAAAAATCTTTTATCTTGTTCCAAAAAATGAAGATACTTTTCTATAGCTTCTTTGTTACCAGCAAGAGAGAAGTTAATTCCGTTTGGACTTAAATATACTGAGCCTTTTAATTCAAGTTCGACACAAATTGATTGAAACTCAGGAACCAAATCTTTAAAGTCATCTAATGGTTCAAATTTATATCCGGCAATATTGAGTACATTTAAATTATTCACAGACATATTGTAAATCCCAATCCTTATTTTATAAGACCTCTTTTTTGAAAAAAATCCACAATGTCGCTTATTGTTTCATCTACAGGCCTTGGTTTATGATCAAGTATTTCTTTTGCGAGAGTGCTTGGAATAATTTTGTTTTGGACTTTTACGGTATGAATTGAATCAACAGTGGCACTTCTTGGTTTGTTGAAAAAAAGTGCCTTTAAATAAGAGGAAGGAACTGATAAATAAGCAAAGAAAAACGGAAGTGTACCTCTTATTAATTTTTTATTTAACTTCTTAGACATTATTTCACCGATTCCAACAAAATCTATATAGTTTCCTCCAACAATATAATTTTGTTTTGACTCGCCTTTTTCTACACAGTTTATTGCAGTGAGGCAAAGATCTCGAACATCAACATAGTCATAACTAACATTTACTGTAAAAGGTCTTTTTCCATTAGCAATATTTATAATCTCTTGGCCAAACAAACTAGGTTTAAAATCATTAGGTCCAAAAATTCCTGAAGGATGAATAATTGAAGCATCAAGACCTTTTTCACAATAATCATAAACAATTCTCTGTGCATCTGCTTTTGATAGATCGTACGGAACAGAATTAGGATTTGTTACAAGGGGTCTATCTTCCAAAAGTGCTTCATCTAAAGGTTCCCTTATAAATGCATCTACAGACGAAAAATGTATTAATTTTTTAACACCATGTCTTAAAGATAATTCACATACATTCTTTGTTCCCAAAACATTCACAGAACGAATTATGTCCCTATCTTTGCGTACCAAGCTAATTAGCGCAGCTGTATGAAACACTACATCTACATTTTTAAATGCTACGTCCATAGATTCGATGTCTGTAATGTTTCCCCTGATAAGTTCTACAGCGTGTCCTTCAAATGCTCGATGGTCTCCGTCAAAATCTATACATCTAACCTTAAAATCTTGCTTTGTTAGCTCTCTTACTAAATTTGCCCCAACATGCCCAGAGCCTCCCGTTATAAGAGCAGTCTTCATAAAACTTTATAATTTAATACCAATATGTTTTCTTAAAAAATTACCAATTTGGTTAAATGCCTCAATTGTTTCAGGCATTCTCACATCTACGTGAAACACATGATACATGTCTTTCCATTCATAATACTCATGCTCACAATTGTCTTTTTTCAACACATCTCTTAGTCTCTGAGAATCAGATAATAAAAGCTCTTCAGTCCCCACCTGAATCATTATTGGAGGACAGTTTTCATAATTTCCAATAAGTGGGACAACATACTTATCGTTTTCATCGTAATCTTCTTGATTTAGGTAATAGTCATAAGGTTGATCACCGTTTTTCCAAATTTTTTTAAATAAAGGCCCAAGCATTATATCTCTATCTGCCATTTCATATGTGTAGGTATCACCAGAAGCACCTGGGTCAGTCCAAGGTGATAATAGTGCTAATGCAGAGGGAAGCTGGACACCATCTTCCTTTAGTTTTAACAATGTAATTAGAGCTAGATGACCCCCAGCGGAATCTCCTGAAATCGCCACTTGCTCAGGAGCGTAACCTAAGTTATCAATTAAAAACTTATAACTTTTAATACCATCTTCTAATTGCGCTGGGAATTTATATTCTGGACCAAGTCTATAGTCTGGAACATAAACAACTGTCTTGGTAATATCAGCTAGATAACTGGCTAGAGAATAGTGAGACTCAGGACTTCCTAGTGAATAACCACCGCCATGAAAGTAAAGAAGAATTCTCTCAGGATCTGAATTTGGGGTAGAAATTTTAAAAGACCTTATATCATCAAGGTAAATCACTTCTTTTGTTGTACCCTTTACTTTTGGAAAAACAGTTCCCTGTAAGTTATTGAATAATCTGCCGATCCGCAATCTACGAGGAGTCATTTCTTTTGGAGATTTGACAAGAAAACCGATAAATGTAGCTGCTCTTTTGAATCTTTTGATGCTTTTTTGAGCTTCTTTGCTGATCATTTTTTTAAATTAACCCTTCTATCTTAAAGCTTAATTTTAAAAAACAACATATTCAAAAATATAATCTTTTATTATTTATTACATGGGTAAATTATTAGTGCATATCATTACTGGAGTCGAAAATCCTAGTCGTTCAGTATTGGGCTTCTTGGTCGCTAAATCAGCAATAGAAAATGGCAATGAAGTTACCATATTCTGTGCAGGGGACGGAGTAACTTCTCTTCATGACATCACAACAAAAGAAATGCAAGGTGTTGGACTTGGGACTCTATCAGATCATTTAGAAGAATTAAAACTAAAAGGGGCGGTTCTTTATGCCTCTGGTAAATCTGCGCAAGCAAGGGGAATAACTAAAGACCAATTAGAATCTTTAGGCTTTACTCCTGCTACTCCAAATAAACTTGTTGAACTTACTTTTGAAGCAGATAGAGTGTTAATTTACTAATTCAACCTTAAAAATAAGACAACTTACGTAGCATTCAAATACAACTACTATCTCTATTTGAAAGTCATTATGAGCAAAAAAGTATATCTTCTGTGGTTTGGACAAACTGTTTCCTGGACAGGTTCTGCGATGTCTTTTTTTGCAATTGGTGTTTGGATATATGAAACAACTGGCAAAGCAAGCGCACTTTCATCAATATTATTTATTGTTGCAATAGTTGGCGTAATTACTGGGCCGTTTGGAGGAGTATTAGCAGACAGGTTTCCAAGGAAAAAATTGATAATTAGTTTTGATTTGATTATTGCTGCACTGATGTGCCTTATTGGTTATTTAGCATTAAATGATATGTTGACATTAACTCTTTTGATTCCATTTGCATTAGCATTTGGTGTTTTTGAAATAGCTCACTGGACAACTTGGAGTGCTTTTTTGGGTGACGTCGTCAAAAAAAATGAAGTAACAAAAGTCTCAGCATTATTTGAAAGTGCCGAAGCGATATCAGTTCTTATTGGCCCTATTGGCGGAGCTTTTATTTATTCATTTTTTGGATTAACAGGTGTAATACTTGTAGATATAGTTACCTGTTTTTTTGGAATTGCAACTATTACCTTTTTCAAAAGCAGCAAAATTGAGGTAAAAAGTGATTTAAGTATTAAAAATGTTTATTTTGATTTAATTGAAGCATACAACTGGCTGAAGAAACAGAAAGGTCTACTTTCATTAGTACTTATTCTGGGTATATGTAACTTTCTCTGGGGCTTTACTCAGGTTTTACTCCCTCCGATGATACTTAGTTTCACAGACGCAAGAGGCCTAGGCATTGTTGAATCAAGCATTGGTTTAGCTTTTTTATTAGGTTCGATAATTTCCCTACGATTGGCAGACAAGCTTCAAGGAAATTTAAAGGTAGCAATTTATATGGGTCTTTTAGGTGGAATAAGCTTAATTCTAGGTTCTCTTAGACCAAGCATAATTCTTCTATGCATACACGGAATTATTAACGGTGTTAGTGGGACAGTCCAATATACGGTTTCTTCAGGTGCGTGGCTAGCTATAACTACAGAAGATATCAGAGGTAGAGCTTTAGCATTAAGAGGTACCATTGCCCAGATGCTAAGACCTCTGGGTGTTGTTATTGCAGGTCCTCTGGGAGATTATTTAGAGTTTGATTTTTATCCAAACAATATTGAATTACTCTCTCCGTTTGTTGGTTTAGGTCACGGAAGAGGCTACGCTTTTCTATTTTTTATTGTAGGAATATTGTATGTAGGAATATGGATTTTAAATTTCAATAACAAAAATTTAAGAAATCTCTCAAGGCAGGTAAAAGAGATAACAAATAATTAGCATAAGTACATGGATCACATTATTAAGACAGAAAATCATCCAATTAGAGTTAGGAAATTTCTAGGGCCATTCGGAAGATTTGTTTTAAAAGTTATAAATTGGGATGTAGTCGGATATCTTCCTGATAAAAAGAGAATCATAATTGCTTCGGCTCCTCACTCATCTACCTTCGATGCTATATATGCCTATTTTGTCTGTTTGGCAACAGATTTAAAATTTCATTTTCTTGGTTCCGTCTCAATGTTTACTCGAATTGTCGTACCACTACCATTTAAAAAAAATCCAGATAAGCTAGGTATTCCACATCCTTTTGGAAAATTTCAAAATAGAGTCCTTCATGAATTCGGTGGAATTCCGGTCTGGCGGGCTAAATCAACCGGAGTCACTAAACAAGTAATTGAACAGCTTGAGTCAAAAGAGAAGTTTATTCTCTATCTCACAGTCGAGGGGGAGATGAAAACCAATCAGACAATTAAAAGTGGTTTTCACTATATTGGAAAAGCCTTGGATGCTACCGTGGTACCTACAAAGATTGATTATGAGAATAGAAGATTTGAATTGATGGAAGCAATGCCTTTAACAAATTCTGTAGAGCAAGATAAAGAAGCTTTGATGGAAAGATATCATTTAGTTAAAGGTAAGAATAAAGTATTTTATAAACCAGGAACAACATAAAATGTTGGTAATTTTTTTAACGATTATTGGATCTATAACACTTCTGTATTTATTTCCAAACATTACAATGCTATTTTCGATTGTCATTGTAATATTTTGTGTGAGGTGGCTGTTATACAACAATAGGTATTACGAATGAAAAGACACCTTTGTTTGTTATTGATATTTTTTATGTGTGGCGGAACATCGACACCAGAAGAATCTTTACAACCAACCATAAATGAAAATCAAAATACGACACCTGAAGTTAGTAAAGAGGAATCTATACCACCCATACCTTTGGTTAATTTTGATATTATTGATATCTATAATTCAAAACTTGTTTATGAATTATGTAGTGATGCTCAAGATATAGACTCAACATCAGAAGAATGTCTTCGTCAATATAGAGATAATTTAGAATTCGTTTTTAGCTATGCCAATGAACTTGAACAATATATGAATGATTTAAATAGTTACTTTCAGAATTATCCAGAAGCTTTCACAGAAGAGTACAGAAATCTATTTGCATTTATAAACAATGAGTATGCAAATGTACCACAGATATATGGAACCGTTGGAATGAAATACCAAGAGAGATTTGGCAATACTGACCAACCTATTTCTACACCAAGAACAACAATCCCATCATCTGAAAACTATCTTGATTATAGAGATGTAAAAGTTTTTGAAGCGTCAACTATCTCAGATCAACACATTGATATTCTCAAAAAATATATTGAATACACAGAACAGCTTTTGTTTAAAGACAAACGTGTAAAAAGAGAAAACTTATATCCAATACTGGTTGTACAACTAGACTCTGAAAATTATCAATCCGCAATCACCTTAGAGGAAGAATATTGCCAATACTTAAATGACGAATATCCCACAACATTTAATAATTCTCGATGTAATCCTCAGAATCATGACAGGAAAGCCGACGGAAGTATCGGATTGTTTACAGATGGTGGAAGAGTCTCAGGTTCTTCTATTAGCGGAGCACCTAGCAATAGAGAATGTTGTTATCTTTTTATAAGTGGTTCATTTGATTTATCCTGGGATAGTAGTTCACAAGCCTATGTAACTATTCATGAAATGTATCATATCTTCCAGATTTCGAATGTTGTAGATTTTGACTATGAATTACAACAAAAAATTACTGGCAAGAGAATAGGAGATGACAAAAGGGACAAACCGTTCTGGATGGAGGGATATGCCACATATTTTTCACATCTTTATTACTCCCGAGACATAAATGATTTTTCTCACTTACAAAATGAAATGTATGGAGGATTATTTAGTTGTTATTGTGGAGATAATCAGCCGACGATAAAAGAACGATATCTAAACGGGCCAGAACTCTATAACGTTACCTGGGAAAGTGACTGGGCTGTTGGCTATCAAGTTGGTGCATGGTTTATAGCTTACTTAACCAGTATTCATGGAGAACAAACAATGTATGACTTTTGGATAAGTTCGCAGACAGGTATATTGTTTCCTGAAAATTTCCAAAACACATTCGGAAAAGACTATATTACGTATGAAACGGAATTCAGAAATTTTATTACTAACAGCTCTGAAGATGAGCTTATGTCAATACTTCCTAATAGCTAGCTACCTAACGAAATTTATCAAAAAAACCTTTTCTCCAAGCATATACAGCCGCCACTGTTAATAACATACCTGAAAAAAACGGAGGTATTCTTGAAAGTAATAAAACAAACCCAATCAGAACGAGGGCATAGTCAACATATTTCCAAAACTTACTCGTCATTTTTGGAATTAAATTAAAGTATCTAAGTATCGAAACCACAACAATCCCAGTTAATAAATAATACATTTCTTTAATTGTAGGTATTAATAAACTAAATAAAAAATGTCAAAAGTAGCAGTAATCACCGGTGGGAATAGAGGCATAGGCTTAGCTGTCGCTAAAGACTTAATTGCAAAAAATTACAATGTAGTGCTTGGGTGCAGGAATGTTTCAAAAGGAAAAATAGCCCAAGATTATCTTGGGAATAATGCAACTTTTTTAGAATTAGATTTATCAAGACCCTCAAGTATCTTGCATTTTGTAAATCAGATAAATTCAAATTTTTCCGAGATAGATGTTTTGTACAACAACGCTGGGCTAATTTATAGACAATTTGAACTCACAGAAGAGGGGTATGAATCGATGATTTCAGTAAATTATTTTGGAGCATATAGATTAGCTTTGATGTTACTGGAAAACTTACATAGAAGTTCTGGTCGAATTGTTCAGGTATCAAGTCTTTCAATGTATCTTGCGAGAGAATATGAATTAGAATCTCTTCATTCGAACAAGCAATTCAGTCCAAGTAGCAGATACAATCTTACTAATTTATTTAGATCGATGTTTGCACTTGAGTTAGAAAACAGACTAAAGAAAACATCGATCTCAGTAGCAGTAGCTCACCCTGGTGTAACTAAATCAAGGCAATCTAGACCATATGAGGTTAAAAAATTTAAAAAATCTTTTTACACTTACTTTTCTACAAATATTCAAACAGGGATAGCCCCTATTATTCAGGCAATTGAAGAAGACAATGTTTCCGCAGAACGCGTTTATGCCCCAAAATTCTTTGGCTTCTATGGTCAACCAGCAACCATGCAACATAATAAACCTGTTTATAACGAGGAGCTTAGAAATAAACTCTGGACTTTTACGGCGAATGAACTTAATTTAGATTTATGATAATAATTCAAACTACAGTAGAGGATGATAAAAAAGCCAAAGATTTGATTAAATTGTTAGTTGAAACAAACAAAATTGCATGTGGCACTTTTCATGAAATCCAATCTTCTTATAAATGGAAAGAAAAATTAGTAGAAGAGCAGGAATTTGAAATATCTATGTACACAAAAGAATCTCTTATGCGAGAAGTTGTGGATAACATAGCGCAAAGACATCCATACGAACTTCCAAAAATTACAGTTTTAGAACCCATCTATACACTTCCTGAATATGATGATTGGGTAAAAAAACAAACCTCTTAGCGTTGTTGTTGAACATAACCATAAATACTATATTCGTCTAAATTTATGCTTCTCTCATTATTTTTGTCTAAAGCTGCAACAATTTGAGCTCTATGTTCTGTTGCGTGAAAAATCATCATAGACAATATAAATGAGATTTTGTTCGATCTCATACCTTTTGATGTTTCATATTCAATCTCTTTATCATCTTTATAAGCTTGTTCTATTAAATCTTTATCAATATTCTCAAGAGCCGCAAGTAAGTCATCAATTAAATCAGGGCTGTCCATATCAAATTCAATCTTAGAAAAGGGTTTTTCTTGTAATCTTTGACTATATAAGTATGAAGCGCCAACAATATGTACCATTATTGTTTTAACTGTCCATTCTTCATCAACAACATAGTAATCAAGTACCTCTGGACCAAGTTTTTTCACTTCTTTAAAAATCTCTTGATTTGCCCAGGCCATATGTTTTGCTAAAAGTTCAACAGATATCATTCTTTCTCCAAATCTTCTACTCTTTTCTTTAATTCCCTTATTTCTACAGAAAGTACTTCAATAGCATCTACATTTTTTGCAGAGCGGATATACCTATCGTTTTGCCACTTCAATCCCCATTTAGTTAAACCAATACTAAAAATAGCAATCGGCAATACTACAAATAATCCGGTAGGTTCACCACTAAAAGCCACAGCTAATAACATGACACCAAATAAAAGGTACATAAAAGACGTAACAACTTTTTCTATGGTTCTTGTGGTTTTTCTTTCGGTACTTTCTGTTGAACTCATACTTAAACAATACAGTATGATTTAAAATAGTTCTATGAAGATACTTGTTGTATGTACTGGCAATTCATGTCGTTCTCAAATAGCAGAAGGTTTAATAAAGAATAAATTTCCAGATTTCGAAGTTTTTTCGGCAGGAACACATCCCGAATCAAATGTTAATCCTTACGCTGTAAGAGTTATGCAAGAAAAAGGAATCGATATAAGTAGTCATTATCCGAAATTAGTAGATGACTTCCTTGATTCTGAATTTGATTATGCTTTAACTGTATGTGATTCAGCAAACGAACTATGTCCAGTTTTTCCTAATGCAAAAAATAGAATACATAAATCTTTTGTTGACCCAAAAAGAGATCATTATGATTCAGAAGAACATGCCCTAAAAATTTATACGCAAACAGTTCAGGAAATATCAGACTGGATAGAGACCATTACTTTTTAGTCTCTTGTCTATAAAAGTTGAAAAAGCTTAATGTCGCAAGTGCGCACAAAAGATGCCATATCATATGAGCTTGAAGCCATGAATCAGGGTTACACCATGGATGATCAGGAACACCAGTTCCCCATATCAATACAGCCCCAAAAAACGAGGCAAATCCAATAAATAACCACGGAGTGTATGTCCTTTTAATGTTTGGTTTTATATTTGGCAATAACGCTGGAGCAAAATATAGGAGCATCTCCCAATTATTTTGAAAATCTAGTAAAGACTCAACTACAGGGCTACCAAAAAGCTGCTGAATTAACAGGACGGTTAATCCTGACACTATCCTTCCAAATAGATTTGGAAACTTAACTAATACCTCAGTTGCTATCCAAAGTCCTATGCTTAATTCAAATAAATTTACTCCTATTCCAAGTCCAGAATCTAAATACCAATAGCTGTATGCATAGTAAACAAGCAATATTGTATAGGATGAAAAATAAACCCTATTTGAGAAATGAGTTAATTTTTTTAGGTTATATATCCAGAGAAGCAGAATGTAAGCAATCATAGAAACATTATCTAACCACGCACCAAATTGTGTGTGAGTTCCATGCATTGCCATAGAGCCTGGACCCAAAAATGTAGATGCTGCAGCATATAACAAAGCAATTTTGTAGGAACCGAACATAGGTGACTTGTTGTTTGTCGCATCATCTGACAACTTGTAAAACATATAAAGGCCGACTACTACAAAACCAAGATTACCAAGTGTGTTGGATGGTTCTCTAAAAAATCCTCCACTTACTCTTTCACACCATCTAGAAATTTCCCCAATAGCTTGTTCATTTTCTGCTGCGGCTCCCCAACCATTTGCACCAAAGACAATAAAGAGTAAAGCAGTTAAAAATACTGAATATATCGCGTAAGAAAAATAATTGGAGTCTAAATTATTTTTTTGCTGCATTTAAGGCTGTGTCCATATCTTCAATTAAGTCTTCAATGTTTTCAAGCCCTGTGGAAACTCTAATCAGGTCTATTGGAGCACTAGCCTCTGTTTCTTGAGCGTTATCGTGAGTCATCAGATATGGAAGCTCAATCAATGTTTCAACCCCTCCAAGACTCACTGCCAACTTGTAAAGCTCAAGAGATTTCCAAAATTTTTCTTGGCTAATATTCTCCTCGAGATAAAAACTAAGCATGCCCCCAAAATAATTCATTTGTTTTACGGCAATTTCATGATTTTCGAATCCTTTAAGGCCTGGATATCTTATTTCCCTGATGTGTTCTGAGTTTTCTAAATATTCTGCTAATTTATGAGCATTTTCAGAATGTAATTTAATTCTAGGACCAAGTGAGTAGAGTCCCCTCTGGACAAGATAAGAATCAAAAGGAGACATTATTGCTCCGCCTTGTCTTTGATATAGCATTAAAGTCTCATGAAGTTCGGGATCTTTACAAACCACGGCACCACCTAATGTGTCGCTGTGCCCGCCAATATACTTTGTCGTGGAGTGCATTATGATGTCTACACCATGTTCAAAAGGTCTTGTTATAAATGGCGTTGAGAATGTGCCGTCAGCAACTAGAAGTGTTGGGTAGTTGTGAACAACTTCAGATATTTTTTGTAAATCATATAAGTTCATAGACGGGTTTGAAGGAGATTCAATCCATGCCAGTTTTGTTTTCTCATTAAGTAGAGTATCCAGCTTTTCTGTATCTGCAAAATCACAAAAATTAACCTCTACACCGCGTTCTCTAATAATTTTTGAAAAATAATTGGTTGTACCTCCATAGACATCTTTTGTTATTACCACATTGTCACCAGGTTTTGCTAGTTCAGCTATCAAGCTGATGGCAGACATGCCTGAAGCCATTGCAAATGCATGCTGTTCTTCGTAATTTTCAATACCTTCTAGCGAGGCAAGAGTTCGTTCAAACAACTCTCTAGTGGGATTATTTACTCTCCCATAAAAATATTCTGACTCACCCGGCACGTCATTTATATATGTAGTGGATAAATGAAGAGGAGGCATGACATCGCCTGAGATAGGTTCGAATCTTTTATTTGCATGAAGTGCTTTAGTATTCATGCCGTATTTTTTAGATTTCCCCATATGTGAATATTAGGACGAACATACTCATTAAACACTAAAAAAGTTTAGATTTTTACTTCTATTTCCTTATAGCCACGTATTCCAAATGCACCAGTTCTTTCGGGTTGGCTTTTTAACAAAATAGAATTTGAAAATAGGTTGTTAAAAGAAACCTCCAATTCCAATCTCGCTAGATGGGCTCCTAAACAAAAATGAACCCCTCCGCCAAAACTAGTATGACTGAGATTTGACCTCTTAAAATTTATTTGGTCTGGCTCCGCAAAACTATCCGCATCTCTATTTGCAGACCCTAACAATATGGCCACCTTAGAGTGTTTTTTTAACTCTACACCTCCGACATAATCATCGTCTAAAACCCATCTCTGGAAGAACTGAAGGGGACTATCAAATCTTATAAGCTCTTCGATAATGTTTTTGATATTATATTTTTTATCAAGATTCAAGGTATCAATATTATTATTTGCAAGCGTCACAATAGAGTTACCAATAGTATTTACTGTTGCCTCATGACCAGCATTGAGCAACAAAATAACTGTACAGATTATCTGATCCTTAGTTAACTTCTGATCATTTTCAGTTACATTAGCAAGTCTTGTAATCATATCATCTCCAGGAGTGTTCACTTTCTGGTCTATAAGCGATAATGTATATTCATAGAATTCTTTAGCTGCATTTTCTGCATCAGTAGAGTCTTCGTCACTTACTTTTAAGTCATACATTTTTACAATTTTATTAGACCAATCTAAAAATCTTTCATACATGTCTTCTGGAACACCTAGTAATTTTCCAATTACAGAAATTGAATACGGCTGTGCATAATCTTTAAGTAGGTCAAATTCTTCACCTTTTAAACCCTCCAATAAACTTGAAGACTTATTTTCCATGAAAGGCCTCAGTTCCTGTACTTGTCTATTCGAAAAAGCTTTTGCAACGAGATTTCTTAAATCACCATGCAACTGACCCTCTAGGTTAAGTAGGGAGAATTCCTCAGTTTTCCAAAAGTATTCATATTCCTTAGGATCGATAATTGAAGATTCCGAACCTTCTAAATCATTGGGTGGACTAGATGAAAAGTTCTTACTTGTTTGAATATTTTTAACACCATCAAATCTTGTCACAAGTTGTAAGTCAGTTGTTTTATCTAGCACTATTGGTGACATTTCTCTCAAATCTTTCATTAAGGGGTATGGGTCTTTAATAAAATCTGAATCACTGCTTGGAAAATCTATTTCTGGAATCGTCATAGTTCTAAAGTATCAGTTTACAAAGAAATTTCTATAGATTTTATAAAAAATTAGTGACAATTTGTTACTTGTTGATAACATTTTTTTATGTCAGAAAAAAAGTCTATGTTAGATGGTGAAAAGCAGTATCACATTCAATTAAAAGAGGGTGATATTGCTGATTTTGTTATTCTTCCTGGTGACCCGGGAAGAGTTGATTTCATTGCACAGCATTTTGATAGCCCCAAAGAAATTGCATTTAACAGAGAGTACAAAACTGTTACTGGCACATATAAAGGACGGCCAGTGAGCGTTACTTCCACAGGTATTGGTTGCCCTTCTGCAGCAATTGCAATTGAAGAATTAGCTAATATTGGCGCAAAGACTTTAGTCAGGATTGGTACTTCAGGTGCAATGCAAGAACATACAAGAGTTGGCGATTTTGTAATTGCAAATGGAGCTGTCAGACAAGAAGGAACTTCTCCACAGTATATGCCAATGGAGTTTCCTGCTGTACCCTCTGCAGACATGGTTTTTGCCCTAGAAGAGGCAGCAAAAGAAAAGGATGTAAATTATCACATCGGTGTAGTTCAGTCCAAAGATTCTTTTTATGGACAACACGACCCTAACTCCATGCCAGTTTCTCATGAGCTTAATCAAAAATGGGATGCTTGGGTAAAGGGTGGTGTCTTATGTTCAGAAATGGAAGCATCAACTCTTTTTGTTGTTGGTAGTTATAGGAAACTTAGAACGGGTGCTTTGCTTGTAGTTTATGGTGATCAAAATAGACAAGAAGCTCTTGGCAAAGACGAGTATTTAGAGTCTGTAAATATTGCTACAAATATAATTCTTGAAGCAAGCTTAAAAATTCCTTATTAGTTTTTATAAGAACTCTGAGTACCTTTTTTTGTAACCGAGTCAGTTGCTTTTTTCAATGCTAACTTGAGACATTCTTCAATGTCTAATTTACTTGCTAATGCAAATGAGAAAGCACCTACAAAAGCGTCACCTGCACCGGTTGTATCTATTGCTTTGACTGAATCAGCTTTTATTATTTTTACGGAATTATTTTTTATGTAAGCGCAACCTTTTTCACCTAAAGTTACCACAACATTAGTATCAACATTTTTTGCAAATAAAAGTAAATTATTTTCATTAAATATATCACCATAAATTTCCTCAAATTCAATTTCGTTAGGTATAAACCAAGACGTGTTTTGGAGCAGAATGTCAGAGGGCTTATTTGCTGGAGCTGGGTTAAGTACAGTCTCGACACCATTTTTGTATGCATAAGAAAAAACTTGTTCATTTACATTCATTGGTATTTCAAACTGTCCAACCAGGACATCGGGTTTACCAATTTTTTCTAATGCTTCTATGGCTAAAGAACCATCTATTAGATCATTTGCTCCAGGTATTACAATAATTCTGTTTTGTCCAGATTCATCGACCCAAATAGGAGCAACACCACTAGATCCATCAACTGTCTGAATATAATCAGTTATCACATCATTGTTTTTAAAATTCTCAATCGTCATATCTCTATAGACGTCACTACCAAGACATGTAATAACATAAACTTCTGCACCTAAAATTCCAGCCATCACCGCTTGGTTCGCTCCTTTTCCACCAAAACCCATTTGATAAGAGTCGCCAAAAACTGTCTCTCCATCATTAGGTGTTCTTTTTACATAGGAAACTTGATCAATATTTGCACTTCCAACTACACAGACTTTTGGTTTCATAATCTAAAAGTATAAAAAATTATTTTCTTAAAATCTATTAGGATTTTTACATGGAAATTAATTGGGAATCTCAGGTTTTATCATCAGTTTCAAAAGTCATTCCAAAGCTTTCTTGTCTAGAAATAGATATAGATAAATTACACGAAGTAGCAGCTGAATTAAGTAAAGATAGTTTTTCAATCAATTATGAAGGAAATACAAATACTGTTCCAAAAGAATATATAAGAAAAACAATGTTAATAAACACCCTCAATTTTGTCTTTACTGATTTTTTGACTTCTGTGAAATATAAAATTGAAAATTATTCAGATACGGATGCAATGGTTTATCAAATAGATAAGGCTTTAGACCAAGGAATTCCTCTTACCCAAGGTCGCTTTATGAGGGATATGAATTTAAAAGAATTCAAGACACTTTTTACTGGGAATATTGAAATGCCTATGGCTGATGAAAAAGTAAAAATACTAAATAATGTTGGAGATATTTTAGTTACAAAATATGGTGGTGATTGGATAAATTTCATAGACGATGGACCCAAAAAACTTTATGACAATGGAAAAGGGTTAGTTGAAAGACTAGTAAGAGATTTTAAAAGGTTTGATGACCATTCGATTTTTGAAAATGAAAAAGTATATTTTCTTAAGTTGGCGCAACTAGCATTCTGGGGAATTCACAGAGAGCTTTCAAAAAGATATTTTTATATAGAGGACATGGAGAATATGACAGCATTTGCTGATTATATTATTCCAGTTGCATTAGAGAGTTTTGGAATTGTTAAATATTCATCTGAACTAAAGGAAAAAATAGATTCCGGAATTCTTATTGATAAAGATTCTACCGAGGAAATTGAAATCAGATCTACTTCAATATATGCAACAGCAAAATTGACAGAACTTATAAATAATTATAAAAAAGAGGAAGAAAAAATTATCATTCCACAATTAGATTTCAAAATTTGGACCGACTTTCATGCCGATGAGAGACCTCATCACTTAACTAAAACAATTATGTATTAGTCTTCTCCCCAAGTGTCTTCGAGAAACCCTTTTCTTCCACTTGCTTTTGCGTACATTTGATAGCGCATACTTTGTTTTTTATAAAAATCCTGATGATATTCTTCAGCAATATAAAATGCAGGCGCTTCTGAAATTGCAGTAACAATTGGCTTATCAAATTTACCAGAATTTTCTAATTCGACTTTTGACTGTTCAGCTAAATCTTTCTGTTCACTTCCAACTGTAAAAATCTCTGTTCTATATTGCGACCCAACATCTGCAAATTGGTAATTTAAAGCTGTTGGGTCAATATTTCTCCAAAACACTTCTAGTAATTCTTCATATGTGACAATTGTTGGGTCAAACAAGATTTCTACAACTTCGGCATGTCCAGTTTCACCTGTAGTGACTTCTTCGTATGTAGGATTTTCTATAGAACCACCCATATATCCTGATGTAGCTTCTATCACACCTTCCATTGCCTCAAATGGAGGCTCCATACACCAAAAACAACCACCGGCAAAATAAGCTTTTTCGTATCCATCGTCATTCATTACAACTCCCGAGCTAGTTACTGAGCATGATATAAATATTAATAAGGTTAAATATTTTAAATAACTCACATATTGATGTTATTGGCAATGACTAGAAATAATAAATCATATCAATAAGTATCTTGTTTAATAATAAAATATTAATAGAATAGTTATGAATCCTTCGACTTATAAAGCGGAGAGAGGAAAATGAAAAAAACAGTACCTTATATTAATAATTTAAAAGGCAATCGAGTTATCTCTATGATGACTGCTTATGATTACCCAACAGCAAAAGCAGTTTCAGAGGCAGAAATTGATATCGTTTTAGTTGGTGACTCTCTAGCACAGGTTGTTCTTGGTCATGATGATACACTTTCTGTCACTGTCGATGAAATGTTGCATCATGTAAAAGCGGTCACGAATGCCAACCCCTCATCATTAGTTGTTGCCGATATGCCTTATTTGTCATATCACATAAATATTTCTGATTCATTGAAAAATGCCGGAAGATTCATACAAGAAGGCAAAGCAGATGCTGTAAAAGTAGAAGGTGGAGAAAAAAGAAAAGAAGTTATAAAGGCATTAATAGATGCTGAAATCCCAGTGATGGGACATTTGGGTTTAACACCACAATCAAAAAACTTAATGGGGGGTTACAAAATTCAAGGCAAAACTCTAGATTTAGCTAAAAAACTTTTCGAAGAAGCTCTTCTTTTGCAAGAAACAGGATGTTTTGCAATGGTCTTAGAAGGTGTTCCTACTATAGTTGCTCAATCTATCTCAGAAAATTTAACAATACCAACAATTGGCATAGGTGCTGGAAAGTATACAGATGGGCAAGTCCTTGTGATTCATGATCTCATAGGCATGAAATCAAAAGAATATATAGATGCTAAGTTCGTTAAAAGATATGGTGAGCAATATGATGCAACAGTTAAAGCACTACTTGAATATAAAAAAGACATAGAAAGCCTTAACTTTCCAACTGAAGACCATTCCTACGATATGGGTTCTGATATTCAAGATTCACTTAAAGAGTGGAAAAAAGAAATTAAAAAAATTCTGTCATAGTACATATTTAGTATTAAATTAATTAGTACCTGCTTCTAAAGAAGCCACGTACAAGTGTCCATAGGAGAAAAATGAATAAATACGATTTAGTCTCAATCGTGAGACCCACAGCAGACGAATCAATCGTCGAATCAGTTCACAAATCCATTTCAGAAGTTATCTCAAATGGTGGTGGAAATGTGTCAGAACAAGGAGTTTGGCAAAGAAGAAAGCTAGCTTACGAAATAGATACATTCAAAGAGGGAATATACACGATAACAAGCTTTGAAAGCCCTTCAAATGTTCCCGCAGAACTCGATAGAGTGCTAAAAATATCTGATGATGTCATTAGACACAAAGTCTTAAAGATGGAAAGCTAGAGGTATATAAAAATGGTAGATAACACAGTAACAATAGTAGGAAATTTAACTGCAGACCCTGAAATTAGGGTTACTGACGGTGGTGCAACTCTTGCAGAAATTAGAATCGCACAAAATAAAAGAAAAAGAAACTCTGATGGATCCTGGGAAGAGGGAGATCCGATGTTTTTTCAAGGTACAGTTTGGAACGATATGGCAGAAAACGCGGCTGCCTCATTACAAAAAGGAATGAGAGTAGTTGTAGTCGGAAGATTAAATTACAGGTCTTGGGAAACACAAGATGGCCAAAACCGTTCAATTGTTGATCTCTCTATTGATGAAATAGCTCCTAGCTTACGATGGGCAAAAGCAAATATTGAGAGGGTATCAGGCGGTATGGGAACTTCACAGGAACCAGTTGCTAGAGAAAACTACGAAGAAGACGAAGCACCGTTTTAAGGAGATTTATTATGGCAAACGGAAAAAAGAGTGGTACAAGAAGATCCTCAAAATACGAGGCTCCTAAACAAAGAAGAATTACAAAGCAGCAAATAGAAAACGCAACTTACAAAGACGTTAAGTTACTTGAAAAATTTATTTCTGATAGAGGAAAAATTAGATCCAGTTTGATAACAGGAATTACAAAACAAGAACAAGCAAAAGTTGCCCGTTTAATTAAAGTTGCAAGAGAGCTAGCTCTACTTCCCTATGTGACTACAAGTTCATACAAGCAAAGCTACAACAGAAGATGAAACTTATTCTCAACTCTGATGTAAAGTCCCTTGGAAGAAAGGGCGATGTAGTCGATGTAGCTAAAGGATATGCCAGAAATTATCTTTTGCCTAAAAATCTGGCAGTTGTTGCTAATTCAAGTAATCTTAAGTTCGCTGAAGCATTAAGAGAAAAAAGAGAGATACAAGCAGTAGCCAATAATGAATTAGCTGAATCAATCAAAACAGCGCTTGCTGATGCAAAAATCGTAATATCTCAAAATACAACAGATGAGGGAACACTATACGCAGCAGTGAGTAATGAACAAATTGTTGATGCAATAGAAACATTCTCAGGATTTAGGTTAGAGGCTGAACAAATCGATGTTGAAAACCAAGTCAAAGAAATAGGTCTTCATTCGATTTCTATTGTCTTGGGCCCAGATGCAAAATTTGAAACAACACTAGAAATCATACCTGAAACAAAATAATGGTTGGTCCTGAAGCACTTTCATCAAGAGACACTCAGTCATTAGGCAAAGTTCCACCACACAGCCTTGAAGCCGAAGAGGCACTTTTAGGAAGCGCTTTATTATCCAGAGACGCAGTTTCGCGATTAATGGAAGAAGTCAGACCAGCTGACTTTTATAGCCCTTCAAATCAAACAGTTTATGAAGCTATGAAGGGTTTATTTGATACAGGAAAACCTATTGATACAGTTACTGTTTCTGAATTAATATTTAAAGATTCAAAAAACTCTAAATCAATCAATGCATCATATATTGCACGATTAGTAGACAATGTTCCAAGTTCAGCAAACTTTGAAAGATACATTGAAATAGTTTTAGAGCATTCGCATAGAAGAAAGTTACTTAAAGCCAGTGGAAGAATCGAACTCTTGGCAATGGCTATGGACAAAGAAATTCACAGTGTACTTGATGAAGCTGAACAAACTATTTTTACTGCTTCCGATGATGCTATTGGAGACGGATTAGTAGGAGTTAATGATGTTTTAGATGGTGCTATCGAGAGAATCGAAGAGATTGAAAATCGTGGTACTGGCTTGTCGGGTCTTCCTACTTATTTCTCCGATCTTGATTATTACCTATCTGGGCTTCAAGAAGGCAATCTAATAGTTCTTGCATCTAGACCCAGCATGGGTAAATCCTCACTCGGATTAAATATTGGTACAAATGTCTCAAAAGAAGGTAAGGTTGTTGCATTTTTCTCTCTTGAAATGACAAAAGAGGAACTGGTACAAAGAGTTTTATTTTCTGAAGCAAAAGTTACTTCAGGAGATGCAAGAAAAGGACAGCTAGGACCAGAAAAATGGTCAAGAGTTGTAGAAGCTGCGTCAAAAGTCAACAGTCTTCCACTTTATTTTGACGATGCTCCAGTAATCACAGTTACTGACATTAGAGCTAAGTCGAGAAGACTCAAATCATCAAAAGGTTTAGATTTAATTGTTGTTGACTATCTTCAGCTCATGCAGAGTTCTTCTGGAGATAATAGGCAACAAGAAATTGCTGAAATCAGTAGAAATTTGAAAAACTTAGCACGTGAATTAAGAGTTCCAATACTTGCTCTTTCACAGTTAAATAGAGCAGCGGAAGCAAGAGAAGATAAAAGACCAAGGTTGGGAGACTTGCGTGAATCAGGCGCAATAGAGCAGGATGCAGATATTGTGATGATGCTCTACAGGGATGATTATTACAATCCTGGAACTGAAATACCGGGCGTCGCTGAAGTCAACATTGTTAAGAATAGGTCTGGACAGACGGGCAAAGTAGAGCTTTTCTTCAGTAAAGAATT
Source organism: OCS155 cluster bacterium AG-426-D23 (assembly GCA_003213165.1). GTDB lineage: Bacteria > Actinomycetota > Acidimicrobiia > Actinomarinales > Actinomarinaceae > Actinomarina. Next base: position 157,398 of record QCNO01000002.1, read on the forward strand.
TACACAATTTAGTAATTACTCAAAACAAGAACAGCAGTAAGTTTGAACCTCAAACTTAGAGCCTATTTTCTAATAAGTTTTTTAGCCATTTCTTGGGGCACAATTCCATTAATTATTAGAACATCAAACATAAGCCCGTTATCGCTTGTAGGTATAAGAACATTTTTAGGATCAATTTTTTTACTAATATTCGTTCTCAAAAAAAAAGGTATAACAAAAAAATTATTTAATTCTGGATTTGTATTGGGGCCTTTACTAGCAATTCACTGGTCAACTATGTTTAAGTCTATTGAGCTAAATAGTGTTGCCGTCGGTATTGGGCTAGTATTTTCATATCCAATTTTTGTAATATTCATCGAAATGTTAAGTGGTCAAAAGGTTGCAAAATATCAAATCCTAATCATTTTATCTGGATTTTTGGGTTTGATTTTTCTTCTAGATATAACAAGTATTTCCTCACCAATTGGTGTTGTTTATGGGATCATAAGCGCAATAACACTTGCGCTTTTAATAATCTACGGTTCTGAAAAGTCAAAAGAATACGGTGGCTTGAATGTTGCATTTATACAGGTAATTTTTGCTGCTATTTGTTTATCTCCATTTACAGCTTCGGGATTTGATTGGATGCTTGATAATTTATTAGTAAGTTTATTTTTGGGGTTCTTTCTAACAGGAGTAGGTTTAGCTACTTATTGGTATGTTGTAAAAATTGTTACACCACTAGCAATTGGAACAATAACATATTTAGAGCCTGTAACCGGTGTGGTAATAGGAGCTTTGATTTTAAATGAAACAATAAAGGGTTTTCAATATTTTGGTTTTGGATTGGTTATTGTTGCTGGAATAACCCAAGTCTATTTAGATTCTAAATAGACTTCAGGCTCGAGAGTCTGGTATTGGTCATAGTAAGAACTATGTAAAGCTATAAATTTATTAAAGCTCCATGATGCGTATTTATTAAAGTATGACTTGACCATTCCAATAGTTGCTTTCGAAGGTGTTGACAACCTTGTGTATTCTTCACGATCAAGGTGCTCAATTATCTGACCATCTGTGTTTATTTTCTTAATAGCATTAGTTACATTATTAGTAGTTATCTTGTATTCCGAATTAATAAAATTTGTAAGTAACATTGAAAGCTTTGGCTCTTCAGGTGCTGTTGAATCTATAATCAAGCACTTTGTATCGTCACTAAAATTTAATTGATTTGAGTCCTGTATTTCTCCTAAATTCTCGAATTTAAGTGACCCATTTTTGTCACTTAAATTAAACAAAGTAATAGAAGTATTAATCTCAAGCACTAAAATTTGCATATAAGTTAAAGTAATAATATTTTTGAGTAATAAGAAACTATATAAGTAAATTTTTAAATAAGGTTTGATGTAAATATGACAAGTGTTAAGGGACTAGGTGCTTCATTAGGTGTTGCAATAGGTTCATCATTTGTTTATGAAAATGAGATAGATTTTGATAAAGAAGCAATTCTCACTTATGTTGAGGCTAGCAAACAACTGATTGAAAAATTTAGTTCTCAAATCGTTGATTTCCGCTCAAAAGAAAGAAATGATGAAGCTGATATTTTAGATGCATACATATTGATCCTTCAAGATCCTGAAATAGTAGATCAACTAAATCAAAATTTAGATTCTTCAGTCGAAGAGGTTTATAGTATTTTTACATCCACTGCAAGTGTATTTGAATCAATGGAAGATGTTTATTTTAAGCAACGAGCTGAAGACATACTTTCTGTAGGAAAACACCTTGTTTTCAATATGCAAAATGTTGAAAGAGAAATTACTTTAAACGAAAACACTATTTTAATCGCTGAGGACTTAACACCAGCAGATACATCATCAATGGATTTGAGTAAAGTTAATGGAATTATATTAAAAGAAGGAGGGTTTACTTCGCATGCTGTTATCGTTGCAAAGAATTTGGGTATCCCTTGCGTGATCGGCGTAAAAAGTTTGCTCGACAATATTGCAGATGGCGAGTTAATGACAATTGACGGTGATACGGGGAATATTGTTATTTCTCCAAGTGAGAATCAGATATCTGAATTAAAAGAAAAACAAGGCAATATAACAAAGTTGATTGATAATTTTACTAAAAAAAAGTACGAAGCATTAGGAGTAGAATTCAGAGTTAATATTGGTTCTTTAGAGGAGATTATTTCATTTAATCATCCTTTTTTAAACTCTATTGGCTTATTTAGGTCCGAGTTTATATATTTAGACAACACAACCATTCCAACACTTGAGGAACAAACAAGGGTTCTAGAACAAATAACTCAAAAATTCACTGGAACAATTGTCTATAGAACTCTTGATATTGGAGGTGACAAACAAGTAGATTATCTGAATTTACCTTCAGAAGAAAACCCCTTTCTTGGCGTAAGGGGTATTAGATTATTGTTGGATGATATTGAACTATTTGACACACAAGTAAAATCAATCTTAAATTCTAAATCATTAGGAAGAGTAAAAATCATGTTTCCAATGATTTCTACTATAGAAGATTTTATAAAAGCAAAAGAGTTTGTTGCTAAAATAGCGAATAACTTAAATGTTGAAGTTCCTCCACTCGGTATCATGGTAGAGACACCCTCGTCAGCTTTGATTGCTGATAAGTTTTCAGAAATTGTTGATTTCATATCTATTGGCACCAACGATTTGACGCAGTACATTATGGCTGCAGACCGTGGCAACAATAATTTAAGCCCTTACCAAGACCCACTTCATCCAGCTGTACTTAGGGCAATTTCTAATGTAATTGATTGTTGTAATGCAAATAATACCGAGGTGTCAGTATGTGGTGAAATGTCGTCAGATCCCGTCTCAGCATTTGTTTTATACATTTTAGGTTTAAAGATATTTAGTATGGCACCTTCTGCAGCTCCTTTTGTATTTGATGCTTTAGATACACACTCAAAAATTAACAAACAAAAAATAAAAGATCAGATTTTACAAAAGAATAATGCTGACGAGGTTAGAACGATTATTCAAGAAATTTTAAGTTGAAAGTACATTCTATTCTTCTAGCTGGTGGCTCTAGTGACAGATTTAATAATGAAGAAAACAAAGTTTATTTTCCAATTGGCGGCAAGCCAGCACTTTCCTGGCCACTAGAGACCCTAGATAATTCCGATAAAGTTGACTCAATAATATTGGTTGTAAGGGATGAAGACTGGGAAAAAACTAATAATGTAATTCAGCTAGTTAATCCCAAAAAATTATCTGGTGTAACAATTGGTGGGAACACTAGACATGAAAGTGAATATCAAGGACTTCTTTATCTAAAAGAAAGACCAGACATAAATGAAGAAGACCTAATTTTAATTCATGATGGCGCAAGACCATTGTTACCTAGTTATTTGTTAGATGAGCTTATTGATGTTGCAAAAAAATATGGAGCTTCAGCTCCTGGGTATAACTCAGATAATCTTATGAAAAAACAGGAATTTAACAAAGAAGAAATCCAAGAAACAATCGTAGAGATACAAACTCCTCAGATATTTCCAGCTTCAGAACTTTGGAAATCCTATGAATTAGCAAAATTAGATAAATGGCAAGCAGTAGATACAACAGAATGCGTATCAAAATATTCTGAGCTTGAGGCAGTAGTAATTCCTGGTGATCCAAGAAACATGAAGGTAACTTTTATAGAAGATATCTTTAAACTTGAGGAAATGATTTAAAAAAACCATAAAAACAGGCATTTCTAAATCAAAAATGGTTACATTATTTTTAAGATTTCGGGTTTTTACCAAAATTCGAAGAATCATTTATGTAGAATTAAAGTAACTATTTAAGTTGAAGGATGGAAGTTGTTATCTAGTTCACCATATGCACTTGGTGTCATATTTGTAACACTCGCACTTATGTGGGTTTTACAGATGTATCTTGCTAAAAAACAGGCTACTGGTTTCTTAGATGCAGTAAACAGCATTAAAGGACCTGGCTTGGAAGTCGCTATAGGTGTAAATCAACCTAAATGGGGGAGAAAAAAAATCTATCTAGCAATCTCTGCTGATGTAAATTCAACCATTGTTAACGGTCTTACTCTGGAGGGGGTAACTACTTTTGCAAAAAGTAAAAAAGTTTCGTTATTTAATGGCAAAACATTAAATGAAATTGCTAACTCAGAAAACAAAGAACCTATCTGGGATGCTGCCAAAATGGCAGCTGACACTTTGATAAAAAAACTTCAAAGTAAAGCAGATAGTAATTCGACAAATTAATTATAAGGAGGGGGAGATATGGATGCTTTGGTAGCAGGCGCAGAAGCCTTTATCCAAGTATTTAGAACCGCTGCTGATGTATTTGTTGGTTTCACAACTGGAATTATTCCAATTGTGGTTGTGTTCTTGACTGCAGTTAACGCTTTAGTCAAGTTCATCGGTGAGGAAAGAGTTGAGGGCTTTGCAAAATGGGCTTCTCAAGAAGGGGCACTTTACATGCCTGTTCGTTATACTCTTTTACCGTTTGTAGCTGTATTTATGCTTACTAACCCAGTTTGCTATACATTCGGTACCTTTTTGCCTGAAAAACATAAACCAGCATTTTATGATTCAGCAGTAAGCTTTGTTCATCCCATTACAGGAATTTTTCCACATGCGAATGGTGGAGAGTTATTTGTATGGTTAGGGATTGCAGCAGGTGTAGAAATAGTTGCACCAGATATGGTAACTGCTTTAGCAGTTAGATATCTTCTTGCTGGCCTTGTAGTCATATTAATTAGAGGTATCGTAACTGATATTATCTATAACATTATGACGTCAAGAAGGGCAGGTGTTGAATAATGCAAGCTTTAATAGAGAGAATTGGTCGATCAGTTGGTGGCGTGGTTGGAACATTGTTCCAAGCAGGTCGAGATGCTGTTGACCTATGTTTAAAAACAATAATTCCATTTATGGCATTCGTTACTTTTGTCATTGGTTTAATTTTAGAAACCGGTGTTGGTGACGCTATTGCAAATGGTATTAAAGGTTTTGCAAGCAGTTTAGGCGGATTAATGATAGTTTGTATCATATGCGCAATACCTGTTTTATCACCACTACTAGGACCTGGTGCAGTAATTGCTCAGATCGTTGGTGTATTAATTGGTACTGAAATTGGACGTGGAAACATTGATGTTTCAATGGCGCTTCCAGCTTTATTTGCAATTAACCCACAGGTTGGTTGTGACTTCGTACCGGTTGGTCTGGCTCTTGGTGAAGCAGAACCGGAGACAGTTACGGTTGGTGTTCCAGCAGTTCTAACAAGTAGAATGATTACTGGACCAATCTCAGTCGTTGTTGGTTATTTATTTGCACTAGGTTTGTAAAGACATAACTTAACAATTTTTAAATTTGTAACGCTCTGACTAAAATCAGAGCGTTACATATTTTTAGAGGAGAAACTATGGCAGATTATAAAAAAGTAAAAGTAGAAGCAGGGCCAAGTGGTTGGGGAGGCCCTTTAGAAATACAACCAACTGATGAAAAAAAATACATTGTTTGTGTTACCGGTGGAGGAATTCATCCAGTTGCTCAAAAAATTGCTGATTTAACTGGGGCGGAAGCCTTTGATGGTTTTAAATCATCACCAGAGGGAAGCTTTAAAGCAATGGCTTGTGCAGTAATTGATTGTGGAGGAACTGCGAGAATCGGTGTATATCCTATGAAGGGCGTACCAACGATTGATATTCATGACACTACACCAGCAGGTCCACTCGCCCAATTTATTAAAGAAGAGAACTTTGTTTCTGGAGTTTCTGAGGATCAAGTTACTGAAGCTTAATGCAAATTTATTCTTCAGAAATAGTAAGAATAGGCGAACAAGCTAATTTATTTTTAGATGAAGGAATTGTAGTTTTTTTCGGTGACAATGCACCAGAGGAACTTCAAGATTTTGCAGTCATACATAAACTAGAGCAAATCTCTGGTGAAATTGTAGTTGGAACAAAAATAAGTCTTTCAGACTCTAATTTAGAAGTTGTTTCTGTAGGGCCTGTAGCTAATGAAAACTTTAAAAATTTGGGTCACTTAGTTTTAAAACTCGATTCTTCAACTGAAGAAGCACAGCTTGGAGACGTCAGGTGTACATTTGATAACAAACCGAATATAAAAATTGGGGATAATTTAAGGATAAACAATTGAACTATACAGAACTATTAATTGCTCGTGAAAAAGACTTAGGTAGACCAGTAAGAGTTGGGTTGGCTGGTGCTGGCCAAATGGGCTCCGGTCTTGCTGCACAAATTGGGAAAATACCAGGAATGAGCCTTGTCGCTTGCGCTGATATAGATATTGGAAGAGCTGAGAATGCATTACGTCTTGCTGGAGTTGAGTATGTAAAACACAACAAGGAGGCGTCAAAGTCTATCGAAAGCGGACAAGGTGGTGTAGTAGATAATGCATCTGCTCTTGCAGAACTACCAATAGATATTGTATTTGAAGCAACTGGTGTGCCATGGGTTGGTGCGGAGGTTGCTGATGCCTGTATTGAAGCACAAAAACATATACTCATGTTAAATGTAGAGACAGATGTCACAATAGGGATGTATTTAGCAAACAAAGCAAATAAAAATAATGTAGTTTATAGTGTTGCAAATGGTGATGAACCAGTTGCATGTAAAGAGTTATATGACTTCTCAGTGGATTTAGGTTTTGAGATAGTGTGTGTTGGAAAAGGAAAAAACAACCCACTAGATCAAACTGCAAACCCTGATACCTGTTTAGAAAAAGCTACTAAGAAGAATATGAATCCAAAAATGCTAGCAAGTTTTGAAGATGGTTCAAAAACTATGATTGAAATGACTGCTTTGGCAAATGCAATAAATTTACCACCAGATCAAATCGGAATGAATGGACCAGTAAGTTCTGTAGAGGAATTGAACAAAGTTCTTATCCCTCAAGCTGATGGGGGTGTTCTAAGTGAATCTGGAAGAGTTGACTATGCATTTGGACCAGCACCTGGAGTATTTTCTATTGTGAAATCGGATAACCCAACTGTTATTGAAGAAATGGAGTATTTGTCTATGGGAGAAGGTCCTTATTACACTCTTTACAGGCCTTATCATCTAGCTTCAATTGAAGCACCTAGAAGTATTGGGATGGCTATCATAAATAATGAACCCGGCTTACAACCAAAATCATGGATTGCAGAAGTTATTGGTCATGCAAAAAAAGACCTAAAAAAAGGTGAAAAGATTGATGGAATTGGAGGATTTGCCACATACGGTGTAACTTACCCTGTTGCAGATACAGATAATTTAATTCCACTTGGCTTATTAGAAGGTGCAACTGTTATTAAAGAACTAAAAAAAGGAGAACCAATAACAAAAGATTCAGTTGAACTTCCAGAAAATTTAATTAATAGCTTAAGAAAACTTCAAGAAGCTAGTTAAATAGTCTTTAATGACACTTAGTACAACCACTCAATTAGAACTTCATCGAATGATGATGCTGATTAGGTTGTTTGAGGAAGCACTAGAAGAAATGTTTTCAAGAGGCTTGCTCCATGGGACCATGCATCTATCTATAGGTCAAGAAGCTACAGCAGCTGGTGCGTGTTTAGCTCTTCAAAAAGATGACTTAATTACTTCAACACACAGAGGGCATGGACATTGTCTTGCAAAAGGAGCCGAACCTTACAAGATGTTTGCAGAGTTACTTGGAAGAGAAGATGGATATTGTAGAGGCCGTGGTGGCTCAATGCATATTGCTGATTTGTCAAATGGCAATCTTGGTGCCAATGGAATTGTCGCTGGCAGTTTAACAATTTCTGTTGGGGCAGCTTTATCATTCCAAATGCAAAAAAAAGACAATATTATCCTTTGTTTCTTTGGAGATGGAGCGGTTAATGAAGGCTCATTTCATGAGGCTTTAAATTTAGCATCGCTATGGAGTCTTCCAGTGTTATTTTTATGTGAGAATAATCAGTATGGAATGTCAATGGCAACTGACAAAGCGGTTGCTGGCGACTCAATTGCATCCAGAGGAAATTCTTATGGAATAGAGAGTATTCAAATTGATGGTAATGATGTCGAGGCTGTTTATGAAAATGTATTAAATTTTAAGAATAAAATTTTATCGTCTGGGGGCCCAAAATTTATTGAAGCAGTTACATATCGCTATAGGGGACACTCAAAATCTGATAGAAACTTATACAGAACAAGTGATGAAATTGAATATTGGAAAGAAGAAAAAGACCCTATAAAAAGATACATTGGAAAATTAATTGAGTCTGGAATTAGTGAAGATCAATTAAAAGATATTGATACAGATATTAAGGATTTAATCAGAAAATCGGTTAAGCAGGCATTAGATTCTCCGCTCAGTCCGATAACAAATTTAGAAGAGGATTCGTATGCCTGAGTTAACAACTGGACAGGCACTAAATAAAGCCCTTAGTTTGATATTAGAACAAAACCCTACAGCGTTTATTGCTGGTGAAGATATTGGAATTTACGGCGGTGCCTTTGGAGTTACCGATGGACTCCTAGCTCAATATGGTGAGGAGAGAATTAAAGACACTCCAATTGCTGAAGATGTCATCGCAGGTTTAGCTGTTGGAGCATCAATGACAGGCGGAAAGCCTATTGTTGAAATGCAGTTTAGTGATTTTATTGTTAATGCAATGGATCCAATTGTTAATCAAGCTGCAAAGCTTCATTTTATGTATGGCGGATCGGTAAATGTACCAATAATCGTCAGAGGCGCTAGTGGAGCTGGGACAGGGGCCGCAGCACAACATAGCCAGTCACTCGAATCATGGTTTTGCCATGTTCCAGGATTAAAAGTAGTCACACCTTCAAATCCTCAGAATGCTTATGATCTATTGCTACATTCTTTTGTGGATCCTAACCCAGTTATTTTTATGGAACATAAGTTAATATATAAAATCAAAGACAATGTAGAACTTAGTGATATTCCCGAGGAATCAAGCATGTTGGGTAAAGCAAATCTTGTTAAAGAAGGAAATGACATGACAATAGTTGCCTACTCAAATATGGTAAATGTTGCAAAAGAAGCATTAGCTGCTGAGGAATTACAAAATTGTTCAATTGAACTAATTGACCTTCAGACAGTTTCACCAATAGATTACGATACTATTAAAAATTCACTCAAAAAAACAAAAAGACTTTTAGTTTGTCAGGAAGCTCCTTCCAATAGTTCTGTAGGAACAACCGTAATTTCAAAAATTGTTGAAAGTGAGTTATTTCATGAACTTGAGGTTGCTCCAAAGCTGGTCTCAGGATTACATTCACCCATGCCCTCTGCAAAACATCTCGAATTAAATGTTATTCCCCAAGCTGAAGACATTACTAATGCAGTCAAAAGTATGTTATAAATATATATATGGCAAAAGAAAAAATTCAATTACCGGCAATGTCTGATCAAATGACAGAAGCTGAAATTTTAAGTTGGAAAGTTGACGTTGGTTCAAAGATTGAAAAGGGTGCCACGATATGTGAAATTTCTACTGACAAAGTTGATATGGATCTAGAATCACCTTACTCCGGAGAAATTACTGACTTAGCATGTGAAGAGGGTGATATAGTAAATGTTGGTGACACAATAGCTGAAATAGAAACTGAAGAAGACAGTCTTTTAGGTTCAATATTCGATTAATCAGCAGTTGCTGTAGGTAGTAATCTTAATGTATTCCTGAGTTTCTTCCTTAACAAAAACTCCCGATTTATGCACACAAGAAGAATTAAGCGCAACACTTTCTTTTACTATTAAATCGCAATTTACATTTAAATTTTCATAAACTTTCTTGTAATAATTTAAACAATCATTAATTTTTTTCTCGGCGTTATTTTTATTTTGTTGAGATAACGTAATCACGATGTTTTCATTTGTGATTTCAATATTTTCTGGATCAATATAGAAAGTTTCTTCATATAGGTTATCAAGTGTATTGCTTGTTTCAGTAGTTAAAAAACCTGATGCACTTGAGGAAATAATTGCTAAAAAACCTGCCCCCAGAAGGATATAAATTAAATTTTTCATAAGTGAATTATAAAATGTCTTAATTCATCATAACTCTATATTCTGACAAATAGTGATTAAGAATTTATCGAATTATGACTAATATATTAAATCATGGCAGTAGAAAAAAAATTTAGAATACTAATTTATCCTGGTTTGCATACTCGCCCGGGTGCTAAATTTGTAGAGTTATGTAACAAGTTTGAAAGCGATATCGAAATTCTTTTTAACGATAAGGTTGCAAATGGCAAAAGTATTATCAACATAATGACCATGGCCGCGCCACAAAATGGGGAAATAACGATAAAAGTTAATGGTGTTGATGAAGAAATATTAATTAATGAATTAACAGATTGGCATGTTGAGGCTCACAAGTCTAAGGAAGATTTTGATAATTCACCAGACAAGCATGAGTTGCTGAAAGCTTTTGAAATAATTTAACTAGGGGATATCTTTATCTGTTCTGTTAACCACAATAAGGCTTCCTAGATCTCCAGCTAAGACCAAACGGCCATCCTTTGCAATTGTGATATCACGAATTCTTTCACCTATGTATATTTCACCTACATGAATGATGCTCGTTCCTCCGGAGTCAAGCTTCAAAGTATAAATTGTCATATCTTTAAGACTTGTTATAAAGATGAAGTCGTTCCATCTTGGAAATTCACTACCTTTGTAAATTGTAAGTTCACTTATTCCAATAGATGGTGTGAAGAAGTATATTGGCTCTTCATATTTTGCATCGTGATCAAGTTCATAGATGTTTTCTAATCCGTAAGTAAAACCATATGCACTGGAAGGCCAACCATAATTTCTGCCTTGAAGAACAATGTTTAGTTCATCTCCTCCAAAAGGTCCATGTTCAGTGGATAAAATTGTCTCTCCATTAATAACTAAACCTTGTGGGTTTCTATGCCCGGAAGAATAAATATCTGAATTCCAACCTCTGTCTAAAAACAAAATTTTTCCCAAATGTGACTCTTCACCAATTTCTAATTTAAAATCTTCAGGTAATTTGAAATCGCCCACTGTTAAAAGATATCCATCATTAAACTCTTTTATCCTTCCTCCAGCGTGATGAGAATTAAAATTTTCATAACAGTCATCTATGTTATACACCCATGAAAAATCTAAATTTGCTGTGTTGAACTCTGCACTAAGAACACCAAGAGTAAAACAATTCTTCGTAAAATCTTTTTTAATTGCAGTTATCAAAATTAAATTATTTTTTTCATCAAAAGAACTATCTCTTAAACCCATCCTTGATGAATAATCAGAACCCTTAACAATCGATGTATATTCTTGATCTTGAATTATCTGGTTTAAATTTGTTTTAACTTCTTGAACTGTACCATCGACCATACTCATTTTCACTATATTCCCCATACCACCAAACATAAAAATCTCATCATGAATTGATTCAACAAAAAATGAGGGAAGCAATCCTGAAGTGTATTTTGTGAAGTATTCTGTAAAGTCGATTTTTGTTACATCTGAGTTATGAAAATCACCTTGAACATTGAACTCTATACTAAATTTACTGGGCTCGATATTCTTTTGCAGACTGAGAATATCTACTGGTAAAGGTATAATTCCAAGAACAGCCATCTTATCGACAACATTCCTATCAAGTGGATTCATAACTCTGCCACCTTCTTCTATTCCATTTTTTAAGTCTTCTTTAGAAAATACAATCAACACTCCATCAGGATCAATTTCTGAATCAACCCTTAGAGCAACAAAATTGCCATCATTGCTTTTGCCAATATATTCTTGCCAATTGGAGTTTGAAATTTCAATTTTATTAGTGGTAGAGCCAACTATGTCATTTAACGAACTTACACTGATTGGAGTAGACGAATTACTGCAGAAAGAAATTAAAAAAAATACTGTTAAAACTAGTCTTATAGACTTCACTAGTTTATTTTAGATATCTTTTTTACTATTAATGAATCGATTCTTCTGTTATCTACTGCAGACACGGTAAGTTCTAATCCATGAACTGTAATCTTCTCATTAACAGTTGGAAGCTTTTCAGAATAACTTAAATACAAGCCTCCCACGGTAGCAACATCTGATTCTTGTGATTCCAAACCAAAAAATTCTTCAAAATCATCTATATCTGTTCTACCTTCAACAACCCATTGCCCGGGCCCCAATCTTTTAATGCCCTTAAATCTTTCGTCATGTTCGTCAGGCAGATCACCAACAAACTCTGATAGTACATCTTTAATAGTAATTACTCCCTCAATGCCACCATTTTCATCAATTACACAGGCAAAACTTGCTTGATTCTCTCTTAATATATTCAATGCTGAAAGAACAGTTGTGTATTCTGGGAGATAGATTGCATCTTTTACTAAATTTTCAACTTCGACTGAAGTTGCTTTGCTATTTAAATTAAATAAATCTTTTACGTAAACAATTCCAAAAGTGTCATCTAATGATTCTGATCTAGAAATAGGCATCCTAGAAATTCGCTTTTCATCAACAATCTTTTTCACATCTTCCATGTCAACAGGAATTGAAAGAAACAATACATCAACTCTTGGTGTCATAATTTCCTTTATGGGTCTGTCTGAAAAATCAAGAAGAGAATCAATAATTTCTCTTTCTGCTGGTAGAATCTGGCCTTCAATCTCCCCGAGTGCGGTCAAGGCTTGTATATCCGCCTCCGTAACTTCTGCATCATCTTCATCGGGAGCCTTAACAAACTTCATGATCAGATTAGTTATACCTTCTGTAAACGGAGCAAATATTTTTGATAAAACTTCAACTAAAAAAGTTGTTCTCGATAAAAATGATATCGGCAGCTTCGTCGCCAGAGTTTTTGGAGTAATATCTCCAAAAATTAAAACTATAACCGTAGTAAAAACTGTTGCAATCGCACTACCTGCGCTTTCCCCAAAACGCCTAACAAAAATAAGTGTTGCCACTGAAGCCATCAATATATTTACAAAGTTATTACCAACTAATATTCCACCAATAGTTTTTTCAATATTTTCTTTAGCTCTTTTGATTCTTCTGTTCTTTTTGTTTTCATCCAACTGGTGTATTTTCTGGATTGGAATAGAAGTTATTGCTGTCTCAGAGCCTGATAGCATGCCCGACAGAATTAGGCAAAGAAAAAATACTATGTATAAAACGATGTCAAAGTTAATACTCAATTTGTATCATTGATTTTAGATAATTTTTGTTTTAAGTAAATACTTTTTTTAAATTTGTTTTATCAAGCGGTTTTAAAAGATGTCCATCAGCTCCAACTCTTTTAGCCTGAAAAACATCTGCTTCTCTGTCAATTAATAGAATTTTTTTTGAATTTGCAAATTTATTGTCACGACTAATTTCTCTTATGATTGAAGGACCACCGTTGTTATTTACTTGCATATCAACAAAAATATAATCGTATGACAACTTGATATCATCACTACCAATAAGATGAGTAAAATTGTAATCAAAATCAAGATATTTTAGTAAAGAATCCTTTACCCATTCGTTATCTGTTATCAAGCAAATTTTCACAGTTTTAAAAGACTACTATTGTATATATTTAAGTATATAAAATGTTAAAACTATTACCCATATTATTTTTCGCAGCTGTAAATATATCACAAATTAGCATATTTGAAATAGATGGCATATTTTCAAATGGGCATATCAATGCTATTCAAAGATATGTAGATGAGAATGATTTAAGTGAATCAAAATTATTTGTTATTCAATACAACGCCTCTGACACAAGTGAAAATGGTGTCACTAAATTACAAGAATTGCTTAAAGACATCAAAACACCAAAAGCCATCTGGGTCGGGCCAAACGAGACAATAGTTGACGCAGGACTTTTGAAGTCATTTGATTACGTTGGTATATCACCTGGTACAACAATTATCAATAAACTTTCTAATAATGAGTTCGAATTTTTAGATCAAGAAGGAATCTATGAAGGTTACATGGTTGTAGGCTCGATAGGAGCATTTATTGAAAATTTAGGAAGTGAAAATATAATATCAAATTTAACCTCATTAGAAGGAAGTACACCTGGCATTGTGAGTTTTGATATTAACTCCGATGATATTAATGAAATTAAATTTGTAAAACCGTCTTTATATGAAAGATTTTATATTTCAATATCAAATCCCTTCTTTACCTATCTGTTTTTTGCACTAGGTTTTGCACTTTTAGGTTTAGAGCTTTTTGCAATTGGACCGGGATTGATGGCATTTATCGGAGCATTATTAATTGGTTTTTCCTCTATGACTTTCATTGAGTTTGGTCTAAATTATTATGGTTTAATTCTATTTCTGATTTCTTTTGTGATTTTTATAAAAATATTAGCACGAGGATATTTTGGTCTTTTAGGAATTGCCGCTTTTTCTATCTTACACATTTCATCAATTGTGATGTTTATGAATTACCAGCTGGAAATAAATAATTTCTTGATGATATTTTGTTCAGCTATTATTTCTTTCTTTTATTTCGTTGCAATACCTACGGTGATTAGATCAAGACTTACTACAGATACAAGTGCAATGTCATCATTTGAGGGTTCAACAGTAAAAATTTTAAAAATGCTGGGCGATAGTAAAGCTCTGGTCCAGTTTGAAAGAAATAAATTTGTTGTAGAAATACAAAATAACCAAACTTTTCAACTTGATCAAGAAGTAGAAGTTACTGAAATAGACGGAAAACTGTCAATCTAGACAATTACTTCGCGAAAAAAATCTTTTTACACGTCACAATCTTTAATTACTGTTTAGATATGCTTCAAATAAAAGTTTCTACATGGCAATACGATGCACTTTGCAGACAACACAGTAGTAATCTGTTTTTTCCACCGGCAACATTTGAAAAAAAAGAAGATAGAGAAAAAAGGGAAGCTAAGGCCAAAGCAGTCTGTAGTGGTTGTCCAGTAAAGATTGAGTGCTTGGAAGAAGCTAATGAAATTTCAGAACCATTTGGTGTATGGGGTGGCTTAAATGAGGTTGAAAGAAAACGAGAAAATATTTACGCATCAAACTAGTTTTTTTCTCTTTCCAGAACTATCAATTTTTGAAGTATAAAGATATTTATCTAAAAACTCCAAATAGGGTATTGCAAATTTTCTTGACAAGTTAGATTCTTCTTTAAATTCGGATACATCAAATACATCAGGTAACTTTTTTAGAATATCAACAAGTTTTGAAACATGCTCTTTTCCAATAATTATATTTTTATCAACCCTGTATAGATACTCGCTCATAAATAGTTTTTTTACCGACTGTCTATCGAACTTGTTTATATCAACATACTTAACTGATAAATCATCAGATATTTGATTAATAATATTTTGATAAACATCCAAATCAACATCAATATTTTTATCAATAATTAACTGGTTGTTAATAACATTAAACCCATCGATTTTATTTATTAATTCGTCTAAATAATTGTGCTCTAGAAAAAATTCATTATAAAAATAATTATTTACACCCACCGAATTTATAGTTTTTATATTTTCATTAATTTTTTCGACAATAGACTCCAGATGATCTTTGGACAGATATTTGTTGCCTATACTTATATAGTCTCTCGAATTCTCGATTAGATTTTCTGGCAATAGAGTAAATGCTTTTTCTAGATTAATAGATTCAGTTTTTCGGATTTCTTTAAAAAATTTTTTCACTAGATTATTATTGTTTGTAGCAAATGCAATCTTTCCACCCATAAAATCATTGGATACCAAATTTTGAATTAATATTTTTTGGTTTTCTAAAATTGGCAGATTATTTGGTAGCTTCATAAATATTAAATTTTTTTCTGAAATATTTACAACTTCTAACTTTTCAACAATTTGATTTTTTGTTCCAATAAATAATCTATTACTTCCTTTTTTGTTAAATTTAGAAGCATGTTTATCAGTAATTGCAAAAATATATTTACCTGAGAAAACAATTTCATTTGTTAACAAATCACCTCTACCAATTTCGTCTTGAATGCTCTTTTTGAGAGAAATAGCGATTCTTGAAGTAGTGGTGGTATTTTTAACTATGTTTTCAGTATTTCGTATTTCCTTTACTTCCAATATTTTGTTTGTTCTTGCAAGATAAATCTTATTTAAATCAAAAGCCATAGAAGCAGTACCAGTTACAACTTTGCCAATTCCATCTTTGGTGAAGCTACGGTCTATCCATAATGAATTTGGATTTTCTAATGTATCGGACTTGAAGAAATCTACTATTTTCTTTTGAAACATTCTGAGATCACTAGTTTTATAGCTAAATTCTTCAATTGTATAATTTATTAATTTATTAGAATTTAATTTTTTTTCAAGAAACCCCCTATCTATTGAAGTATCTAGCAAATCTGTTTTTGTAAGAACAAAAAAAATATTAGTAATTTTCAGATTGCTAATTGCTTGAAAATGCTCCTCTGATTGATTAGACCATCCTTGAACAGAATCAATGCAGAAAATGATACCATCAACATTTGCAAATCCAGCAACAGTATTTTTAAAGTAGTCAACATGTCCTGGAACATCAACAATAGAAATTATTTTATTTTTAAATTCAAAATAGGTATATCCAAGATTAATAGTTAATCCGCGAGTTTTTTCTTCTTTTAGTCTGTCTGTTTCTTGACCTGTTATGAAATTTACAAAAGTTGACTTTCCATGATCTACATGGCCAGCAGTTGCCAATACGGTCATGTATTATTTAATGCTTGTACAATTGCTGCATCTTGATCGTTAAATACGCTTCTCAAATCAAGACATACTCGATCTTTAATAATCCTCGGAACTATTGGTATATCATTTTTAATTAACCGATTAATGATATTACCTGTTTTTTCATATTCTATAAGCAAGATAGGAGATTCTAAAGTTACACTTGGTAGAGTACCTCCACCAATTACACTTTTACCTTTTTCTATAGTTGTAGAAAAAGAGATAGATTTTGCAATAATTTTACATCTTTCTTCTAAAGAGGAATAGGGTTCAGTAATTAGATTCCAGAACGGTATTTCTTTTTCTTTTTTATTTAAATATTTAACTGCAGTTTCTTGAAGTTCAAATAACGTAATCGGTGAGCAACGGTAGGTTCTAAACAAACTGAAGTTTTTAATTTCTTTAACCAACCCCTCATTTCCTGCAATCATTCCAGATTGAACTGACCCAAATAACTTATCTCCTGAAAACATCACCAAATCTGAACCATCAGAAAGTGAATCTTGTACAAATGGTTCATCTCTAAAGATATTGACATTGTTAACTTCTAAAAACTTCTTATCAATTACCAAACCGCTGCCTAGGTCATGTAAAAGAAAGACATCATATTTATTTTTTAATTCAGCAAGTTCTGAAATTGAAACATCCTCTGTAAAACCACTAATCGAAAAGTTAGACCTATGAACTTTAAGTATCAGAGAATTTGGATATTTTTCTAATGCTTTTTTATAGTCACTCAATCGAGTTTTGTTTGTTGTACCTATCTCTACAAGACTTAAACCAGTCTCATTTATTATCTCGGGAAGCCTGTAAGAACCACCAATTTCTATAATTTCACCTCTAGAAATAATCACACTTTCAATGTTGTGTAATTTCGATATAGCTTTTAGAGAAACAAAAAGAGAGGAAGCATTGTTATTAACAAATATAATATCTTCAGACCCTATCAAATTATTCATAAGTACAGATAAATATTCATTTCTTTTTCCTCTGGATAATGTTGTTAGATCATATTCAATATTTGTATATGTGCCGGGGTAACTTATTTTGTTTGGTGAACGACCTAAGTTTGTATGAAGCAAAGTACCGGTTGCATTGATAACTTCTTTTTGTGTTTTTAAACTTAAATCATTTACAAGTTTGGCGAATATATTTTTAGCAGTTTCAGAATCTTTTTCTTTAGTAAGAATATTTTTTGCAATATGAGATTTTACATCTCTAGGTAAATTAGAATTTACGGATTCAGTTAATTCATTAACAGAAACAGGGTTCATTGATTTGATAATTCCTCAAATACTTTTGCAAGTCTACCAGTACATGTTTCATCAATAATTGGAGGAAGTTTGATTGCAATATTATTAATTAATTTTTCTATTTCTACTTTTGTTACAGAATTATTTTCTTGATTAATTAATGGAGTACCACTGTCGGCTATATCATTTGTATTTTCTCCAATAGGTATTTTTCCTAAAAGAGGTATCCCAAATTTATCCGACAAAGCTTCACCTCCACCCTCACCAAAGATATTAAATTTTTCACCTGTGTTTGATTCAAAATATGACATATTTTCAATTACCCCTAAAAGAGGTATAAAACTTCTTTTTGCCATATCAGCAACTCTGGTGGCAACCTTTTGTGCCATTAGTTGCGGAGTTGTAATAACAATTAGCTCCGCTTGCGGAAGTAGTCTACTTAGCGCCATTTGTATATCTCCTGTACCAGGTGGCAAATCAATTATCAGGTAATCTAAATCTTCCCACTGTACATCAGTTAAGAATTGTTCTAGGGCTTTGCTCAACATCAAACCTCTCCACATTAGAGCAGTATCTTCGTTGCTTGTTATAAGACCAGTAGAGATTACTTTTAAATTTCCAATTGTATAAGGAATCATTTTTTTATCACTATTTGCTTCAATTCTTCCGGAGATTCCTAAAAGTCTTGGTATTGAAAACCC
This sequence comes from OCS155 cluster bacterium AG-426-D23, assembly GCA_003213165.1. Lineage (GTDB taxonomy): Bacteria > Actinomycetota > Acidimicrobiia > Actinomarinales > Actinomarinaceae > Actinomarina. Next base: position 176,034 of record QCNO01000002.1, read on the forward strand.
CCAAATATCAGCATCCAATAACCCAGTTTGAAATCCTTTTTTTGCTAAACCCAATGCAATGTTTGCAGATAAAGTTGATTTTCCAACTCCTCCTTTTCCGCTTCCAATAGCAATCACTCTTGTTCTGGGATCTACATTCGTAGGTTGAGCATTCTCTCTCGCTTTCTTTCTTGCCTTTTCCATGACAGCAGTTCGATCTTTTTGGTCCATTGCAGTGATTGTAATTTCTACATTTTCAACATTTTCTAAAAGTTTTAATTTTCTATTAATTTCTGTTTCTATCTGATTTCTCATCGGGCAGTCAGCAATTGTAAGGGCTAGTTTAATTTTTACTGTTTTGTCGGTATGCTGAATATCTTTTATCATACCCAATTCGACAATATTAGCCCCTAATTCAGGGTCAAATACGGTCGATAGGTGTTTTAATAAGATATCATTTTGAATCATACAAGTATTCTAAGTAGTTTTGAAAAAGATGTAATTACAAATTTATTGAATAACTAGATATTTGTTATAATGTAAAGATATGGATATACAAATAAAATCTTCACGCGCAATACTTGCAACTGATAGTGCTGTGAAAAAGTTAAATGAGCTGAAATCAGAAGAATCATCAGCAGACAGTTTTCTAAGAATGGGTGTTAAGCCAGGAGGTTGCTCAGGCTTTTCATATGAAATGTTTTTTGACACGGACAAATTTGATGATGATGTAATTGAAGAATATGATGGTGTCAACATAGTTGTAGACGGTCAAAGTTTAGAGCATGTTAAAGGTGCAACCTTAGACTATAAAGAGGGTTTAATGGAATCAGGATTTTCCATTGACAATCCAAATGTCTCTCGAACTTGTGGTTGCGGCAACAGTTTTAGTTAAACTTATATCCAACCGAATGAACAGTCTTAATCCAATCTTTTCTCTGGTCTCCTAATTTTGCTCGAAGTCTTCTAACGTGTACATCGACTGTTCTTGCACCACCAAAATAGTCGTAACCCCACACCTTTTCAAGAAGCTGCTCTCTTGACCAAACATTATCTTGATTTTCAACAAAAAACTTAAGCAACTCATATTCCATAAAAGTTAGATCCAGCAAAGTAGATCCAGCTTTCGCATCATAAGTCTTGAGGTTAATTAAGAGATCTTTAAATTCAAGGATTTCTGATTGACTATCTCCCACTAAAGCATGAATCCGTGCACCAACTTCCTCAATATTGCTACTGCTAGACATTAGCTCTATTAGAGGATTTTGAATTAAATCTACTGATTGTTCAAAGTCCTTGTCATCAGCAATAATCAAGGTTGGGAAGGACTTGTTCGTGGACTCAAAGTCTGATAAATTTTTTTTTGTCTCCCCATATTTAGATAGAGAAGTAACCACCAAATTAATTTGGCTTGAATTAGTTACGTTTTTTAGTACGAGTTTATTTAACCCAAGATCTACAAAGGCTTTGTCAAAGCTTTTATGGCTTTTATCAATGTTTATATAGCTATCTATCATTTTGGAAACAATTATTTAATATTTCTGTAACAACATTTCTTTGAATACATATTACATTATTTTCATGAAGATAAAAGCAGAATATATATGGATTGACGGTCTAACTCCAACCGCAAAACTAAGGAGTAAAACAAAAATAATAGAACAAGGAACAGAGCCACCTATTTGGGGCTTTGATGGTTCAAGTACGCAACAAGCAACAGGAGACCAGTCTGATTGCGTATTAAAACCAGTTGCTCAGTTTCCAGACCCAGTAAGAGGCGGAGACAACATATTAGTAATGTGTGAAGTTATGAATGTAGATATGACTCCTCATGCATCAAATACAAGAGCAGCACTAGTTGAATCAGCTTCAAATTTTAGCGAGTTTGAACCATGGTTCGGTATGGAACAGGAATATACATTTTATGAGCAATCTTATGATTCTCTAAAATATGGTCAACCTCTTGGTTTTCCACCTTCAGGTTACCCTGCCCCTCAAGGAGGCTACTACTGTGGGGTTGGTGCAGACGAAGTATATGGACGTGAAATCTCAGAAGCACACGCTACAGCTTGTATTGAAGCAGGTTTAGGAATTTCTGGTACAAATGCAGAGGTTATGCCAGGCCAGTGGGAATTTCAGATCGGCCCAGTTGGAGCACCAGATATTGGTGACCACATATGGGTTGCGAGATGGTTGCTTTATAGAATTGCTGAAGACTGGAATATTTCTGCAACTTTAAATCCAAAACCTGTAAAAGGAGATTGGAACGGTGCGGGTATGCATACAAACTTCTCAACAAAACAAATGAGAGAAGATGGAGGATATGAAGCAATTGTTGCTGGGTGTGAAGCACTAGGTAAAAATGCAGACTTGCATGTTAAAAATTACGGCGCAGATATTGAAGATAGACTAACTGGAGACCATGAAACTCAAAGTTTCGATACTTTTTCTTATGGGGTTAGTGACAGAGGTGCTTCAATAAGAATTCCATGGCAAGTAGAGGTAGATAAAAAAGGCTATCTTGAAGACAGAAGGCCTAATGCAAATGGCGATCCTTATGTGATTGCTATGTTGATGATTGATACTGTATGTTCAGCAGCTTCTAGCTAGAAGCAGAGGCAACAATTTCAGAAATTTTATCTGTTAGCTGATCAAGATTAGAATTAAATGATTCTAGTGCCGCAGATCTTCTTTCTCCGGTGTCAGAGGATTCTAAACCGGCTTTAAGCTCTATGGTATCTTCATAGACTAAGTTGACTAAAGTTTTAATTTCCTCATGGCTTGTAACCAAATTTGCAAATTCGCTTGGTGGCCCTGGATTTGATAATATATCAACAAACTCGGCCCATTTACTTATAAAATCGTCGAACTCTTGCTTTGCCTCTTGGTATGTTACCGTTTTGTTATCCCAATTATCATTTGCCTGAAGTACCTCTTGAGCTAAGTTAATAGCAACAATTCTCTCACCATTAATTTCTTCCAAATAGGAAATGAAACTTTCAGGAAGGGTTGTTGTTGTGGTTGTAGTAGTATCTTCTTGTACCTCTTCTTCTGTTTGTTCTTCTTGAACTACTTCAGGTTCAGTTTGTAGTTCCAGATCATTATTTTCAGCAACCCTGTTGATGAAAGTATAGGTTGTAGCGATCATTCCAATCAAGACTAGTGGAAGTATTAGTCTTCCAGGTTTTGGATCTGAATTAAAATTTTCCATAACTATATACTATCAATTCTAAGTATCTAAATCTTGTATTATATTCTCCCATAAAGAATTTGCTTTTTTTGTTATTGTTAGAAACCCTGGACCACTAAAAATATTTTCTACATCGTGATGATTAAATAAAGTCTTTAAATTTTTATCTTCAATTGATTCCGCATCTAAATAAATTGATATTTCAAAATTATGTTCAACCATTATTTTTTTTGCATTTGGATTTGGTGTATCTATAAATTCAAACATTACGAAATATTTTAATAGAAAAATGAGTTTATAATGTTTCTGTATGAATAATCAAAATTTAATCAATTTCAACTTTAATCATTTAAAAACTACTTTAAGTCTATATTTTTTTACTCTAGGATCTTGTTTGCTTGGTTTTTCTGTTTATCTATTCTTTGAATCTGCAAATTTTTCTGAAAGACTAATTACCACATGGTCTGGCCAAAGTTTATTTTGGAGTCTGTTGATATTTTTTGCAGCCCTGTTTTTATTATTTTTACCTATTGAGTTTTTAAATTCATTTAAATTTATCAACACTTCATTTAGTGATTTAATAGCAAATATTACATTTGCTATTCTAACTTCTTTGTTTTTCTTAATTTTCTTTCAAGTACTATTACCAAGTGATACTCTAATTTTACAAGAAGTTGTTTCTTTGACTAGGGCAATATCATTTTCAGGTTTTATTGTTATTCCTATATTAATTTTTATTTTGAATAATTTAGAGCGAAGATTCTCAAGTCTCGATAAATCAAATTTCAGCATAGTTTTATTGGTATGGATGTTTGCTTCTCAATTTTTTATTTAGTTATTTACAATTTACATTTCATTGACAGGGCTCATCCCAAGCAATTCAAATACTGTATGAATAGTTGTATAAAAAGATTTGACTATAAATAATCTTTGATTCATCACAGTTTCAGATATAGAGGCTGAAAAAATCTTATTGTTTGAATAGAAAGAATTGAATATTTGGCACAGGCTATATGCATATTCTGCAATGTGATGTGGTTCATTCTTTTCTAAAGATTTAAAAAAATAATAAGGGAGTTTTGTAATCTCAAATACAAGTTTTCTTTCGTCCTCATTTAAATTGTCAAGGACTTCTTTGTTGTTTTGGGTTGGATACTGACTTAAGATTTTTCCTGCTCTAACTTGAGCATACTGAAGATAAATTCCTGTCTTACCATTCACATCAACGAACTTCTCTATGTCAAATTTATAATTTTGATTTCTACTCGGTAACAAATCAGAATAGGTCAATATAGAGTTGGCTAATTCTTCAACTAGAGTTGTATTACTATTTTTTTTCAATAACTCTTTTTTAACATCATTTAACAATTCCTCTAACTTATAAACACCACCATCACGTGTTTTTAAAGGCTTGTCATCCTGGCCATTAACTGTTCCATACGAGACATGTAAAAATTCAGAACTTGACAATTCAAAATACTTTACTGTTTTAAAAAGCTGAATAAAGTGATTACTCTGTCTTTGGTCAACTACATATAGATATTTGTCAAAGTTACCGTTTTGTTCCCTGAAATATACTGTTCCTAAATCGGTTGTTATATACAAATATGAACCATCTGATTTAGTTAGTAATATAGGTGGGTCTGATGGTTCTTTTGAAAGCAAAGCACCATTGTCATCAACAATTTTATTTTTTAGTTTTGCATCGTCAATAACTAATTTTGTTTCTTTTACAACATCACTTTCACCATAAAACCAATCAAATCCATGACCAAGTTTATGAAGTAGTTCATTAATATTTTTAACTGATACATCGTATATAATTTTCCATTCTTTTTTAAGTACTTCATCGTTCTCATTAAGTTTTTTTGATATATTCTTAGCTTCTTCATAAAAACTTATATCATCTTCTGCTAGTTCTGTTGCAGCAGGATAAATTGTCTCTAAATCGTTATGTTTTAAATTCGAAAGTTTTATGTTCATTTTCTTTATGTAACATAAGATTAAAGCTACAGGCATTCCCCAATCACCTAAGTGAATATCCGATGTAACATCATTTCCCGCGATTTTATTTATTTTATAAATCGATCTACCTATGTTTAGAGTTCTTAAATGTCCAACATGTAATGATTTTCCAATATTTGGACCACCATAATCTATTAATATTGAAGCTTTTTCTCCGTTTAGCTTGCTTAAGTCACTTAACAAATTTTTTTCCAAATATTCTTCACTTAAAATTATGTTTATGAAATTGTTCCCTGCAAAAGAAATATCTTGGATATATTTATTATTTTTTAATTTTTTTTCAATAGCTGTTTTAATTTCCTCAATTCGATCATCAGAAGATAGTTTGACAAGATTGTTACATTGAATATCAACATTTTCAATCTGTGAATAATTTAATTGAACATCTTCTTGGATCGAAAATTTGTAGAGTACATCAAAAATATCATTAATTATTGAATTTGTTCCAACTATCATGTCGTAATTTTAATAACTATTGATTTGATAAAACATATTAAAGCAATAATTTATTTTATGAAATTATATGTTCATAGTCTTTTAATATAATGTTTAAGTGATATCTTTAAAATTTATAAAAAATAAGAGTAATCTAACTTCGATTTCTTTATGCTCAATATTTATTTTTAATTTAAGAAATCATTTGTTCCCAACTAATTTCCAACAAGATGATGTTGCAGAATTAGAACCAATATTTTTTGATAGATTAATTTGTGCTTTCGAGTGGGGAGATCAACACCCACTATTTTCGTCAATTATATGGTTATCTTCACGAATTTTTGAGTGGCCAGAATATTTTATTTCTGGAATTATAATTTTATTTGCTCTCTTAACAATTACATTATTTTTTAATTTTTTAGAAAAATTATTTAATTTCAATCTTGCGCTGTTGGGTAGCGCACTATTAATTTCTTCACCAATTTTTAATACTTATACGGTGGCTCTAAAACAATATAATTTTGAAATTTTCACGACGGTTCTTTGTCTATGGTTTTTCCAAAATTATAAAGATAAGGAAATTAAAAGAATATATTTTTTTTATTTTGTAACCGCTTCGTTTATCCTGTTTTTACTATCTTTTGTTTCTGCATTGCCTTTGGCAATTTTGATTTTATTTTTATTGAAATCAAACAAAAAATCTATCATTTTGGTTTTGTCGCTAATTGTATTAACTTTTCCATTCATAGATAATTTATTTGGTAAATTATCTAGAGTTTCAAATGGAGGATACTGGGATAACTTTTTTATAAATACTCAATCTTCAAGTGGTTTTTTTGAATCTTTTTATTTCTTAAACCAGTTACTTATGAAATCTATTTTTCCAATATTTCCACACCCTGTCTTTGTACTTCTAATTTTTATATCAATTATTACTGTTATGTTTCGAAGAAATGAACTTATCTTATTTTCATTCGTTGGCTTGGTGTTATTATATCTCTTCTCTTTGATGAAATTTTATCCTTTAGGTGGTGGAAGAACAGACTTACTATTTTTACCCTTCTCAATAATCCTATTTTTAAATTTTATAGATTTAATTTTTTCAAAATTAAAAATATTTTCTGATTATAAAATATTTTCATATACAGCTATTGCTTATCTACTTGTTGTTATGTTCACTGTCTCAATTTATTACAAAAATGAACCCATAAGTGATGTGCTTGCTGATGTAAACCTGAAATTTAATAGTGTAAACGAAGCAATAATAGTTACAGAAGAGCAAAGTAAAGCATTTTTATATTATTCAAAAAAAGAATATGGTTTTGGTTACAGCTCCGCTGGTGATTGCGGTGTTAAGAATGATATTGATAATTTATATATTTCTAAACAATTTGAAAAAGTTGAGCCTTTTTCAACCATTGCAAATTACCCAACAGCAATACTGATTGGTATCGAATTGCCAAATACAATTGGACAATTAAGGATAGTAGGTGAACAATTAATTGACGAAGGTTATATGTTAATTTCAGAAAATACCTATGAAGGAACACTTAAATTATTATATTTTGAAAAAGGTTAGATATGGGAACTGAAATTTTTTTGATCTCCACCTCTTTATTTACTGGCGGAGCTGAACGTCAAGCTATTTGGCTAGCTAACGCTTTAAGCAAATCTGGTTATAAAGTCAATCTTCTTATTTTAAAAAAAGGTGACGAACTTAGTCATTTAGTAAACAAAGATATAAATATTCTAAGATTTCAAATTTATTCGTCTGCATCAAAGATATTTTTTAAATATTTACGCCTAGCTAGGCTTGCCCTAAAAACTATTCTTAGAATACGTAAAATAATAAATAATAGTAATGCACAAAATAAAGTAATTATATCTTTCATGTTTCACTCTTATGTTTTTGGGTATCTATCCAATATATTGCAAAAAAACACAAAACTTATCTACTCGGTAAGAAGTGACAGGCTTGGCAAAAGAAGTAGTAAAAAATCACTGTTAAGACACACAATTTTTAAATTTATATCTTACAAAGCAGACCATCTTGTTTTTAATTCCAGAAATGGATTAAATCAGTTTAAAAAAGAGCTTAATAAAAATCTTAATTTGCTCTTTATTCAAAATGGCCTTTTGAGTATAGAAAAAAAAGAAGATGACATCATTTCACAAAAAATATTAGATTTTCTTGAAGATTCAAAATATAAATATGCTGTTTCAGCAAGAATTGATCCATTAAATAATTTTGAAAATTTAATAAGAGCATTTGAAAAGTTAAAAAACGATAATGTGGATTTTAGATGTGTAATTTTTGGTAGAGGTGTTGAAAAAGAAACAATTCATGCAAAAATTGATGAACTAAACCTTGGATCAAGTATTTATTTAATAGGAAATGTAAATAACGCTGCCTCATACTATCACTTTTTTGATTTGTTAATACATCCTGCTTTTCATGCAGGATTTTCAAATTCTGTTGCAGAGGCGATACAATCAGAAATAAATGTAGTTATTGGACGAATTGGTGATACAGCTGATTTATTTGATGAAAGTGGATTAATTCTTAAAAATTTTGATCACAATGCAATTTATGAAAGCATAAAGTATTTCAATAGGATGACTCTTCAAGAAAAACAAAATAATGTTTTACTGTCAAAGACCAATTTAATTAATTTACTAGACAATAATGAAGCTATAAAAAAATGGAAACTACTAATTGAGTAATTTAAAATCTATTGTCATTTTTCTTCCAAGTGTGGGTTATGGTGGAGCTGAAATATCTTTGATAAGAATAGCTAATTATTTATCTTCAAAAAATATAAATGTCAATTTGATTATTGCAAAAAAGATAAAGAATGAATTAAGTATTATTGACGAATCAGTAAACATAATATATTTAAATTCTTCTAAGACAGTTTTCTCAGTGTTTCGATTGAATAACTCAATTAATAAGATTAATCCACAGGTGGTAATCAGTACACTGCCAACTCCAAACTTTTTATTAGCTTTACTTAAATTTCTAAAATTAATTGACTCAAAAATAGTTTTAAGAGAAGCAAATTCTAATTTTCTAAATTGGAATGGAAGTCTTAGAAATTATTTGAATAAAAAACTGGCAATTTTCTCATTTAATAATTCAGATGGAAATATTTTTATTTCCAATGAGCTCAAGAAGAATATAGAAGGTTCAATAAAAAATCATGAGAATATTGTTATATATAATCCTGTCTTGTCTGAAACTTTCTATGAAAAAATTAATGAAACAGTAAACGATTTTAAAAAAACTAAAGAGTTATGGGTCACAGCTTCTAGAATTGAACATCAAAAAGGGCTGGACATATTTTTTGATTCGCTTGAAGAATTATTAGAGGTGAGAAATCTTGAAGTTCTTGTTTTGGGGGGTGGAAGTAAGCTAAAAGAATATAAATCAAAATATTCTTATCTCCCTATTACTTTTTTAGGGAACGTATCAAATCCATTGAAATATTTAAACATAGCAGATGTATTTGTATTTCCTTCTAGAAGAGAAGGCCTTGGGAATTCATTAATTGAGGCTCAAATTTTAGGCTTATCGATTATCTCCTCTGACTGTCCTTCTGGACCAAAGGAAATTATAGATCTATTTTCAAATGGGAACTTTTTTAAATCTGAAGACACAGCTGATTTTATGAATGTCGCTAAAAAAATAAAAATTAAACGAAAGCAAAATGTATCAAAACAAATAATTAAACTATTTAGTTCAGACTCAGTTGGTGAACGTTATCTAAGTTTTTTTGAAAAAATAATCTCTTGATTCAAATATGTTTCTAAGAGTAGTCACAAAAATAATTATTAAATGTGGCTCTATCAAAACCCTAGTTCTTGCATTGCCAAAGGGCAGTATGGATACTATCAATAGGTAAAACAACACAAACAGTATATAAATACTCTCTAATTTACTTTTTTTAAATTTGTAAGATGCAAAAAGAGCAAAGTTAATCATGAGAACATAAATTAATGAATAAATTTTAATAAGCTCTAAAAATGGAGTTTTAATAAAAGAATTGTTCCAATTACTTTGTCTTATGCCAAACATATTCCATACCGAGCTTCTTGTGATTGAGATAGCTTTACAGTCTAAATTATTGAATAAATTCTCTCTAGAATCTTCTCTTAGGCCGTCAATTAAAGTTTTAGGAATAGTATCTTGATCAAAACCATTTTCAACTTTCCACTCCTCAAACCTGTAACCCGGTTCAGATACCCTGATATTATTAAAGTCTAAATCGTCACATAGTGATTTACTTGCATCATTTAGCCACTGAATATGAAAGTACGAACTTGTACTGTAGAAACTTGTATTATAATTTTGGAAATTATTGAAGTATATGAACCCAATAAAAATTAACGGAAACAAAGCAAAAAGTCCTATTTTTTCTAATTTAATTTTGAATATAATTTTTTTACACAAAATAATGAATAAAAGCATGTAAACTCCGAAAGGCTTAATTAATGCGAAGATTGCAAAACAAAAACCAGAAAAAATGATATTTTTATTTTTCTCGCTATCGATAAAGTAAAAAGCAATCAAAATTAGCATCATTGAAATATTCTCAGTCATTATCTGTGTAGAACTAATTAATACATTCGGATTAATTATGAAAAGTAGAGAGCCTAAAAAACATAAATAGTAATCTTTCTTTAGCTTATAAATAATTTTAAAAATTAAAAAACAACTTACTATGTCAAAAATAAAATTAGTAAAAATAACAAATTTTACATCTGTAAAGTTTACCAAAAAAGACAAGAACATAGGATATCCAGGCAACCTAAAAGTGTTTATCCAATAATTATCGACCTTTGGCGTAAGGAAAGAATTTCTAATATCTTCAGACAAATAAATATATTGGAATGAATCTTTAGTAAATATCATTGAATCAAAATTAGATGAATAATACACAAAAATTAATCTTGCGATAATTAGAAAAATTAAACTAAGCGAGTATGTTTTTTTCATAAATAAAAAATTTAACCTAATATTAATAAGAATTAATTTATTTAACATTAATTATTCGATTTTGGAATTTACTTTATAGAATGAAATAGTGAGCAATTCCAACTTCTCCAAAGATACAAGAAACTATCTAATTAATAGAATATTTCCAAAATTTATTTCAATTTTATCTGTACCTGTTTTGTTGAGATTAATTAATCCAACTTTTTGGGGTGAAATTGCTTTATTGGTAGGCATGCAGTCTTTAATAATTGGACTTATTTCACAAGGTAAGTCTGCATCGATGGAAAGATATTTTTCAAAAATGACAAGGGCTTTTGCTAGAAAATATGCCTTAAGATATTTAAATATATCAATATTAATTTTTGTTGTCATTTTTTTGTTTATTGAGATGGGGTTCAATTTTAATTATTTAAAATTCTTTGATTTACCTTATGGTCTTCCATTGAGATTTGCACTAATTGGGAGCTTATTAATTGCACATAATAGATTTTTAATATCGATATTGAGATCAAACCAGCAAAGTATCAAGGTTTTAAAATACAACCAACTTTTGTCAATCTCAACTCCAGTAGCTCAAATTCTTTTTGTATACTTTATAATTTTTATTTCTGACTATCAAGATAGGATGATTGTATCTGCTTATTTCTTTGCACAAGTTTTAGTACTTTTAATAAATAATTTCTCACTTTTATTTTTTGTTAGAAATAAGATTAATTTCGAAAATTTAGAGAAAATTCAGAATTTGAAAAAAATATCCTCCTACTCGAATTACACATATCTATTTATTATTTTCTCCTCTCTTATTAATTGGGCAGACAGATACTTTATAAAAATTTACTCAAGTCAGGCAGATGTTGGTCTGTACGACGCTGTTTACAGGATTACAGATATACTTGGCGTCATAATTGGAAGTTTCATGGTTGCAATTGCGCCAATCCTTTTTTCAAGAGAAAAAAATGATAACAAATATTTTTTAAATATCAAACAACAAGTTGAGATTGCTTTCTTGTTGGCTCTAGCAGGTGTTTTCATATCTCCAATTGCAATAGAGCTTTTACTTCCAGAAGCATATTTTTCTCAGATTAAAATTGTTCCGATCCTTTTATTAGGTTTAGCTTTTGCTAGCTCTGCATCAGTTGTAACAATAATTTTTGATGTAAATGAAAGAAAAGATTTAAACTTGAAAGGAATTATCGTTGGCACTGTCTTCAATATAATTTTTAATATTGTTTTAATTCCAGATTTTGGCACACTAGGTGCCGCATATTCAATGCTTATTGCTGGATTTATCTGGTTTTTGACAAATTTATTCTTTGCTAGGAAATTTAACTTTAACTTAACAAATTCATTTATGACAATTTTAGTGGTATGTTCAATTGTTTTAGCACATTTTGTTTTGTGGAAATTTACATTTATATATGATTTAACAGGTATCGTCTTTTTTCTAATAATTTCATATCGCGCATATTTTGTTCTTAAAAATATTATTTCATTTAATTCGTAAAGTTTATATCATTAAAACTCTTTTTTAATAATTTTTTGTTCAAGTTTATATTTTCAATGATTTCTAAAGACTGTTTACCCATTGTTCCATCTCCATATGGATTTATAGCTTCTTTACAAGTATTTATAAATTCATCATCATCAAATACCATACTAATTTTTTTAGAAATATGCTCTTCATTATTGTCAACAAATATAACATTGGTTGAATGCAGTCTACCTTTTTGACGGTCTCCGATAATTATCGAAGGACACTTTAATGCAGGTGTTTCTTTGACTCCAGCTGATGAATTTCCAACATAGCAAGCTCGTATCACACTGCTTGAGTTGTTTAAATTTAGTAAACCATGAAAATCTCTTCTTCCTAACGATTCATATACGTCTATAAAGTCGTAAGCTTTTTCCCATCTTTTTAAAATGTTAATAATTTCTTTACCACCTATATCACTATTTGGGTATGTGCATATTATTTTTAAATTAGCTATTTTTAAACTTTTAAAGGCACTTTCAATAGATTCAAACTCATTTGAAATATTATCTTTTTCAATAGGTATAGGGTGCTGAGTAAATACAATAATATTATTAATATTTTGCAATTTGTATCTATCGACCAATTCGCTTTCATCACTAAATTCACCAGCTTTGATTAAATCTATAGAGGGCAGGCCGACTGTGAATATATTTTTTTTTGGTTCTCCTAATTGCAATATACGTTTTGTAGCATCTTCATTAGTTGTAAAATGTAAATGAGCTAGTTTAGTCATTGCATGTCTGACTGAATCATCAAAAGTACCACCTTCAGTTATATCACCACCTTCAAAATGTGCAGTAACGATTCCCATTTGAGTCGAGGCGATTAAAGCGGCAAAACCTTCGTATCGATCAGCATATACAATGAATAAATCAGGTTTTATCTTACTTAGAGCATCTGTAACTAATGAAATACCCTTCGATATAGTTATTGAGTTACTATCAAGATTATCTGAGTCATGCTTAAAATCAATTAAGTAATTTGAGTAAAATCCGTAATCTTCTACCTCTCTGATTGTTAAACCAAAATTTTCATCAATATGACTTGCACCTATCAAAAGAGTTAGGTCAATATTTACACTCTTATCTAATTCTTTTAGTAAAGGTAGTTGAAGACCAAATTCAGCCCTATTTCCCGTAAAAACTGCAACTTTTTTCAATTACATCCTACTGTCTAAATTTTCGCCAGTTTCTATATGGTTTAAGTTTTTGACAATGTTTTTTACATTATTAATTAAATCCGTCTTGGATATAGATACATCTCCTTGCAAAAGTAAATTGAAATTATTAACAAATGTTATCAATTCTTTTTTGTTGAAATCTGAATACTTCACAACATTAAAATTTACAAAATTGGAATCTAATACTTCTTCGCCTAAACCTACAAACTCTTCAAACTCCTTTTCACCAGACGTGTCAGGCTTCGTTGTCACCACTGGATAATCTTCATTATTTTCATTTATGATTTTGAAGCCATCTTCTTTTGATTCAACTAGGACTGGGTTTAAACCCTTACTTTCAATAAAATTTTTTGCGACATCAATTATTGGATATAATTTGAATGAATCGTTAATTTTCGGAACCAAAATGTTTCCATCCGAGAGATTGCAACTAGCCAGGATACAAATTTGGGCAGCTTCTTTATGAGACACGAAAAATCTTTTTATTTCAAGTGGCGCTGGAATAGGCTCTCGTTTTTCAAATCTAATTGAAAAAGACTGCAACAAACTCCCATTTGAGAATGCTACATTAGCAAACCTTGTTGTAGAAGTTTTTATTTTATTTTCAAATTCAAAATGTTTACATTGAAGTATTAATTCCATAATTTTTTTAGAAGCACCCATTAAACTAACAGGATTTGCAGCTTTGTCTGTTGATACCGAAAAGTATGACTTTGTTAAGTTATTTACCTCAAGTAAATTTAAAAGATTCGAGTGTTTTATAACATTAGTATCAAACATTTGCATTAATGAGTAGATATCCTTTTCTGATCTAACATGTTTAATTGCAGCAAAATTAAATACATCATCGTAAGGTCCATTTTCAATAATAAATTGATCACTAATTTTTGATCCAAAATCAAGCGGAGAGGTCAAAAGTTTGATTTGAGAAGTTTTGTTATCTTTGCTTCGCAAATTTCTTACTAAATTTGTAAGGCCATTCTCATTAGGGTCAATTATATGAATTGAATCCGGAAAAAATTTAACAATTTCATAAATAAATGATGAACCTATTGAACCAGCCCCTCCGATTACTAAAAGTTTTTTTCCTTGGTACCTTTCCTTTATTTTTTGAAGGTGATTATTTATATCTGTTTCTGTTAATAGTGACTTTCTTTTTGTAGCCAAATAATCTCTTTCGTCAGATAAATTATTCATATTTATTTAAACATAAAATGCGATAGCTGTGTGTTTTCTGATATGTCGACGGTTGCTACCTTGCCTAATACATCTTCGAAATCTTTTGCAAATATCTCCCCAGTTCCTGGTCTTTTTACCCAAATATTGTCTAAAGATAAAGCTTCACCTTTATTGATATCTTTAATTGCAACAACGCAGGCGTATGCAAAGTCAATTACAGGCTTTTCATCATCTAAGATATCTTTTTTCCCACCACGAGCCTTCCATATTTCTTTCGACCAATCAACAAGGTTCTTTAACTCGTTTGGCTCAATGGAAAATGGATTATCTGGTCCTGGCCACTGTCTTGACTTTGTAAAATGTTTTTCAACAATGTTAGCTCCAACAGCAACAGACCCTAATGCAACTGATATGCCCAAAGAATGATCAGAAAGACCAATTTCTAAATCCGGAAATTCATCTTTTAAATGGGTTATGGCGCCTAGTCGCATTGTTTCTGGTGGAGCTGGATAAATACTTGTACAATGAAGCAATGCTAAAGGAACTCCATGGCTCAAGATTGTTTCAACAGAAGCTTTTATGCTTGACATATCATTCATGCCAGTTGACAAAATCATAGGTTTTTTAAAATTAGCTACATGATTTAACAATGGAAGGTTATTGCATTCTCCAGAACCAATTTTATACAACTCAACCCCGAGCTCATTTAGGCGATCAGCGCCTTCTCTACTAAATGGTGTAGAGAAAAATAAAATCCCTTT